>SFGF01000047.1 GCA_004556655.1 Lachnospiraceae bacterium | reverse complement strand
AGTATATCTCCTTCTTGGTGTGGAGCTGCAGTCAGAAGTACACTATGCCATGCCGGTAAAGGATATGGTATATGATGCACTGCAATACTCTTCCCAGGTGGAAGAAGCAGCAAAAGCACATCGAAGGGAGAGAAAAGGAAAAAACGATACACAAGCTGAAAAAATCAAAAAACCCAGCAGCGGAGAATATCTGTCCGGTTTTTATAAAGAAGACAGGCTGCTGCCGGTGATAACACTTGTCATTTATTTTGGACCGGATCGATGGGATGGACCGATATGCCTGCACGAAATGCTGGCAGTAACCGATGATAAACTATTATGCTTCATTCCGGATTATAAAATCAATCTGATCACACCGGAAGGTCTGGATGAAGAACAACTGGATCGATTCCGGACAAGCCTGCGGGAGGTATTGTTGTTTACGAAGTATTCAAAAGATAAGGAAAAGCTGTATAATCTGGTAAAAAACGATGCAAGATTCCATAGAATAGACCGAGAAGCCGGAAGAGTTATCAATGCAGTGACAGGAGTAGGAGTGGGAATAAACATGGATGAGAGTGAGGAAACGATCGATATGTGCAAGGCAATTGAAGATTTGCGCGAGGAAGCGATGCAGGCGGGAATACAAACCGGAATACAAACTGGGAGAAAAGTAGGCAGGGAAGAAGAAAAAGAAAAATTAATTCTGCGGATGGTAAAAAAGGAAAAGTATCCTTATGAGGAAATAGCGGAATTGGCAGAAGTTTCGGTTGAAAAAGTAAAAGAATTGGGGAGCAAATAGTAAAAAAACAAGCCTTCACTTAAGATAAACACTTATGCTTTTGATAAAGAATATAGGTGAAATTTATAGAAAAAAACTTAAGTCAGAGGTGTTTTTATATGGGCATCAAAGATACAATCACAAAATTACGAAGTATTCAAAAGATAAGGAAAAGCTGTATAATCTGGTAAAAAACGATGCAAGATTCCATAGAATAGATCGAGAAGCCGGAAGAGAGGAGTGGGAATAAACATGGATGAGAGTGAGGAAACGATCGATATGTGCAAGGCAATTGAAGATTTGCGCGAGGAAGCGATGCAGGCGGGAATACAAACTGGGAGAAAAGTAGGCAGGGAAGAAGAAAAAGAAAAAATAATTCTGCGGATGGTAAAAAAGGAAAAGTATCCTTATGAGGAAATAGCGGAACTGGCAGAAATCTCAGTTGAAAAAGTAAAAGAACTGGGGATGAAAAATAAATAAAGGAAAACCAGCACATATGCAATTTTATGTGTTGACATATGTGCTGATTCGTTTTATAGACTTGTGACTAAAGTTATTATGTTCAGTTATTGAGTGTTATTGATTGGAACCAGCAGTCATCTGTCTGATGTCCGGAATTGCAATCAATATCGGATACAGAATCAGAGAAATCACCAGTCCTCCGATCCCCTGGATGATGTTAGCAGGTATACTTGCAGCAGCTCCTGCGGCACCATACATGAAGGATTCACACAGGAAGTAGCCGCCGGCGACAAGAATGATATCCACGATTCCGCCAAGGACAACACCTACGTAACGGCTTGTTTTTGTTTTTCCGGCTTTCTGGTAAATCAGACCTGCGATGAGAGCGATCAGACCTTTGATTACAAACGTAATAGGTACATACACAAAATATCCACCAAGGAGATCAGCCATTGCAGAGCCGATTCCGCCTGCAAGAAGACCATATACAGGTCCCAGGATGATTCCGGAGAGGATTACAACGGCATCACCCGGATGGATGTATCCGTTTGTACCTGGAGTAGGGATCCGGATTGACATAGTAGCTACACAGGCTAATGCCGCAAATAAAGCGGTCATTACCAGCTTTTTCAGATTTGTTTTCATATTTACAACCTCTTTTCATATTCTATGCTCCATACCTTACATCAGAATTGGTTTGAAAAGAATAGCCAGTTTTGAATAAAATAGCCATACCAGTTACGGTGTAAGAAATTATTTTTTGGGGTTTACAAAAGTATTTCGCCGTGCTAACATGTTTGTATTGATAAGACAAACACCGTGACGAAGAGAGTACATGGATATTTGCTGTTACAGAGAAGTCCCGTTGGCTGAGAGGGATACAGGAAAGTTTATGGAAGATGGCTTCTGAGAGGCGCACCGAACTGGGATGTATTGCAGAGATTTATATAATCTTTCGGTACTGGATATTTCTACAGCAAGGCTGCGACAGGATCCGCCTGTTATAGCGGCAGGGTATAACAAGTACCTGATGAGGTTCATACTGTGAAGTGTGGACGAATAGAAGTGGTAACACGGCTGATAGGGCTCGTCTTCTGAATAGGAAGATGAGTTTTTTTGTATCATAGGAAAGTCAGAAGACTTTTTTAGTGCTGAAATAAAATATAGGAGGGATTTTATCATGGCAAAAGAAAAATTTTATATGACAACTGCCATCGCCTACACATCAGGAAAACCACATATTGGAAATACTTATGAAGTGGTTCTTGCAGACAGTATTGCCCGTTTCAAAAGACAACAGGGATATGACGTATTTTTCCAGACAGGAACGGATGAACACGGGCAGAAAATTGAGCTGAAAGCGGAAGAAGCAGGAATTACACCGAAAGAATACGTGGATAATGTTTCCACAGAAATTAAACGGATCTGGGATTTGATGAATACTTCTTATGATAAATTTATCCGTACTACGGATGATTATCATGAAGAGCAGGTACAGAAAATTTTCAAAAAGCTGTATGATCAGGGAGATATTTACAAAGGATATTATGAAGGAATGTACTGTACACCGTGCGAGTCTTTCTTTACAGAGTCTCAGCTGGTAGATGGTAAATGTCCTGACTGCGGACGTCCTTGTACTCCGGCGAAAGAAGAAGCCTATTTCTTTAAAATGAGCAAATATGCGCAGAGATTAATTGATCATATCAACACACATCCGGAATTTATTCAGCCGGTGTCCAGAAAAAATGAAATGATGAACAATTTCCTTCTTCCGGGTCTGCAGGATCTGTGTGTATCCCGTACCTCTTTCAAATGGGGAATTCCGGTAGATTTTGATCCGAAGCACGTTGTATATGTATGGCTGGATGCGCTGACCAACTACATTACCGGTATCGGTTATGATTGTGACGGTAACAGTACCGAGCAGTTTAAGAAGGACTGGCCGGCGGATCTGCACCTGATTGGAAAAGATATTATTCGTTTCCATACCATCTACTGGCCAATTTTTCTGATGGCTCTGGATCTGCCTTTGCCAAAGCAGATTTTTGGACATCCATGGCTGCTGCAGGGTGACGGAAAGATGAGTAAGTCCAAAGGAAATGTAATCTATGCGGATGATCTGGTAGAGTTTTTCGGTGTGGATGCAGTACGTTATTTTGTTCTTCATGAGATGCCGTTTGAAAATGACGGTGTGATCACGTGGGAATTGATGGTAGAGCGCCTGAATTCGGATCTGGCTAACACACTGGGTAATCTTGTGAACCGTACCATTTCCATGTCCAATAAATATTTTGGCGGAGTTGTTACAAAGACTGGGGTTTCTGAAGCAGTGGATGATGATCTGAAAGCCGTCGTTACAGGAACAAGAGATAAAGTGGCTGCAAAGATGGAAAATCTGCGTGTTGCTGATGCCATCACGGAAATCTTTAATTTGTTCAAACGATGCAATAAGTATATTGATGAGACAATGCCCTGGGCATTGGCAAAAGATGAGACGAAAAAAGATCGTCTGGCAGAAGTACTGTATAATCTGGTAGAAAGTATAACGATCGGTGCGGCTCTTCTGGAATCCTTTATGCCGGAGACGACAGGAAGAATCCTTACACAGCTGAATGCAGAGAAGAGAGAATATGAAACTCTGGATCAGTTTGGTCTGTATGTATCCGGGAATAAAGTTACAGAAAAACCGGAGATTCTTTTCCAGCGTCTGGATGTAAAAGAAATTCTGGAAAAGGTTGAAGCAAAGAGAGCCGAGCAGGAAAAACCGGAAGAGCCTGAAGAAAATGTAATTGATATTGAGCCGAAAGCAGAAATTACTTTTGAAGATTTTGAAAAATTACAGTTCCAGGTAGGAGAGATTATTTCCTGTGAACCAGTGAAGAAATCCAAAAAGCTTCTGTGTTCTCAGGTGAAGATCGGAAGCCAGGTAAAACAGATTGTATCCGGTATCAAATCTCATTATTCCGCAGAGGAAATGGTAGGAAAGAAAGTAATGGTACTGGTAAACCTGAAACCGGCAAAACTGGCAGGAGTATTGTCCGAAGGAATGATTCTCTGTGCAGAAGATGAAAATGGTGAGCTGTCTTTGGTGGTGCCGGAAAAGAAAATGCCGGCAGGAGCAGAAATCTGCTAATAACAGAGGACACTTTCCAATTGACAAAACTTCCCTGTAAAGTTTATACTATAAACAGGTGAAAGGGAGTAGCTGCCATATTTTATGGATTTTTATGCGTCAGAACGATTGCCTGATAGGCAGTCCGCAAAAGATTGAAATAGCAAGACTTTTACTGCGATTCTTTGATTGCAGTAAAAGTCTTTTTTGTATCATAGGAAAGTCTAGAGACTTTCCTATGATACAAAAAAGACTTCCAGGCAGGATCGCACTGCGGCGGAGCAGATTCCCTTTTAGAATACAGAAAGGATGGTATGTGTATGGAATTTTTAGTGGAAGGCATCATGGCACTTACATGGAAACAGGTGGTCATGTATGCGGTAGGAATTTTATTGATCTGGCTGGCAATCAGCAAAGAGTATGAACCTTCGCTGCTTCTGCCTATGGGATTTGGAGCAATTCTGGTCAATCTTCCTTTTTCGGGGGTTCTGGATCAGGTGTTACAGGGAGGAATCGAATCCCACGGAATTATTTCCTGGCTGTTTGATGTGGGAATCAATGCTTCGGAGGCAATGCCAATCTTATTGTTTATCGGGATCGGGGCAATGATCGATTTTGGACCGCTTCTGTCCAATCCGGTCATGTTTCTTTTTGGAGCAGGAGCGCAGTTTGGTATATTTGCGGCTGTTTTGCTGGCAGTTCTTCTGGGATTTGACTTGAAAGACGCTGCGTCAATTGGTATTATTGGTGCAGCGGACGGTCCTACATCTATTCTGGTATCCCAGATTCTCAAATCAAATTATATTGGTCCGATTGCTGTCGCGGCTTATTCTTATATGGCGTTGGTGCCAATCATTCAGCCTGCGGCAATCAAACTGGTAACCACGAAAAAAGAACGTCAGATTCATATGGAATACAATCCAAAGAGCGTGAACAAAAAAATGCGTATTGCATTTCCAATTGTTGTAACAATTATTGTCGGATTGATTGCACCTCAGTCAGTTGCACTGGTAGGATTCCTGATGTTTGGTAATCTGGTTCGTGAGTGTGGAGTACTGGGAACCATGTCAGATACAGCACAGAATAATCTGGCAAATCTGATTACGCTTCTTTTGGGTATTACGATTTCATTCAGCATGCAGGCAGAAAATTTTGTGACAGTTCAGACACTTTTGATCATGCTCATCGGTCTTTTCGCATTTGTTATGGACACGATAGGTGGTGTGGTGTTTGCCAAAATCATTAATCTGTTCCTCAAGAAAAAGATCAATCCTATGATCGGAGGTGCCGGAATCTCTGCTTTTCCGATGTCGTCTCGTGTGGTTCAGAAGATTGCCATGGAGGAAGATCCTTCCAATATCATTTTAATGCATGCAGCCGGAGCCAATGTATCCGGGCAGATTGCTTCTGTTATTGCAGGAGGAATGGTGATCAATCTGGTGACAAGTATGCTGTAAGGAGGAGAAAAGTATGATGAGAGAAATATTTGCGGTAATTGATCCGAAGGCCGTGCTGCAGGCACTGGAAATTATGTGGAAAGGAATGGCGGGAATTTTTGTTACCATTCTGATCATTATGCTGTGTGTGTTTGTGATGAGTAAACTGGGCAGCGGAAAAAAGGATGAGAAAGATGAAAAAAAACATGATATTTGAAAGTCATGCTCATTATGATGATGAGGCTTTTGACGAGGATAGAGACAGTCTTCTTGCGTCCATGCAGGAAAATGGAATTGAGAGAATCATTAACGTGTGTGCAGAAGTGGAGAACTGGAAACGTACCATCGATTTAACAGAGAAATACCCGTTTGTGTATGGCGCAGTCGGGGTGCATCCGGATGATGCAGGTTCCCTGAATGAGGAAATGATACAGAAGATGCGTCAAATCTGTCGTATGGAAAAAATAGTAGCTGTGGGTGAAATCGGGCTGGATTATTACTGGGATAAGGAACAGCATGAATCCCAGATTTACTGGTTTGAGCGCCAGCTTCAATTGGCAAGAGAAGAGAAACTGCCATTTATTATCCACAGCCGGGAGGCTGCACAGGATACATTAGAAACTATGAAACGAATGAAAGCCGGGGAAATCGGCGGTGTGGTACATTGCTTTTCCTATGGGAAAGAAATAGCGAGAGAATATCTGAATATGGGACTGTCACTGGGTGTGGGCGGAGTGGTTACTTTCAAAAATGCGAGAAAGCTGAAAGAAGTGGTGGAATATGCACCGTTGGAATCGCTGCTTTTAGAAACCGACTGTCCGTATCTGGCTCCTGTGCCATACAGAGGGAAAAGAAATTCTTCATTAAATATTCCTTATGTGGTGCAGGCCATTGCAGAAATTAAAGGTATTTCAGAAGAAAAAGTGATTGAGGTGACCAGAGAAAATGGATATCGGGTATTCCCGAAAACCAGAACAAATAGTATTTCAGCCGGAGGAAACTCCGACTGAAATAAAAAATTAACGAGTTCCTGCTTTCCGGATGATACAAAGTATGATTCCCAGCAGGTTCAGTGTTACATAGGATTTTCCCAGACCGGTTATTACACTAAAGATTTGCTTGATACCCGGCAGCGGATAGGGATGTTCCGGAAGAATTGGGTTTACATAATGAGAAATAAGCGCAAGCAGGAAAAAGAAAATAAATCCAAAGATTCCGCGTCCCATATCCAGTCTTCGGACTTTGCCATTATCCGGCATTTTCTTTTTTGAAATAGTCCAGAAAACTTGCAGGATTCCAAAAGCTACCAGGCAGACTGCAAGAAAAAGATAGGCAGCCTGATTGATATTGCGTTCCCGGAGAATTCCGCTTATGGAACCCAAAGTGGTTCTCTGTGCCCACAGACCAAGGAACATTTTCCATGTAATAAGAAGCATGAGGGCAGCACAGATCCACTGAATCGCGCACATAAAAAGTTTCCAGACAGTTTTTATACTGCCCGTGGTTATGGATCCGATAGTAGAGAGTCCGCTTGAGACAGCTCCGGAAATGCGCCCTGTTTTCTTCTTTTTCTTTTTCACTTTTGTTTTCTGTTTTGTAGTTTGTGTGGAAGTATCTTTTGCGGTTTTTTCAGATGTGTTGGAGTCTTCCTCGGTTTCCAACAGTGCTCCGCAATAACTGCAATATTTACCGGTTACTTCCTGATTACAGTTTGGACATATCATAAAATCACTCCCCTTGATTTTTCATTGATAGTTTCGCCATACATTCTAACATGAAATGCGGAATCAGAATCTTAAAATTTTATGAAAATAACACAGGAACCAAATAATTTGATATAATCACAAATAATAGTAAGAAATAATCAGGAGTGAGAAAGATGGCACAGATGACGAAGAAGGCACTGGCTGCATCCCTGAAGAAGCTGTTGGAGCAGAAACCGTTGTCCAAGATTACCGTGACAGATATTGCAGAGGATTGTGAGATCAACCGACATACCTTTTATTATCATTTTCGGGATATTTACGATCTTGTAGAATGGATTTTCTGTACGGAGGCCGAAAAAGCTATAGGTGGGAACAATACATACGATACGTGGCAGCAGGGAGTAGAACGTCTTTTTAAGTATGCGTTGGATAATAAAAAGTTTATTTTGGGAAGTTATCGGTCGATCAGTAAAGAACAGCTGATGGGTTTTCTGGAACGGCAGTTTTTTAAAGTGGTTGATCAGGTGGTAGAAGAACAGGCAGTGCATCTGGATATTTCAGAGAAAGAAAGGACGTTTGTTGCAGAGTTTTATACCTATGCTCTCAGTGGAATCATGCTTTCGTGGATTGAAAAGGATATGAAGCAGGATCCGGAAGAAATCATGACACTTTTGTTTACTATGATGCAGGGGGAACTGGATGAAGTTTTGCAGCGGTTTGTAAAACAGTAAATGAAAAATTGGACAGATTCAAGATTTTGTTGCATTTTTAACCAATTTGTTTGGAATGGCGAATTTTTTGCCATTCCTTTTTTTTTGTCCATGGAAAAAAGGATGAGACAGAAATATAATGATGGGAATACGATAGGGGAAATTATCTTTCCCGATGAAATCTTTGAGGGGAGAAAGACATATATTTGAAGTACGAAGGAGGACATAATTATGGGCAAATTAACTCATGCAGCAGGAAGAAAGGTGTTTTCGGGTCTGGCTGATTACATATTGAATCAGGTGGACAAAAACAGGGAAGAAGCTTATATGAAGTTTCTGGATACTGCGGAAAAATATATGGATGATACGAAAATAGATGCCAATTGGGAGTATCTGAAAGAAATGATTTCCAGTCCGGAATATACGCTGAACAAATATGTCAACTCCATTGTGGATGAGATTGATCCCCATGTTCTGAAAACTACGATTGTGAATCTGGGATATGAGGCAATGTTCCATGGTACCAAGAAGATCAGAGAAATGAGAGAAGTGCACAAATGTAATATACCATGGATCATTTTGATGGATCCTACAAGTGCCTGCAACCTGCATTGTACCGGATGCTGGGCAGCGGAGTATGGCAATAAATTGAACCTGACACTGGATGAAATGGATTCGGTGATCTGTCAGGGGAAAGAACTGGGAGTGTATTTTTATATGCTGACCGGCGGCGAACCTCTGGTAAGGAAAAAAGATGTGATTGCACTTTGCCGAAAACATAGTGATTGTGTATTTTTAGCCTATACAAATGGAACACTGGTAGATGAGGAACTTTGTAAGCAGATGCAGGAGGTAGGAAACCTGTATCTGGCAATCAGTCTGGAAGGAAAGCCGGAGGTAAATGATCTGCGCAGAGGAGAAGGTGTTTATGGAAAAGTTATGCATGCTATGGAACTTCTGAAAGCTCACGGCCTGGTATTTGGAACCTCTATCTGCTATACAAGCCAGAATATAGAAAGCGTCACCAGTGATGAATTTATACAGATGATTATTGAGAAGGGCTGCAGATATTCCCTGTATTTCCATTATATGCCTGTAGGAAATGATGCTGCTGTAGATCTTTTGCCATCCAGTGAGCAGAGAACTTATATGTATCACAGAGTACGCGAGATCCGGAATATGAAAAAGGGGCCGGGAATCTTTGCTATGGATTTCCAGAATGACGGAGAATTTGTGGGCGGTTGTATCGCAGGAGGAAGAAATTATTTCCACATCAATGCAAACGGAGATGCGGAGCCATGTGTATTTATCCATTATTCCAATGGAAATATCCGGGAGAATACAATTCTGGAAATCTTAAAGCAGCCATTGTTTATGGCTTATCATGATAACCAGCCGTTCAATGAAAACCATCTGCGCCCGTGTCCGATGTTAGAAAATCCGGAAATACTGCAAAGACTGGTTCGCGAATCAGGTGCTCACTCAACAGACCTTCAGTCTCCGGAGAGTGCAGAGCATCTATGCGAAAAGTGCAAAGAATATGCGGCGAATTGGGCTGAGACCGCAGAAGAATTGTGGAAGAAAGGTGACTGATAAAAAAAGTGCCGCAGACTGAAAAGAAAACAAGAATTGCAGTGAAATATGGGGTTTTTACAGCAATCATACTGATTATCATGTTCTATTTCAGAGATTCTATCAGGGATATTCTCTATGAGGTTGAGAATACATCGTTGGAGGAAGTTTTACAGGATTGCGACTTTTGGAAGCGGGACGGGCGTTGCGGAGATATATTATCTGAAACGAAGCGATGTAGATGGTGCCAGAGCTACAGGAATGAGTCTGTTTCTGCAGCACTGATGGCAGTGACATTTACATTGGCGGGAGTAATACCGGCTCCTTCCGGATTCGGTTCACTGGAACTTGTTTTTGTTTTGGTGTACGGTCGGATCATAGGGAATGCAAAAGCAGTATCGGCCATTTTGTTATTTAGATTTGTGACCAATATTATTCCGTTTGTGATCGGAGCAGTGGAAAATTTCAGATTTCAAAAAGTAACCGGTCAGGGCCGGAAAGAAAAAGATGCGGCGTTTTTATAAATGCTGCTTTTTTTTAAGAAATTTTATTTGGGAAAATGAAAAAAGTGATATTATGTCGTAGATTCATCGAAAAAAAAGTATTATACTGGGACGTAGCATGAATACAGGAGGACAGAGTAATCATGGAATTGCTTTTTTCAAAGAAAGATTTACGTAAATTAATCATACCGCTGGTGTTTGAACAGGCGCTGGCGATTACAGTGGGGATGGCGGATACTATGATGGTTTCCTCGGTGGGGGAAGCTGCAGTATCAGGTGTATCTCTGGTGGATATGATCAATTTGTTGATTTTCAGTGTTTTATCAGCGCTGGCTACCGGCGGTGCAGTGGTAACATCGCAGAATATCGGTGCCAGAAAAAGGGAGGAAGCCTGTCGCTCTGCGAAACAATTGCTCTATACAGTGATTGCAATCAGTTTTGTGATCGCTGCTGCGGTAATACTGGCGAAACGACCGTTGCTGCGATTATTTTTTGGAAGTATTGAAAATGATGTTATGGAAAATGCCATTATTTATCTGTTGATATCTGCAGTCTCGTTTCCCTTTCTGGCAGTATATAATGCCTGTGCCGCTTTGTTCCGTTCTATGGGAAATGCACAGATTACACTGAAGGTTTCCATTTTAATAAATATTATCAATGTTGTAGGGAATGCTGTCTGTATCTTCGGTCTTCATATGGGAGTTGCCGGAGTTGCTGTGCCGTCTCTCATCTCAAGAGCGGTGGGCGGTATTGTGTTATATATATTGTTGAGAAATCCGGAAAATATGGTACATTTTGCAAAAGAAAAATTCCATGTGGAATGGGATGTGATTAAAAAAATACTATACATTGGAATACCCAGTGGGATTGAAAACGGAATTTTTCAGTTGGGACGTGTACTGGTAGTCAGTATCATTTCCGGCTTTGGAACGGTCCAGATTGCTGCCAACGGTGTGGCAAATAATCTTGACAGTATGGGATGTATCATCGGACAGGCTATCAGTCTTGCTATGATTACGGTGATTGGACAGTGCGTAGGGGCGCAGGATGAGAAACAGATTCGTTATTATACAAAAAAATTGTTGTTGATTGCATATACAGCAACGGCAGTATTGAATACAATTATTTTGTTATGTCTCAATCCTATTTTGTCTCTGTACGGACTGAGCAGTGAGACCACCAGACTGGCATATATTCTGGTAATGATCCATGATGGCTGTGCGATTTTTATGTGGCCGGCAGCATTTGTGCTTCCGAATATGCTTCGTGCGTGCAATGACGTAAAATTTACTATGATCGTATCCATATTTTCCATGTTTACTTTCCGGATCGGGTTTAGCTATTTGATCGGAGTACAGATGGGAATGGGAGCAATCGGCGTATGGATCGCAATGATTATTGACTGGGTATTTCGTATTCTTTTCTTTGTGGGAAGATATATCAGCGGGCGCTGGAAAAAGTTGTGTCTGGTATAAATCCGGCAGAGAATAAAGTTTGAAAAATGATTTCTAAACACAGGATGGTAGTTGACACTTTATATACCGATTGGTATAATAAATCAAGAAAGAGATTCCGTGGAAGGAGCTGGGAAGAATGGACAACAGGGAGGCAATCCTAAAAGTTGCATTAAACCTCTTTTGCAATCGCGGATATGATGCAGTTGGTGTACAAGAGATCGTGGATAAAGCGGGGATTACAAAACCGACTCTGTATTATTATTTTGGAAGTAAGCAGGGTCTGCTTAAGGAGATTCTTGACTCCAACAGTGCAGTTCTGGGGAAAATGCTGAATGATGCAGTGGAAAAGCCGGGCAATGTACCGGATGTGCTGTTCCGGGTAGCGCAGGCATATTTTGATTTTGCACGGAACCATTGGGAATTTTATCTTTTTATGGTGGGTCAGCTTCATTCAGGAAGGGAAACGGAAGGGTTTCAGGCGGTACATCCTTTTATTTCACAGTATTATAAAATACTTGTAAAAATTTTTGAGGATTCTTCCGATGAACTGGGCAATATGAGAGGGCGACAGATGCAGTTTGCAGTCAGTTTTATGGGTATTCTGGATTCTCACATGATGATATTTATGATCAATGAGGATGAACAGGGAGATTTTTCTGTATCGGATGAGAAGATACGTGAGATTGTAAACCAGTTTTTGTATGGAATTTATTCATAAATTTCGCGGAAAAGTATTTTGTTCAGAATAGATTTCAGGAGGTATAAAGTGTGGCAGCTTGGTATGAAGAGGCAGTATTTTATCACATGTATCCGATCGGTATGACGGGGGCACCGGGAGAGAATCGGCAGACGGAGGTGAAACATCGTTTTCCGGAACTGGAAAAGTGGCTTCCCCATGTAAAAGAGCTGGGATGCAGTGCAGTATATATAGGACCACTGTTTGAGTCTTCTACGCATGGTTATGATACAAAGGATTATCGAACCGTGGACAAACGTCTGGGAGACAATCAGGATTTCGTGAACTTTGTTAAGAAAGCTCACGATCTGGGAATCCGAGTTGTGGTGGACGGAGTGTTCAACCATACAGGAAGAGAATTTTTTGCGTTTCAGGATATTCAGAAAAATCGGGAACAGTCCCGGTATATATCCTGGTATAAAGGAATCTGGTTTGGAGGTAATACCTGGTATAACGACGGATTTTCTTATGAGGCATGGAGAAATTGTTTTGAACTGGTGAATCTGAATCTACAGAACCCGGAAGTGAAAGGATATTTGCTGGACACGATTCATGGGTGGATTGAGGAGTTTGATATTGATGGAATCCGACTGGACTGTGCAGACTGTCTGGATTTTGGATTTATGGAGGATTTGCGCCGCTGTACCGGAGAATGGAAGCAGGATTTCTGGTTGATGGGTGAAGTGATTCATGGAGACTATGCCCGTTATATCCAGGACGGAAGTCGCCTGCTCCACAGTGTTACAAACTATGAACTTCATAAAGGATTATATTCCGGTCACAATGATCATAATTATTTTGAGATAGCACATACGATCCGTAGAGAGTTCGACAGCAATGGAGGTATTTACAGAGGATTGAAACTATATTCTTTTGTGGATAATCATGATGTGGACCGGCTGGCAAGTAAATTGAAAGTGGCGGGCCATCTGCCATTGGTATATACGCTGTTGTATTTCCTTCCGGGAATTCCATCCATCTACTATGGTTCGGAATGGGGGATTCAGGGAAGAAAAGAAGGAGGAAATGATAATCCTCTCCGTCCGGCATTGAATCTTGAGGAGATGCAGAAGAAAGCACCACATCCGGAATTGACGGAATGGATCCGGATGTTAGGAAAAATAAGAAAAGAGCATCCGGAAAGCATTTACGGAATGTATAAAGAACTTTTGTTGACCAATCGACAGTATGCATTTGCACGCATTCAGGAGGATAAAGCTGTAGTTGTAGCAGTGAATAATGATGAAAGTCAGGAAGCTCAGCTATGGATTCCGATTCCTGTGGGCGGAAAAGCATACGTAGATGCGGTCAACAAGGAAATTTGTCCGGAAGAAGGCGGGAAGCTGAATGTTTTACTTCCGCCGAATGGAGTAAAGATTTTAAAGGTGTCGAATAAAAGATATTTAGAAAAAGGAGAATGATTATGAAGGAAAAGATGCAGTTTGGGGAAAAGGATCAATATTATTTTGGTCAGGCAACGCACTATGATATTTACAAAAAACTGGGTGCGCATGTGACTACACAGGGCAAAAAACAGGGAGTTTATTTTGCGGTATGGGCACCAAATGCAGCAAAGGTAGCCGTTGTGGGTGAGTTCAATGATTGGGCAACCGATGCAAATCCCATGAAGAAAACAGGTCCGATCGGTGTATGGGAAACTTTTGTTCCGGGAGTAGCTGTGGGAGATCTGTATAAGTTTTATATTAAGGCACAGGATGGTCGGGATTTGTTTAAAGCTGATCCGTATGCAAACTGGTCTGAGATGCGCCCGGGCAATGCATCCAGAGTTGCTGACATCAGCGGCTTTAAGTGGACAGATTCTGCATGGATCAAGAATCGTCAGGAAACCGATCCGAAAGAAAAGGCAGTTGCGATTTATGAAGTGCATCCCGGTTCCTGGAGAAAACACCCGGCAACAGAGCAGGATCCGGATGGTTTTTATAGCTACCGTGAGATTGCCCATACACTGACAGAGTATGTGAAAAGGATGGGATATACGCATGTAGAACTTATGGGAATCGCAGAGCACCCGTTTGATGGTTCCTGGGGATATCAGGTGTCAGGTTATTATGCACCGACTTCCCGCTATGGCAAACCGGAAGATTTCAAATATCTGGTCAACTATCTGCATAAGAATAAAATCGGTGTGATTCTGGATTGGGTGCCGGCTCACTTCCCGAAAGATGCCCATGGTCTGGCAGAATTTGACGGAACCTGTCTGTATGAGCATGCAGATCCACGTCAGGGTGAGCAACCAGACTGGGGAACAAAGATTTTCAATTATGGCCGCAACGAAGTAAAGAATTTCCTGATTGCCAATGCCCTGTACTGGGTGGAAGAATTCCATGTGGATGGATTGAGAGTTGATGCGGTTGCTTCTATGCTGTATCTGGATTATGGAAAGAGTGATGGTCAGTGGGTTGCCAACAAATACGGCGGCAATCAGAATCTGGAAGCAATCGAGTTTTTCAAACATCTCAATACCCTTGTTCGTGGAAGAAATAAGGGTGTCATGATGATTGCCGAAGAATCCACAGCCTGGCCGAAGGTAACGGGAGATGTGGAAAAAGAGAATGGACTTGGATTCTCCTTTAAATGGAATATGGGTTGGATGCATGATTTCCTGGAATATATGAAGTTGGATCCGATTTACCGTAAGTATAATCATAACAAGATGACATTCTCCATGACTTATGCATTCAGTGAGAATTACATACTGGTACTTTCCCATGATGAGGTGGTACATCTGAAGTGTTCCATGATCAACAAAATGCCGGGCTTGTATGATGATAAATTTGAGAACCTGAAAGCCGGTTATTCCTTTATGTTCGGGCATCCGGGCAAGAAGCTTCTCTTTATGGGTCAGGATTTCGGTCAGTTCCAGGAGTGGAGTGAGGCAAGAGAACTTGACTGGTATCTGCTTCGGGAAGAAAGACATCAGCAGCTGCAGGAGTATGTGAAAGATCTGCTTCATATGTATAAAAAATATCCGGCTCTGTGTGCAAATGATAATGGATATGAAGGATTTGAGTGGATCAATGCAGATGATGGTGACAGAAGTATCTACAGTTTTATCCGTTGGTCACCGACAAAGAGAAATAATTTGTTGTTTGTATGTAACTTTACACCGGTAGAGCGGAAAGATTTTATGGTTGGTGTGCCGAAGAAAAAACAGTATAAGCTGATACTGAACAGTGCAGATCCCAAATATGGAGGAAGCTTTGAGGCAGAAGATACCGTATTCAAAGCTGTGAAAGGCGAGTGTGACGGACAGGATTATCATATCGAATATCCATTGCCGGCTTATGGAGTTGCGGTGTTTGCGTTCTAGAGACTATTTTGGATGTCGAAATTAAATAACAGGCTTTACATTTTACTGAAAACGTGTTTATAATAAGTGGAAATGGAAAAAATAGCAATATCGTTTCTGTGATATAGAAAGGAGCAGAAAGATGAAGATAACAAATATCGGTAATGTAGAAAAGTTTTTTGAAGTTGTAGATCAGTGTAAAGGAAAAGTAGAACTGGTAACAGGAGAGGGCGACCGCCTGAATCTGAAATCTAAGCTCTGCCAGTATGTATCTCTGGCAAATATTTTTTCAAATGGCGAGATTCCTGAATTGGAAGTTATTGCACATGAGCCGGAGGATGTAAACCGTCTTGTAAACTTCATGATGGATGGGGAGTAATTGCAATGCGTTTTCTCTTCTCCATAGAAGAAATTACAGCAAAAGCGGATGAAAAAAGACACTATATAACAGGGGCTGTTGGCGAAACAGCCCTTTTTGGTCGTTGAACAGGAGGAATTTATTATGACAAAAATTGATATTATTTCAGGCTTTCTGGGCGCAGGAAAGACCACTTTGATCAAGAAACTGTTATCTGAGGCACTGAAAGGTGAGCAGGTTGTGTTGATTGAAAATGAATTTGGCGAGATCGGAATTGACGGAGGATTTCTGAAAGAATCAGGAATTGAGATTCGTGAAATGAACTCCGGCTGTATCTGTTGCTCTCTGGTGGGAGATTTTGGAACATCTCTGAAAGAAGTGATCAACACATACCATCCGGATCGTATCGTGATTGAGCCTTCCGGTGTGGGAAAACTTTCAGATGTGATCAAAGCGGTAAAAGGGGTGGATGTAGACTGTGAGATTTCTTTGAACAGTTATACTACCGTTGTGGATGTAAATAAATGTAAAATGTATATGAGAAACTTCGGTGAATTTTTTGAGAATCAGCTGCAATATGCAAAAACAATCATTCTCAGCCGTACAGATACACCGAAAGCTACAGAAGAAAAAGTTGCAAAAGCAGTGGAACTGATCCGGAGTGTAAATAAAGACGCAGTTATCATTACCACACCAATTGAAAAACTTGATGGTGCACAGGTACTGGCAGCTATGGAGCAGGGAAGAGAAGAGGAAGAAGAAATCTGCCCGGTATGTGGACACCATCATGATCATGACGAAGACCATGACCACGATCATGGACATCACCACGACCACGATCATGACTGTGGCTGTGACCATGACCACGATCATGACTGTGGCTGTGATCATGACCATGAGCATCATCACGACCATGACCACGACTGTGGCTGCGGTCATGACCATCATCATCACCATGCAGATGAGGTGTTCGTAAGTTGGGGACGTGAGACTGCTAAGAAGTACTCCAAAGAAGAGATTGAAAATATTCTGAGACAGCTTTCCGAGGATGAGAGCTTTGGTGTGATCCTGCGTGCAAAGGGTATGGTTGACGGAAAAGATGGAGAATGGATTTTCTTTGATATGGTTCCGGAAGAGTATGAGGTACGTACCGGTGCGCCGCAGATCACTGGCAAACTTTGTGTAATCGGTTCCAAGATGAATGAAACAAAACTGGAAGAATTGTTTGGAGTGAAATAATATGTTTAAAAGAGATGTACCGGTATATTTGATTACGGGTTTTCTGGAAAGCGGAAAGACTCAGTTCCTTGATTTTACCATTCATCAGGAATATTTCCAGATTCCGGAAAAAACTCTTCTGTTGGTATGTGAAGAAGGCGAAGAGGAATATGATGAGAAAGATTTGAAAAAATATAATACCGTAATGGAAATTATAGAGGAACCGGAGGACTTTAATGAGGACACACTGCGTATGCTGGATAAAAAGCATATGCCGGAGCGTGTACTGATCGAATTTAATCCGCTGTGGTCTGTGGATAAATTTTATCAGATGTCATTTCCGAGATACTGGGATATGGCACAGCATATAGTGATAGTAGATGCAAGCTGTTTCCAGATCTATATGAATAACATGAAATCTTTATTTGTGGAAATGGTACGGGGAGCGGATATGGTCATCTTTAACAGATGTCGTCCGGAAAATCCGCTGGCTAATTTCCGAAGAAGTGTAAAGGTTGTAAATGCCGGAGCAGAAGTATTGTTTGAGGATGAAGAGGGCGAGATCGAGGATATTTTCCAGGATGAGATGCCTTACGATATGGACGCAGATATCATCGAAATTGAAGATATGGATTTCGGTATCTGGTATATTGATATGATGGATAACTTGGAGGATTATGTGGGAAAAACTGTGAAGTTTAAGGGACAGGTACTGAAAAGCCGTGATCTGAATGCAGGATTTTTTGTGCCGGGACGTATGGCACTGACCTGCTGTGCGGATGATACACAGTTTATTGGTTATGTATGTAAGAATCCCCATGCGAAACGACTTCGCATGGGTTCCTGGGTGGAAGTGACTGCTGAAGTAAAGAAAGAATATATGGAAGTATATCATGATGAGGGTCCGGTTCTCTACGCGAAAGAGATCGTTCCGGCAGAAAAACCGGAGCAGGAGATGGTATATTTTACCTGATCGGACAGTAAATGAAAAAGGAGACAACAGATGTTTTTAATCGTGGGCCTGGGAAATCCGGGAAAACAATATGAAAATACCCGCCATAATGTAGGATTTGATGCCATAGATTGTCTGGTGGACGAGTACAGGATTCCTTCCTCGGGAAAGCAACACAAAGCCATGTATGGGAAAGGCGTTATAGAAGGACAGAAGGTGATTCTGGCAAAACCTTTGACCTATATGAACTTAAGCGGTGAAGCGGTTCGGGCACTGGTGGATTACTACAAGATAGATCCGGAAACAGAGCTTCTTGTGATCTTTGATGATATCAGTCTGGCTCCCGGAAATATCAGGATCCGCAAAAAAGGCAGTGCAGGCGGGCATAATGGAATCAAGAGTATTATTTCCCATCTGGGCACTCAGAATTTTCAGCGGATTAAGGTGGGAGTCGGTGAAAAACCAAAGAAC
The DNA here is from genome assembly GCA_004556655.1 of Lachnospiraceae bacterium. Lineage (GTDB taxonomy): Bacteria > Bacillota > Clostridia > Lachnospirales > Lachnospiraceae > Oliverpabstia. Next base: position 10,973 of record SFGF01000047.1, on the reverse strand, counting down.
TGGGATCTGGCAGATTATGTGCTTGGCACATTTTCAAAAGACGACAGAAAACTGGTGGATGAAGCTCTGGAGCGGGCAGTGAAGGCGGCTGCTTTAATCGTTCAGGGTGAGATCGATGAAGCTATGAATCTCTATAACGCATCTGTTCGATGAGTTGTGGAGCAGACAGGAAAGGAATTGGCCATGCAGATGGATGCATTCTTACAACCATTATATAATCTGGCTGACTTTGATGATATTAAAAAACAGGTACAAAAGCAGGGAATCGTGTCGGTTTCCGGTTGTCTGGACTCCCAGAAAGCTCATTTTACCTATGGGCTTGCCCGGGAGTTTCCTTTTCGGCTGATTATTGTGGAAAATGATTTGAAGGCGAAAGCTTTTTATGAAGATTATCGGATGTATGATCCGGAAGTGCTTTTGTATCCGGCCAGAGATCTGATTTTTTATCAGGCGGATATTCATGGAAATCTGCTTACCAGCCAGAGGATTCAGGTGGTGAAAGCTCTTTTGGAACGGGAAGATGCCACTGTGATCGCTTCTATAGACAGTTGTCTGGACTATCTGGTGCCGCTGGAAATATGGAAAAGCAAGATTTTGTACCTGAAAAATGACAGCGAACTGAATCTGGATGAAATGAAGACCCGTATGGTAGAAATGGGTTATGAGCGTTGTGTCCAGGTAGAAGCTCCGGGACAGTTTTCCGTTCGCGGAGGAATCATGGATGTATATCCGTTGACAGAAGACAATCCTTGGAGAATTGAATTGTGGGGGGATGAGATTGATTCCATCCGCAGTTTTGATGTGCAGAGTCAGCGTTCCATAGAAAATTTGGATGAAATCGCTATTTATCCGGCTACGGAGATGGTACTGGATAAGATAACCATATCCGCAGGAATAAAAGCAATAGAAAAAGAAGCAAAAAACGTTCAGAAGAAGCTGAGAGATGAGTTTAGGACGGAAGAAGCTGCCCGTGTCCGGGATCTGGCAGAAGAAGTGAAAGATCAGATGGAAGAATTCCAGCATTTTGCCGGTGCAGAGAATTTTATCCATTATTTTTATAAAAAGACAGTATCTTTTCTGGATTATTTTCCGGAGAATACGCTGGTTGTATTGGATGAGCCCAGCCGGCTGACAGAACATGCGAAAGCAACAGAGGAAGAATTTCGGGAGAGTATGGTGCACCGTCTGGAAAAAGGATATCTGCTTCCCGGACAGATGAATCTGATCTGCCGTCATCAGGATATTGTGCATCGGATCCATCACTGTCATGGTTTGGCATTGTCTACGATGGAACCCAGGGGGAATCAGTGGAATTATTCCATGGAGAAGCAGATCACGGTCAAATCAGTCAATCCCTATAACAACAGTTTTGAAATGCTTTTGAAGGATTTGAAAAAATGGAAGAAGTCGGGATATCAGGTGCTTCTTCTGTCTCCATCCAGAACAAGAGCTGCCCGGTTGGCGACAGAACTTCAAAACGAAGAAATTGCAGCATTTTACAGTGATGATCCCGGACGTCTGATTCAGCCGGGAGAGATCAAGGTTGCCTGTGGATCTGTAATCAGGGGATTTGAATATCCATTGATTAAATATGTAGTAATTGCTGAGAGCGATATTTTCGGAAAAGAGAAAAAGAAAAAACGGAAAAAAACTGAATATAACGGGCAAAAGATCCAGACATTTTCGGAGCTTTCTGTGGGAGATTTTGTGGTTCACGAAAATCATGGACTGGGTGTCTACAAGGGCATTGAGAAAATGGAAGTGGATGGCGTGGTAAAAGACTACATCAAGATCGAATATGCGGGAAAAAGTAATCTGTATATTCTCGCTACGCAGCTTGATATGCTTCAGAAATATGCCGGAAGTGATGCGAAAACTCCCAAACTGAATAAACTGGGTGGTCAGGAATGGAAAAAGACAAAGACCCGTGTTCGGGGAGCGGTAAAAAATATTGCGAAAGATCTGGTGGCACTGTATGCGGCCCGCCAGAATGAGACAGGGTTTAAATACGGTCCTGATACGGTATGGCAGAAGGAATTTGAGGAAATGTTTCCTTTTGAGGAAACAGAGGATCAGCTTCTTGCCATAGAGGCGGCGAAAAAAGATATGGAAAGCGGCAAAATCATGGACCGTCTGGTTTGTGGCGATGTGGGTTATGGAAAAACTGAGATTGCTCTTCGGGTGGCATTTAAAGCCATTCAAGAAGGAAAGCAGGTCGTATATCTGGTTCCCACAACGATTCTTGCGCAGCAGCATTACAATACGTTTATACAGAGAATGAAAGAGTTTCCGGTTCGGGTGGATCTTTTGTGTCGTTTCCGGACGCCTGCCCAACAGAAGAAAACCATCGAGGATCTGAAAAAAGGGCTGGTGGATATTGTGATCGGAACACATAGGGTACTTTCAAGTGATGTGAAGTTCAAAGATCTGGGTCTTTTGATCATTGATGAGGAACAGCGGTTTGGGGTAACCCACAAGGAAAAAATCAAACAGCTGAAAAAAAATATTGATGTACTGACGTTGACTGCTACGCCGATTCCAAGAACTCTTCATATGAGTCTCATAGGTATCCGGGATATGAGTGTGCTGGAAGAGCCGCCTCAGGACAGAGTACCGATTCAGACATATGTGATGGAATACAACGATGAGATGGTAAGAGAGGCCATCAGCAGAGAAATGGCAAGAGGCGGGCAGGTGTACTATGTGTACAATCGGGTCAATAATATTGACGAGATCACCAATCAGGTAGCGAAGCTGGTGCCGGAAGCTAATGTTGCATTTGCACATGGGCAAATGAGTGAACGGGAACTGGAAAAAATCATGTATGGATTTATTAACGGTGACATTGATGTACTGGTTTCCACGACGATCATTGAGACGGGGCTGGATATTTCCAATGTAAATACCATTATTATTCATGATGCTGACCAGATGGGGCTGTCGCAGCTTTATCAGCTGAGAGGAAGAGTAGGACGTTCCAACCGGACAGCGTATGCATTTCTTATGTACCGCAGAAATAAGATGCTTAAGGAAATTGCCGAGAAGCGGCTTCATGCGATCCGTGAATTTACGGAGCTGGGAAGCGGTATCAAGATTGCCATGCGGGACTTGGAACTGCGAGGAGCCGGAAATCTTCTGGGGGCGGAGCAGCATGGGCATATGGAAGCTGTGGGATATGACCTTTACTGTAAGATGCTTAACGAAGCGGTACAGGAAGCGAAAGGAATCGAGGTTCAGGAGGATTTTGAGACTACGATCGATATGAATATCAACGCCTATATTCCGGAAAAATATATTCCGAATGAGTACCTGAAACTGGATATTTACAAAAGAATTGCGGGGATTGAAAACCAGGAAGAATATGAGGATATGCTGGAGGAACTGATGGATCGCTTTGGTGAACCGCCTAAAACTGTGCAGAATCTTCTGGCAGTAGCCAATATGAAAGCACTTGCGCATAGGATTTATTTCACTGAGGTAAAACAGATGGGAGACGAAGTTCGGCTTACCATGTACGAGAGAGCAAAAGTGGATCCGGGAAAAGTTCCTGAAATATTGGCAAAACATCCGGATGAACTGACCTTTAAAGTGGAGACGAATCCATATTTTATCTATCGCCCCAGGAAGAAAACAGCAAAAGAAGTGGTGCCTATGATGGAAAAAACGGAAGAATTGCTGCAGGAGATGCAGGTATTTGTGAAAATTAGTTGAAATCCGGGAAAATAGTTGCTCACGTGATTAAAATGGAATATAATGAAACACAGTGAAATTTTATGTTCAATACGGAGGAAAATATGAGTAAGTTAAACAGCAGAATCGCATGTGGTATTCTTGCAGCAGCGCTTGTGGCAGGAAGTTTGACCGGATGTGGTAAATTAGATGGAACAAAAACGGTGGCAACGGTGGATGGACAGGAAGTAACTCTCGGTCTGGCAAGCTACATAGCACGTGATCAGCAGGCACAGACGGAAAGTTATTATCAGATGATGATGCAGAGCTATGGTATGAGCGGATCAGGAGAATTTTGGGACAGTGAAGAGGAAGACGGCAGAACTTACGGCGAGAGCTCAAAAGACAGCGTGATGGACAGTATCAAGACCTTATATGTTATGAAAGCTCATGCCGAAGAGTATGGTGTAACCATTTCCGAGGAAGAACAGGCAAAGATTGAGGAAGCCGCAAAGACATTTATGGATGATAATGATGAAGCTACGTTGGCTGAACTTGCGGTTTCTGAAAGTGATATTGTCACTTATCTGGAACTTATGACGATCCGCCAGAAGATGCATGATCCTATGGTTGAGGATATTGATCGTGAGGTAAGTGATGAGGAAGCCAACCAGACCCGGATTACTATGGTCAAAGTATCAACGGAAGGTACCGAACAGGATGAAGATGGCAATACCATTGATCTGACGGATGAAGAAAAAGCCGAGAAAAAAGACCTGGCTGAGCAGGTATTGGAAAAAGTTACCGCATCTGATGATGTTGCGGAAGCAGATATGGACGCGTTGGCAAAAGAAGTGGATGAAAATCTGACGGCTACTTCTCCTGCCTTTACAACTGCCGGAAGTGAAGATGATGTTCTGGATGAAAAGGTAAAAGAGGCTGCACTCAGTCTGGAAGAGGGAGAGTTGGCATCAGAAGTGATCGAAGGCGAAAGTGCTTATTATGTGGTTCGTCTGGATAAGATGCTGGATGAGGATGCAACACAGACCAAGAAAGATTCTATTATTTCAAATCGTGAGCAGGACAGATATGATGAATTGCTTCAGGAGTGGGAAGATGCTGCTGAGATGAATATCGATGAAAAAGTCTGGAAAAAGCTTACCATCACAGACAGCAAGAGCTTTATATATAAGACAGAGGATGATACAGCACAGTAAAGCTGATAATCAGAGAAACTGCATTTGAGAGGAATGTTTGTAAAGGTTGCGGCAAAAGGAGCAGAGAATGACAAGACAGGAATTTGATGAATTGACAAAAAAAGGCGTGGTTCTACTGGATGGAGCCACAGGTTCGAATCTTCGAAAGGCCGGTATGCCGGTTGGAATTTCCTCGGAACAGTGGGTTTTGGAAAATCCCAAAGTTCTTCAGGAACTGCAAAGTGCATATGTGGAGGCAGGAAGCCAGATCGTGTATGCGCCTACATTTGCGGCAAACAGAATCAGTCTTAGAAACTTTGATCTTCAGGATCGGGTAGTGGAACTGAATACAAAGCTGGTAAAAATATCCAGGGACGGCGTTGGGAGCCGTGCGCTGGTTGCCGGAGACCTGACTACCACAGGGCAGCTTCTGGAACCACAGGGCAACCTTACTTACGATGCATTGTATCAGGCATACCGAGAGCAAATCAAAGCTCTGGTAGATGCGGGAGTGGATCTGATCGGTGCTGAGACAATGCTTGGTGTGGATGAGACGGTGGTTGCACTGGATGCAGCGCAGTCTGTCTGCGATATCCCTATGATGTGTTCGCTGACTCTGGAAGCGGATGGAACCGCTATGTATGGAGGCAATGCAGTAGAGGCGGTCATAACTCTTCAGGAAATGGGAGCTGCTGCGGTAGGACTGAATTGTTCTGTAGGACCGGATCAGCTGGAGTCTGTAGTGGCCAATATGAAGGCGGTTGCGAAGGTGCCGATTATCGCGAAACCAAATGCCGGGATGCCTGTAATCAACGATAAAGGTGAGGCTCTCTATGATATGAATGTGGATGATTTTGCACGGTATACAAAACGTCTGATAGAAGCAGGCGCCGGAATCGTAGGCGGATGCTGCGGGACAACACCGGAGTATATACGGAAACTGGCGGAAGTGCTGGGAAGATAAAATTGAAAAATGAATGCTGGTATCATATGTATTTATGCAAATGTATGAGTTACAATTGTGAAATGGTTATGTTAAAATTTTAAACAGGAAAGTACCCATGACAGGGTGGTAGCCTCCCGAGTCCGATGAATACCGGATAGCCCGGAAGACATAGGAAGGGAGGTGGCGCAAATCTTTTTCGATAAGAAAAATAAGCACAAATAAAATGCCTACCCCGTCTGCCAACGGGATAGGCAATGTCCGTCAGGACAAATAACCTTTTTCTTGAGGGGCATCCACTTTGGAGTGGGTGCTTTCTTTATATATTGATTATAACGCAAATGATTATGGGTTTCAATTGGTATTAGAGAGGAATAACATGGCAAAGCTTAGAGAATTTGACATTAATGAAACGGATGAATTATGCAGTCTGGGGAAGGCTCTGTCGTCGCCGGTTCGTCTGGAAATATTGAGTCTTTTGTACGATCAAAGTATGATTATCGGCGAAATTGCGAAAAAGTTGGATCTTCCGGCGTCCAGCACGGCGTTTCATCTGAAGCTTCTGGAACAGGCTGGTCTGATTCGGATGGAGGAGCAGCCGGGAACCAGAGGTTTGACAAAGCTTTGTACCATAAAGGTAGATCACATAGCGATTGATATGGTGAAGAAAAATACAGATATTGATGAGGTATTTTGTGTGGAAATGCCTGTGGGTGCATACAGCAGCTGTGAGGTGGCACCTACCTGTGGACTTTGCGGGACGACGGAACTCATCGGAAATGAAGATGTCGAATACTGTTTTTATTATCCGGAGAGGATTAATGCAGGTCTTTTGTGGACTTCTTCCGGTTATGTAAAATATAAATTTGCAAATGGAGTGCCCAAAAAAAGAAAAGCAAAAAGGGTTTCCGTATCGATGGAAATCTGTTCGGAAGCTCCGGGATATCGGGAAGACTGGAAATCGGACATTACAGTATGGATCAATGGGATTGATTGTGGTACATGGACTTGTCCGGGAGATTTCGGAGGCAGAAGAGGGAGACTTACTCCGCCTTTCTGGCCAAATGGTTCTACCCAGTATGGAATGCAGATGATCTGGGAAGTCAGAAAGGATGGAAGTTTCATTAACGGAGAGAAGGCGACAGAAGTTTCAGTGCAAGACCTTTGCGTTTCGGACAAACCCTATGTGGAAGTGAAAATCGGTAACAAACCGGATGCGAAATATGTGGGGGGATTTAACCTGTTTGGAAGACATTTTGGTGATTATGCTCAGGATATTATCCTGACGATAGAATATTAAAGTTAGAGTATGAAAGAGACTGTCTTATGTATATTGGAAATAAAGAATTAATAAAACAATAATACTGTTTAAAAGATAAAATTAAATTTAAAATATCAGAAAAAACATTGACAATATATGGTATGACGCTATAATTGGAATTAAATAAACAGTAATACTGTCTAAAAACTGGAAATGATAATATAATCAAAAAGGAGATACAGTACGATGAAATGCTATGTAAAGGATTACCCCAGACCACAGTTTGTCAGAGATAACTGGACGAATCTAAACGGAACCTGGGATTTTGCGTTTGATGATGAAAACCGGGGAGAAAAAGAAAAATGGTTCGAAAATTTTAAAAGACAGCAGACCATTCAGGTCCCTTTTACCTATGAGACGAAGCTGAGTGGTATTCAGGATGAGACCCGCCATGATTATATCTGGTATCGAAGAGAGATTGAGGTGGATAGTGAGAATCTTCAGGGAAACAGATATATTCTTCATTTCGAGGGAAGTGATTTCCATACAAAAGTCTGGGTAAATGGTCGGTATGCGGGTGGTCACAAAGGCGGATATGCCAGATTTTCCTTTGATATTACGAATCTGGTTCACGATGGAAAGAATGAGCTTGTCGTAAAGGTTGAGGATTCCTTTGATATGCAGCAGCTGAGAGGAAAACAGCGCTGGATTGATGAGAATTTTGGCTGCTGGTATGTACAGACAACGGGAATCTGGAAAACAGTGTGGAGTGAGTATGTACCCGAAATCAGTCTGAAATCCGTGAAAATGACACCAAATCTGGAAGCGCATTCGTTGGAACTGGAATATGAAGTTGACGCACCGGAAAGTAAACTGGGGGGAGAGCTTCTGGTGGAGGCTGTGGCAAGCTTTCAGGGAACCTTTGTCAGCAGGACGATCACCGCAGTGACAGATCGTCAGAACACTGCAAAAATGGATGTTTTTCTGAGAAACAATAATGGTCTGGAGTGGGGAGTGCGAACCTGGTCCCCAGAGACTCCGGATTTGTATGATATTGAATTTAAACTGATTTGCAGCGGTAAGATATTGGACGCTGCAGGTTCTTATTTTGCCATGAGAGAGATTCGGATTGACGGTCCAAGTATTTTACTGAATGGACGCCCATTGTATCAGCGGCTGATTCTCGATCAGGGATACTGGAAAGATTCCCATCTGACTCCGCCAAGTGAAGAGGCATTGCTTGAAGATATCGACAAGATTCAGGCCCTTGGTTATAACGGTTTAAGGAAACATCAGAAAACTGAAGATGAGAGATTTCTGTACTGGTGTGATGTGAAAGGAATGCTGGTATGGAGCGAGGTTGCGGCTGCTTATCAGTTCTCTGATTATGCGGTGGCGGAATTTACCAGAGAGTGGATGGAAATCGTAAAACAAAATTATAACCATCCATGCATCATCACATGGACAGCATTTAATGAATCCTGGGGTGTGAGCCAGATTCATACCCGCAGACCGGAGCAACATTTTACGGAAGCTATTTATCATTTGACCAAGAGCTTCGATCCATATCGCCCTGTTATTGTAAATGACGGATGGGAACATACCGTTTCGGATATTCTTACGCTGCATGATTATGAAGAAGCCGGAGAGATCCTGAAACAGCGCTATATTCAGTGCCGTGACGATATTCTCTCTTCGAAGATTTCATATAATAATCAGAAAGTAGCATTTGCCAACGGATATGAATACCATGGACAGCCCGTGATCATCAGCGAATACGGCGGAATTGCTTTCAATAACGATGATTCTGGATGGGGATACGGCAACAAAGTAAACACCCGGGAAGAATTTATCCATAGGTTCGATGAAATCACAACGGCAGTTAAAGAAATTCCCTATGTATGTGGATTCTGCTATACACAGGTATCCGATGTGCAGCAGGAGATCAATGGGCTGATGGATATGGAGCGGAACTTTAAGATTGAGCCGGAAATTATAAAAGAAATCAATGAAAGAAAGATCGGCTACTGGCGGTCTTATATGTAAGCGGACAGGGGACAGTCACCTGTCCGGATAATGGAGAAATGTATGAGCCATATTTTGGGAAAAAAGACACCTGACTATTACAGGGAATATTATAGCCTGACTTCGGAGGGGGAAGTCCATGAAGTGCAGGCAAAGCTTCAGATTGCTGCCTGGATGGGAGTGATTGATACTCCGGATCTGGATGCTGTTGAGGTCAGAAGAAAACAGAAAAATGATTCAATAAAAGCGAAACTGGCAAAAGGTGAAATTGTATATGGTCTTACCCACTACACGCCGTCTATGTATCTGCAGTATGAACTTACCCGTTTCAAGTTGGATTTTACGGTGTATAAGGGAGAAAAGGTCGGAACTTACCCGTATCAGGAGTTCACGGAAGAAGAAAAAAGGGCATTTTATGAAAATAATCCGGATTTGTTTACCCGATATTTCGGAGACTGTTTTGGGTATGAAGAAGTATGTATGATTATTGAAAAAAGACTGAAAGAAAAGGAGTATGAGAGTATTGTCCAGGATTTATTATGTAAGTACGAAGTGTAAAAACAGTGAATGCTGCGGAACGATCGATGAGCCTTTTACTACTCTTTTTGCAGTCAATCAGCTGAAACTGGAACCGGGAGATCAGGTGCTTCTGGAACGCGGATCTGTATTTCGCGGAGAGTATCTTCATCTGACTGACCAGGGAAGAAAGGAAGCTCTGATTAGCATAGGAGCATACGGGGAAGGAGCTCTTCCTCGAATCGAGACAGAAGGACAGGGTATCTGGTATCAGGACTATGGAACAAAACTGGATTCCCCTACGCATACAAAAGAGGGGTATGTGTCCTCAGCAGTACTTCTTTATGATGCAGCTTATATTACAATTTCTAATCTGTCCATCACGAATCGGGGAAATGTTTTGGGAGAGCAATATGAGGCTCCTCATAAAATGAACCGTACCGGTGTGGCGGTCGTGGCGAAGAACAAGGGAACCCTGCGGGAAATCCATCTGAAAAATCTGGAAATCAGGAATGTCAATGGAAATGTCTATGACAAGCATATGAACAATGGAGGAATTTATTTTACCTGTCTGCAACCGGACGATGAGGAAAAGACGGGAGTAGCCCGGTATGAAGATATCAGTGTGACAGGGTGCTTTGTGCAAAAAGTAAGCCGCTGGGGAGTTGCTGTGGGATACAGCTATAAGTGCCGGGAATTTATGAAAGCGGAGCTGGAAGAAGAGCTTTTTGAACAGTATGGTCACAAAAATGTATATGTAGCGAATAATTATGTGAAAGAAGCCGGAGGGGACGGTATTACAGTAATGTATGCGCTGCGTCCTGTGGTGGAACATAATACAGCTGATTCTGTGGCGGTGGAAATGAATGACCGTGTCTACAGGTATCCTGAAAACCGGGCAGGAAAGGTTGCTGCTGCGATCTGGCCTTGGAAATGCAAGGATGCTCTGCTTCAATATAATGAAGCGGTGGATACCAGACTGAATCAGGACAGCATGGCATGGGATGCGGATTCCGGTGATGGAACGATTTATCAGCATAATTACAGTCGATTGAATGAAGGTGGCTGTGTTATGTTCTGTCTGGAAGAGGCAATCCATAATACATTTCGCTATAATGTGAGCTATGATGATCTGGGAGGAACCATCAGTCCTTCTATGAATCCTGATGCCTATATCCATCACAATACATTTATTCGGAGAAAAGGAGTGCCGTTTGTACGGGAACATATGGATGGAGGAAATTTCAGGGAAGAAGAAAATATATTTGAAGAACTATAAAAGGCGGGCGGGGGCGGACAGGGGGGCGGACAGGGGACAGTTCTGTGTCCTATTTTTAGGACACAGAACTGTCCCCTGTCCGCC
>SFGF01000134.1 GCA_004556655.1 Lachnospiraceae bacterium | reverse complement strand
TCACGAAGGAAATCATATTTGTCTGCACCGTTTTTCTTTCATTTACACTGTGAATGACTTGTGAGAGGACGCTTATATTTGCCCAATTTACGCTGTGAATTGCACCACAGAATCTGCAATTTACTTATGGAACTCACGGTTAGGGGATGGATGCCTATGAGGGAATGGCAAAAATTAATCTACATTCTCAAAGTAAATTAATTATAACTTCTGTAAATCAATTTTAATAGAATGAAGTAGGATTGTAAGTGTAATTATGGTAGAATAATAATATTAATGAAGTTGTTCAATCGGAAGTTGGAGGGATGATAATCAATCCTATTCTACTGAAAATATTATTCTTTCTCATAAAAGAGGTGTATATAAATATGGATATTAGAATACTTCGATATTTTTTGACCGTGGCAAAAGAACAGAACTTTACGAAAGCCGCAGAACAATTGAATATTACACAGCCAACACTATCAAGACAGCTTGCTGCATTTGAGGAGGAACTTGACACAGCTCTTTTTATAAGGGAGAGTCGTAGTATTACACTTACAGAGGCGGGGATATTATTAAAACGAAGAGCCTTGGAAATCATTGATCTGGAAGAAAAAATCCTGGATGAATTAAAGGTGAAAGAAGGACTAATAGAAGGTACTATTACAATTGGGTGTGGTGAGTTTGCTGCTGTTGAAACTTTAGCGGAAATTTGTAAGGTATATAAGCAAAAATACCCAATGGCGCAGATTGTGTTACACACGGCAACGGCAGATTCAGTATATGAAATGATGAATCAGGGTTCGGTGGACATTGGATTATTTCTGGAACCGATCAATACAGAAGGACTCGATTATATCAGAATCATGGAAAGCGACCATTGGGTTGTTGGTATGAAGCCGGATGATGCATTGGCGGACAAAGAATATATTACAAAAGAGGATCTTCTGGATAAACCACTCATTCTTCCACGGAGACAGAATGTGCAGAGCGAGTTCGCAAATTGGTTTGGTAAGGATTTCAATAAACTCCATGTATCTTTTATCAGTAATCTTGGAACAAATGCGGGGGTTATGGCGATTCATGGACTGGGATATCCAGTTTCGATTGAAGGTGCTACAAAATATTGGAGAGAGGATTTGCTTATTCAGAGAAGGTTGTATCCTGAAATAACAGCAAGTACGGTAATCGCATGGAGAAGGAATATTCCATATTCATTGGCAATGAATAAATTCATAGAAGAAATCAATGCTTTTAAGGCATAAAAATCATTTTAATATAGGCATTAGACATAATTGAATCATGAGGAATATAATAAATGTGTAAGGTATGAATGTAACATACTTTACACATTTTTTATTGGAACGAGGTTAGGAGGAATACCTATGGGTAAAAAATTAGTGGCATATTTTAGTGCCAGTGGAACAACTAGGAAAATAGCAGAAATAATTGCGCAAGTGGCAGAAGCTGATCTATATGAAATCATGCCAAAACAACCATATTCAAAGGCAGATTTAAATTGGATGGATAAAAAATCCAGAAGCAGTGTGGAGATGAGTGACAAAAAGTTCAGACCGGAAATATCTAATCCAGATGCTCAGGTTGAAAAGTACGATGAGATTATATTAGGCTTTCCAATCTGGTGGTATATAGCACCAACAATTATTAATACATTTTTGGAGAAATATGATTTCTCCGGCAAAAAGATTGTATTGTTTGCAACCTCCGGTGGAAGTGGATTTGGAAATACGGTAAGTGAGCTTAAGCCATCTGCACCTGATGCAGAGATAGTAGAAGGTAAAGTACTTAATAAGGCTACAAAGCAGGAAATTGCAGAGTGGATAAAAAGTATTTCGTAAGGAAGGTGGATGAAATGAAAAGAATTACACAAACAGCAGGAAGGAATGCTTTGAAAGAGTTTTCGCTGGAATTTGCGCATTTTAATGATGATATTCTTTTTGGTGAGAACTGGAATAACCAGGATATCGATCTTAAGACCAGAAGCATTATAACAGTGGTGGCGTTGATGTCTTCCGGGATAACGGATTCATCTTTAATATATCATTTACAGAATGCAAAAGAACATGGTGTAACACAAAAGGAAATCGCAGCGATTATTACTCATGTGGCATTCTATACGGGCTGGCCAAAGGGCTGGGCAGTTTTTAATCTGGCAAAGGAAGTATGGCAGCCGAAGGAAGGAGATCTTCCATATGAAGATGAAGGTATGAGAGCACATGCGAAATCGATGGTATTTCCGATTGGAGAGCCAAATGATGCATTTGCAAAATATTTTGTTGGACAAAGCTACCTTGCACCGATAACCACAGAACAGGTTGACATTTTCAACGTGACATTTGAACCCGGATGCAGGAATAATTGGCATATTCATCATGCAAAAAGCGGTGGCGGGCAGATCTTAGTATGTGTAGCCGGCCGAGGGTTTTATCAGGAAGAAGGCAGGGATGCGGTAGAAATGAAACCGGGTGACTGTATTAACATTCCGGTAGATGTAAAGCACTGGCATGGGGCCGCTCCGGATGAATGGTTTTCCCATCTGGCAATTGAGGTGCCGGGAGTGGATTGTTCCAATGAGTGGTGTGAGGCGGTATCGGAGAAAGAGTACGCTGGATTAAGATAAGGAGAGCACTATGGAATACGGTAAACTCGGAAATACAGATATAGAAGTGTCAAAATTATGTGTGGGCTGCATGAGTTTTGGGAAAGCTGGAACCATGCATGACTGGACGTTGGATGAAGCTGAAAGTGAGAATGTTATCAAGCATGCACTTGATTTGGGATATAACTTTTTTGATACAGCAAATGGATATTCAGCAGGAACAAGTGAGGAATATTTAGGTAAAGCATTGAAGAAAAATGTAGCGAGAAATCAGGTTGTGATTGCATCCAAGGTATATTTTAATGAAGGTCGTTTATCAAGACAGGCAATCATGAGGGAAATAGATGGAACTCTGTCACGTCTTGGAACCGACTATCTTGATTTATATATCATCCATAGATTTGACTATGATACACCAATTGAAGAAACTATGGAGGCACTGCACGATCTGGTAAAAGCAGGAAAGGTCAGGGCACTTGGTGCATCTGCCATGTATGGATATCAGTTTTATAATATGCAGTTAGCCGCAAGAGACAATGGATGGACACCATTTTCTGCGATGGAGAATCATTATAATTTGCTTTATAGAGAGGATGAGAGAGAATTGCTACCAATTTGTAAGCAAATGAAAGTTTCGTTAATGCCGTATAGCCCTCTTGCAGCCGGACATCTGGCAAGACTACAGTGGAAATCAGAGTCTCTTCGTGGAACCACGGATAGGGTTGCCATGGGAAAATATGATAAGACTGAAGCGGAAGACATGCAGATAGTTAAACGTGTAGCGGAGCTTGCCGAAAAGTATAACTGCAAAATGTCCCAGATAGCCATTGCATGGCAGTGGGCAAAGGGAATTCTATCGCCTATTATAGGGGCAACCAAAACGCAGTATCTGGATGATTCAGCCGGAGCATTTGACATTAAATTAACTGCCGAAGACCTTGCATATCTTGAAGAGCCATATGTTCCACATGAGATAGTTGGTGCAATTGATAAAAATCCGGCGCAAGGTGTTATTTTGCTTGATGAAAAGAAATAATAAAGAACGAGGTGTAGCCATATGAAGAAATATTTATCAGTTATTCTAGGAATTATCCTCACAGCCTGTCTGGTTGCATGTGGTAGTTCTAACAAGGATTCCGTGAACGATGATAAACAAGAGGTAAGACTGGGAAAAATGAATATGCCAGAGCGTGAGGTTGTAGAATCGCTGAGTAACGGAGACGTAGAATTAAAAATTTCGAAAGAATGAAATTGCTGTTTTTCTATACGAAGAGCTCGACAGATTTTAGATAATTGCGATCTGTGAAGGATTTGCAATTTTAGGAATGATATTTTTGATTATCAGTTGATAGTCAACTTCAAGTTTGGAGAATTGAGAAAATCGGAATTTAAGGAGGGATTGCTATGAAAAGGGTATTGGTATTATTTGGGGTATTAATTTGCATGTTGTCATTCGTCGCTTGTGATAAAGCAACTGGCAGTGAAGCACCTGTAACAAGTGGAATAATTACTCGTACAGAGGAAGATAAAATTTATGATTTGACCGAAGAAGAAGTAAAAATAATCGCAGACATTATTGAAAATGGCACCTGGAACACAGAAGGGACTGCCGAATGTGCCAATGATTGCAAACTTATAATTGATGAAAGGACATATTATTATCATTCGGAATGTGGAACATTCAATGATAAAGAGAACAATCAGAACTTACCTGTAACAGCCGAAGAGAAAGAAAGTATAAATGCAATATTAGCTCAATATATAACACTTGGTTTAGAGTAATTCAGACGATTATTTTTCAGACTGTTTTGTTTAGAAACAGAACGAAAAATTATTTCGTGAACAATCGGCGTCAGGACAGAGGAAAAAGCAGACTACACTTTTATTGGTATCTGCCCATTCCTCTGGACTGCACACCGATTTTCA
>SFGF01000133.1 GCA_004556655.1 Lachnospiraceae bacterium | reverse complement strand
GCAAATCACAAGACATTGAAAATGACTGTATTTTGTCGCCACCTTTCTTTATAGGCACTCCTCCAATAACCGTGAGTTCCATAACGTAAATTGCAGATTTTGTGGTGCAATTCATAACGTTGACCGGGCAAGTATAAGCGTTCTCTCACAAGTCATCCATAACGTAATTGAAAGAAAAACGGTATAAACAAATATTATTTTCTTTGTGAGCTATGGAGATAGGATTCTAACAATCTTGGGAAGCCTCTGCTTCTCAAGATTGTTGTTTAGAAGCCTATCGGAATGTCCAGCGAACAGAAACATAATATTTCGTTTATACCGTTTTTCTTTTTCATTACATATTACTTGCTATCCATCATACCTTATTCTTTCTACCAGCGTTTCCTTTTTCAGATTACTGCTTAAAACGCAGGAAAGTACAATCTGCAACAGACCGACCAAAAAAATCATAATAAAAATTGGTACGATTGGAACATGATAGATATTCATTCCAAATATTCCATTATGTTTTGCATAGGAAAAAAGTGCATAGCCGAGCGGCAGACCAATGATCAAAGCTACGCATATGGTGCCAACCGTAAAAATCAGTCCCTGTAACTGCAGGCATAAATTTAATTGTTTATTTGTCATACCCACAGCCTGTAATACACCATATTCCTGCTTTTTTGTCGTAATATTCATGATCATGGTGTTTGCCATATTCATAAAACCGATGAGTCCTACAACCGCCATAAACAGATAACAGCCGAGCTTCATCATGCGGGCTGCTAATTCTGCATATTGTAACTGTGCATGATAGGTATCCATTTTTATATGCGAAGTATTAGAAATCAAAGTATTCAGACTCTGTTCCACAGATGCCATATCTTTTTTATCACAGTCCACCCACAGATATCCATAGGCTGTTCCCCTCGGATTCATGGAACGGTATACACCTTCCGGAATGACAAGATAAGTGTCCGCGCTTACAAAGGATCCTGCAATCTTTCCCTGATAGGTATAGGTTTCACTTCCATTCTCAAAGTCAAATGCAATGGATTCACCCGGAGCATATCCATCTTGTTCCATCCACATCGACCAACCAAAGAAAATTTCACCATTCTTTACCGCCTGATCATAGTCCATAGAGCCAATATCCCCGTCCTGGCGCATAAAATCAAAATCATTTTTACTCACAATATCAGCCGGAAATCTTGTTCCGTTCAGATTTACAGAGACAATCTCTCTCGTCATGACATCTGTCACTCCTGGAATGCTTTTGATTTCTTCAATCAGCGAATCATTCAATGGATCATCCGTCAGAATCGTATCCAGATTATTCTCCGGATATCTTTCATCATACTCAGCAGAATAGTCAAGCTGCAGTTCAAATTGTCCATGATTAACGTAAAGACGTGCTTCATGCTCCGTGTCAATATTTCCCACATAATTAGAGATAGTCACAAACAATACGCAGGAAAAACCCATTGTGAGGATAGTACCAATAGTTCTTTTGGGATTACCCGTTACATTTGCCATTGCCATAGAAAACACGGTGACATTTTTTCTGCCATTTCGTTTTCCTTTTTTTTGTGTTTCTGCATTTTCTAAATACCGTGTTGCTTCGATAGGTGAAATCCGTGAAACAATTTTCTTGCAATCAGAAAGCCAAAAAGCAATCCAACCGGTATTGAAAAAAATGTCAAAAAAATGCCCTCTCTGAAGATCAGTTGTTTCATCTGCTTTTTTGTCGCTCCCAGAGCCTTGATTTTTCCATACTCCTGTATCTTGTTGGCAATACCGACCTGAAAAATATTATAAATAACCACAACAGAGAAAAGTACAATTGCAAGAATCAAAACCCCGCATACCGCAATCGTTTCATAACTCGGCTGCAAGACCCATTGCAAATAGAGATCATTGACTATAACGTTTTTTTCTTCGATCCCACAAGCTGCTGCAATCCGTCTGCTGCGACAAACAAACTATAATTGCTTCCATATGATCCTGCCGCCTGACTTTTCTGTAAACGGATCATTCCATTTCCCACAGTACTGATAATCACAAGCAGCATCGTAGTCAGACATATGGACATCATAATCAGTATACTTCTTGTCCTGTTCCTTTTGTCATTGCTATATGCAATCCTGCTTATTGTCTTCATCTGAAATCCACCACCTGTCCGTCCTCAATCACCAGAATACGGTCAGCGACCTGTGCAATTTCGTCATCATGGGTAATCATTACAATTGTCTGTCCATATTTTTTTGCTGTCATCTTAAGCAGAGCGATTACCTCATCACTGGTCTTAGAATCAAGATTTCCTGTCGGCTCATCTGCAAATATAATTTCCGGACGATTTACCAGTGCTCTTGCAATTGCTACTCTCTGCTGCTGTCCTCCGGATAACTGATTTGGCAGATTATAAATCCGGTTTTCAATCCCCAGAGTTGCAATAATATCATTTACATACGCTTCATCCACTTTTCTTCCATCCAGCCCCAGTGGCAGTACAATATTTTCCCAGACATTAACAGATGAAACCAGATTAAATGCCTGAAAAACAAATCCGATTTTTCTTCTGCGGAAAACAGCAAGGGCATCTTCCTTCATCCTGTATAAATCTTTCCCTGCTAAAGTAACACTGCCTTTTGTCGGGGTGTCTAGCCCTCCAAGCATATGAAGTAATGTACTTTTACCGGAACCTGACTTTCCAACAATTGCGACAAATTCTCCCTGCTCAATCTGAATGTCCACCTGATTGACCGCTTTGACCTGATTCTCACCTGCGCCATAAAACTTACAAAGCTGCTCACTTAAAATTTAACCAACATATGGTAATTGAATCACAAACGTGCTTCCTTTTTTCTTTTTGCCGGAGGTTACCGTAATCGTACCTGCGTGTTTTTCGATAATTTCTCTCGATAGAAAAAGTCCGATTCCTGTACCACTCTTTTCCATGACCTCCCTGGAACTTCCTCTGTAAAATCGTTGAAAAATTTTGTGATACTCATTCTGCGGAATACCAATTCCCTGATCCTCAATTTCCATTCTTACAAGATCGTTTCTTTTTTGTAACCGGATAAATATTTTTGAACCACACGGACTGTACTTGACCGCATTATCCAGAACGTTGATCACAGCTTCACCAAGCCACCTTTTATCCTGCATAATCGTGCTTGTTTCCAGCTCTTTTTCATAGTCAAAAACGAATTCAATTTCTTTCTCATCCGCTTTAGGATAAGTGCGGTTCACAGCAGATATGACAGTATCCATAAGCGGAAGTTTTTTCTTATTAATCTGAATCAGTCCAGTTTCCATCTTGGATATTTCAAGAAGCGACTGCAATAATGTCTCCAGTCCATCCAGAGCACTCCGACAACGGATACGAAACTCCTCCTGTTCTGTGGCACTTAAGTCATTCTGCATCAGCACACTAAAACATGTATCCAAAGCTGCAACCGGTGTCTTTAACTGGTGAGAAATATCAGAAACCATTTCTTTCGTGTTCTCCTTTTCTGCCCTTGCTTCTTCCTTTATCAACTGAATATGATGTCCGATTGCTTCAAGCTGGTCATTCAATTTTTCCAGTTCTGCATGATTTTCCGTTTTCAGTAAATCATCAAATTTATTTTCACGGAATCTGATCAGAATTTCTTCCAACTGGTCTAAAATTTTCTGATGACACGCATCTTCTTTTTTCTTCCAATAAAGTAAAAAAGTCAAAAGAAGCACGCATATCACAGTGCTTACAGCACCGGTCACCATAACCTGATGCCGGAATTGCGAATAAAATGCATTCCCTTTATTCCCCCAGTATCCATATTGCTCCAATAATCGCCTTCCCTGTTCGTTAGTTTCAATATCCTTATCCTTAAGCAATTCCGAAACAGCATCCAGCCCGGAAAATTCTTCCTTTGCAGCAATCTCTGTCATAAGATTCATTTTATATTTATAATCTTCATAAAACACATATGTGGTAAAGCAATTTAATATTGCAAACAATACTATGACAGGCAAAACCAAGGAGAGCGCTACTGTGATCTTCTTGCGATATCTCTTTGTCACTGCCTTACCTCCTGATTCCATAGATACCCAAGACCTCTGATATTCTTTATATAGACCGGTGCAGCCGGATTGTCTTCAATTTTCTCACGGAGTCTTCTGATATTGACAGCGATTGTATTTTCATCCACAAAATCCCCTTCCAGATCAAACACATTTTCCAATATTTGTGTTTTTGAAAGAATCTGTTTCGGATTCTGAAGAAAAAAAGTCAGCATTTTCAACTACGTTTTTGTCAGACTGATTTCACGACTCTTTATCAGGACTTTCATTTCTCCTGCGATAAATACGATATCTCCCGAAATCATCTTTCCGGCTTCCGTTTTCTCCTGTCTGCGGCGGAAATGTGCTTCTATTTTCAAAAGAAGTACCGAAAGACTAAACGGCTTTGTAATATAATCATCTGCCCCTGCTTCATATCCCATGACCTGATCCATCTCCTGATCTAGTGCTGTAAGACAAATAATGTATGTATTATAATTGCATCTCATCCACCTTACAAATTCCAGTCCATTCCCATCCGGAAGATTCACAT
>SFGF01000046.1 GCA_004556655.1 Lachnospiraceae bacterium | reverse complement strand
TGGATTTTATACAAGAGAAAAAGGAAGTAACGATGTGGATGAAATAGATGCTTTCACAGAACAAAATTTTGAGGTTTGTGGAAATGTTTTCGACAATCCTGAACTGCTGGAACAGGAGGGCTGAGTGATGGTGGAATTAAGAAGATATTACTGCCAGATAAGAGTAGATACATCGTTCAATGCAGGGAATCTTCCAAAACAGAACATTGACAGATTGAATGAAAAAATCGAAGAAGCAATAAGTAACTGGAGCATGGAAATGCAGGAAAAAGGATTATCTTTAGACGTAGGTTGGAACTGGTCTGAACATTGCGATTTGAAAAGTACAGAACAGGAGGGATGACAATGGATTATCAGGAAAAGAGTAACTTAAAAATCGGAGTTTCCGGAGCAGGTAAAAATTATCTTAAAATGCCATGGAGCATCGAAGATACAATAGAAAATCTGGAAGAGTTAAAAGAAATAATGCAGCAGAAGCTGATTATTACAAATTATCAAGGGATAGGAGAAAAAGACGCAGAAGAAGTAGCGTTTGATTTTGACAGGGCAATTCAGGCTCTGAAAGAGAATCAGGAATATAAGCAGCTAGGTACTCTGGAAGAAGTTCGGGAGGCGGTGGAGAAGCAGAAAAAGAAAAAACCACGTGCAAGCAATCGATGTTACGTTTGTCCGCGTTGCGGGTTAGTAACAAGCCTTAAAATAAAACATAATTACTGTGGTGCATGCGGTCAGCACATCGATTGGAGAGAAGAAGAAAGCCCAGCACCATACCACCCAGACAAGTGCCATGGATGCTTCGGGGCGGAGAATAATGATTGTGAGGGATGTGGATGAAAAACAAAGAGGGATATCAGGATCCGACGTCCGGACAGGCGATTGCAAACGCCAGCAAGGTGCCGAAATACATTAAAGACATCTTCCGGGCACTCAATATGGTTGCCGGGATCCACGGGATGGAGATTACGGAAATGCGGGATATTAAGACGGGAAGAGTGTACAGGAGGTGACAGTGATGGTATCAGAAGAAATAAAAAGATTCCTTGATTTTGTGGAAGACAGTAAAAAGCTACATTCAGTCTATCAGGAAGCTCTTGTCAGGGAAGACAAAAAAGTTCAAGATTTTCTTCATGCAATTGAATTTGAAAAGTCTGCCAAAGAGCGGAGTAAGATCTGCACAAAGTTACATATCAGCCGGCAGAATCGACGGAAATACAAGGATATAGTGGAAGAACGTGAGGAGATTGTGAAGTTCTTTCAGGATCCACAGCATAAGAAAACTCTGGATCAGATGACGCAGCTGCTTGGTCGGGTCAGGAAAGTTGAAAAATATCATGCTGAACGTACATATTATCCGAGAGTGAAAGAGGGTTGATGTTGATGGATGAGAAACCATGGGAGTTGGTAACACCTGCGGAAATCCTTAAGATTAAGCGGAATCAGTGTAGCAAGTGCATGTATGCCAGCAGGCAGAACGTGGACAGTAGGAACTTATCAAATATGACTTGTGATTATATAGAGTACAAGAAACATTCCAGAGGATGTAGTCCGATCAACTGCAAAAAGTTTGAGCCAAGAAATAAAAAGGAACGCAGGAAGACATTGAGATTGAAGTTTAAGGGGAGTGGTGAAGTATATGCACATGACGGAACAGGAACTACGACAAATACATAGAAATAACATGGAGATGGGAAGACTGCAGTCAGATTACGAAACAACATGCGGTTCTTTTGGAATTTCACCTGTGCAGTCAGATGGTATGCCGCACGGATCTGGAGAAAAAAGCAATGGTATGGCAGATGTTGAAGAAAAGGTTGATATTGAAATAAGATACCGGCAGCTGTATTGGGAGAATGAGAAACTGATAAGAAAAGCCAGAGAATATATCAGTCAATTCCCTGATGAGATACTCAGACAGGTGCTTGCAGCCAGATACATAAATGGTATGGAAATCATGATGGTTGCGGCGGATGTTGGACTGACAATGAATCAATGTGAAGTAATCTGCAAAGTGCATTTTAATAATGTGTTCTAGTTATTATATATGTTATAAAACACTTGACATATTAAAGGGTTGACTGTTATAATAAGAGAGTCGAAGTATATAAAAATGAATTGTCATTTGGGAAACCTCCCGAAAAGTTTACGGCTCCCGTGGCGAAACTCCACGGTAGCTGATTCAGGATCAGACGGTACGCCTGCAAACCGCAAAGACCGTCAAAGCACCGTTTCCCCTGAGCGGTGCATATCGGAATAGAGGTAGCTGGATGTAACCACATAAGTAACCGGTAAATGCTTATGGTGGCCAGGTTCGATTCCTGGTGTTCCGACTGATGTGGCAGCAACATCACCAACCATCCATGGAGAGTGGGTGGAGCCGCCGGAGCTGAGATGGCAAACCTTCAATACATTTAAGACACCCTGTAGAAATATGGGGTGTTTTTGTTGATTATTACTAAAAAATAGAGTAAAATAAATAAAAAAATGTATTGAGGTATACGAATGAAAAATAATGGTAAAGTAGTTTCTTTTATAAATATGAAGGGCGGAGTCGGTAAAACGACTTTGTGTATTGGAATAGGATATTATCTTGCTAAAGAACAGAATAAAAAAATTCTATTTATTGACCTAGATCCTCAATTCAATACAACACAGAGTTTAGTAAATGAGTTCGATTTAGAGGATGAATATTTAAATGAATATTCGCAAGGTAATAATTCAAAAACGGTTATGCGCTTATTTGAGACTCAAACAACTTTAGTTAAAAGAATTCCTATGCCAAAACCTAATGACATAATTATAAAGTTAGATGAAAATATGGATTTATTACCAGGAACAATAGATTTGATTTTGGTAGAAAGTGATAAGGATGGAACAAAGGCAAAAAGAGTAAAAAGATTCATTAATGACAATAAGTTAAAGGATTTATATGATTTTATATTCATAGATTGTCCGCCGACAATTTCAGTATATACAGATGCAGCATTAATTGCATCGGATTTCTATTTGGTTCCGAATAGAATAGACAGGTATTCTATTTTAGGAATAAAATTATTAAAACAGGCGATTGATAGGATTGATGACAATGAAGGGATTGGAATTGAGCCAATTGGTATTGTATATACTATGATAGACGGGATGACACGAAAAACAGAACTCTTGAAGCAGACATTTGAGAAAGATACTATTGTAAAAGATATGGGTTTGTTTGAAAACAATACAACATATGTGAAGGATTTGTTAGTCGGATTAAAGGGAAACATTTCTTCAAAGTATAAGAAATCAAGAAATGATATTACAAAAATAAGTTTGGAGTTTTTAGAGAGGATAGAATCATATGAATCAGAATGATAATAATTTACATATGCTTAAAGAAAGACTGCGCAGAAAAGACTTTAATAAAATAGACCTACTCGGGACAATTGCGATTTTGATAATAAGTAAAGAAGTTTTTAAGAAAAATGTTGATGCCAGTGTTTTTATTGAAAAAAATATTGGTGAAAAATTCCCAGGATATGTCATAAAATCGAGGACACTTATGGCGGCAAGAACCTGCAGAATAATTATAAACTGTACTGATGAAGAAATTGTAAGTATAAACAAAAATTTAATTCGTTATCTTCACGAAACAATAGTTGATTCTTCTGAAAATGATAAAGATGATACAACAGAAACAAAAAAGAACAGAAAGAAAAATGAAAATGAGAAACTAGAAAAATGGTTAAAGGGATTTTAAATGTTAAATCGTTATAGAGAAGTAGAAAGATGTAAGGAAGATATCGAACAATTTATAGAGATTGCGCAGGAAGATATAGCTGATTTAGAACATAATGATATTGTTTCGATTGTAAAAGGAATGATGTTTATAAAGAAAACATATGCATTCCCAGAACAAAAAAGGCAGCACTATTATGAGTGTTTAGTAACTGATATTTTGAATTTGGTACATACATTTTCTCAAAATTCTATCAGGGTCTACTATACGACTTATCGATCACTGATAGAAAACTTAGTGCGGGTAATATTACGGTATGAGAATACTAATGCAACCGGCGTAAGAAATATGTTTAATGAGTTGAGGGAGAAGTTTGAGGCATCAAATAAAGAATTTATTGATTATATCGAGGGAGAATATGGAAAATGTTGTGAAGTGATACACAGTAATTACAAAGCTAATTTGCCGATATACGAATATTATGAAGAAATTATAAAAGTAGATGAGTTGAGTATAAAAAAGAAATCATCTATGGCAAAACAGTTATCCTCGTTTTATTTAAAATGCAAAATGTTTATGGTGAAAAATGATTATATACAAGTAAACAATGCATTTCATAATCAGAAGGAGGTGCTTTTCTTTTTAATCGGCAAAAATCCATATAATATTTTTATTAACAATTGCGACAACCTGTAGGATAGTAAAGCGAGAGGCACCCTGGTGTCTCTTTTCTTTTCCCCAAAACGACGAATACGAGGTGGTGATGCATGGCCAGAGCGCCGGATAAGAGAATACAGCAGGCGAAAGAACTTTACCTGCAGGGCATGAAGTTAGTTGAGATTGCAAGTCAACTAAATCTGCCTGAGGGTACCGTCCGAAGATGGAAATGTACTCATAAATGGGATAGTGAACGTTCGGATAAGAAAAGCGAGCGTTCGAAAAGGAAAAAAGGCGGTCAGCCAGGGAATCACAACGCTACTGGTCCGCCAGGAAATAAGAATGCAGAGAAGTATGGATTCTTCTCTAAGTATCTCCCGGAAGAAACCCGGGAGATTTTTTCTGCCATTGATCAGGCGGATCCTCTGGATCTTCTGTGGCATCAGATACAGATTGCGTATGCTGCTATTATCAGGGCGCAGCGGATTGCCTATGTAAAGGACCAGCAGGATAAAACTGTTGAAAAGGTCGAAGAAAAGAAAGGTAAGATTGTTGGACAGCGCTGGGAAGTTCAGCAGGCATGGGATAAACAGAATGAATTCCTGAAAGCCCAGGCAAGGGCACAGGGAGAACTTCGGGCAATGATCAAGCAGTATGATGAGATGCTGCATAAAGACTGGGAAGCTGCTTCTGAGGAACAAAAAGCCCGGATTGCACAGATGAAAGCACAGACTGAACGAATCCAGATAGAATCCGGTATCGGTGATAATGAAGAGAAAGTGGTGATAGTCAATGACCTTCCGGAATACGAAGATTGTTAAGATACGGGATATTATCATTCCAAAATACTATCCACTTTTTAACGATAAAAAGTATATGCATCATATCCTTACTTCCGGTCGTGCAGGGACAAAATCCAGTTATATGGGGATAAAGGCAGTCTATTCTATCATTTCTGATGATAACTGCTCAGTCATTGTCCTCCGCAAGCGGCATAATAAGCTCCGGAAAACGGTGTATAAAGAAGTACTTAGGGCAATCACCCGCCTGGGATTAAATAAAAAGAATTTCAAGATCACAAAATCGCCGATGGAGATTCAATACAAAAAGAACGGCAACACCATTTACTTTACCGGTTCTGATTCCGTGGATGATACCAAAGGTATTATTGACGAGAATAAGCCTATAAAGCTGGTTATACTGGATGAGCTGACAGAGTTCTTTGATGAAGGCGAGGGCGAAGATGAACTTGCCAATATCGAAGCTACGTTCGTCAGAGGAAATGACGAAGATTTCCAGATGCTGTATCTTTTCAATCCTCCAAAGAATCCGAATGCGCCGATCATGGATTGGCTAAAAAAGATGAAAGCCAGGGAAGATACCATACATATCCATACAGATTACAGGGATGTTCCGGTATCATGGCTTGGACGAAAGCTGATAGAATCTGCCAAAGCCATGAAGATATCAGATGAGAAGATGTATAACTGGGTGTGGCTTGGGCTATGTACCGGTGTGGATGAGCTGATCTACTATATGGTGAATGCAGAGCTACATTTTTATGACGGACTGCCAGAGGGAGAGAAAAAGACTATCGGAGAAATCGGAGTTGGTGTTGACTATGGACAGAAGAATGCCACTGTTTTTGAAGCATTTGGTATAGATTATAATCATCAGAGGATTTGCGGACTGGACGAATATTATCACAATGGTCGAGAACAAGGCCAGAAATCACCATCCATCTATGCGCAGGAACTGAAAGAATTCTGCGACCGTCTGGAAAAGGAATATGACCGTGTTGTGAGTTATGTATTTATAGACCCTTCGGCAGCAGGACTAATTGAAGAGGTGCGAAGGATTGCACCACATCTGACAATAGTTCCTGCAAAGAATGACGTTAAGCTCGGTATCAGCCGTGTGCAGAGGTTCTTTTCTTACAAAAAAATTCTGATTCATAGAGAAAAACAGCCTATGTTGATAAAAGAGCTGGGAATCTACCAGTATGATTCAAAAAGCATCAAAAACGGGAAGGAAGAGGTTCTGAAAGAAAACGACCATGCGTGCGATGCACTCCGTTACCTGGTTGTTGGCATGTGGAACCTGATCGCATATCTTCTTCCTATGACAGAAAGAGAATGAGGTAAAAATGATACAGTATGAAAGCATAAAAAAGGCCATGGGTGTGGATATTTCAGTATCTACTGATATGGCACAGGCTATTTACCGATGGCAGAAGATGTATCGGAATAAGCCCCCATGGATAAGCAAAGACATCAAAGGATTAAATCTTCCTGCGGCTATCAGTTCAGAGTTTGCCAGATTAGTTACAAACGAAGCAAAGATAGAAATAAGCGGAAGTCACAGAGCTGATATGATCAATCAGATCATACAGAAAAAATTCAAAAAGAATCTGAGAACCTATATTGAATATGCATCTGCACTTGGAGGAATCAGTTTCAAGCCGTACCCGTCAATGGATACTATAGCAATAGATATTGTCCGTGCAGGGAACTGTTATCCCACCGAATTTAATTCTGACGGTGAAATGACAGGTGTTATCTTCCCGGAATTTAAACGCAAAGGAAAGAAATTGTATACCCGTTTGGAATATCAGGCACTTCAGGGAGATCGATACATAATTGTTAACCGGGCATTTGTCAGCACGAAAGCAATCGTAAAAACAGACGAGATTGTACAGCTTGGAACAGAAATCAGCTTGGAAGATATCGAAGAGTGGTCAGATATTTCACCGTATGAGGAATTTTCTCATGCTGATGGGACGTTGTTTTCTTATCTCAAAATGCCTATGGCAAATAATATCGACCCGGATTCTCCTCTTGGCGTTTCTGTGTATTCGAGGGCAGAACAGCAGATTCAGGATGCAGATGAGATGTATGGAGCTACTTTGTGGGAATTCCGGTCAAAAGAAACAGCTATCCAGGCATCCAATGAGTATTTCAAGAAAGATCGGAGTGGCAATGTGATTCTTCCGAAAGGGCAGGAGCGGCTGTATTATCCGTTGGGAAGTAATATCATTTCTCCGGATGGCAAACCTCTGTTCAATGTGTATTCACCGGAGATAAGAGAACAGAGCTTTTTCAATGGATACAACCGTATCATACAGAAAGTTGAGTTTAACAGTGGTCTGGCCTATGGAACCTTATCGGACCCGCAGAGCGTAGATAAGACTGCAGAGGAAATCAAGACCAGCAAGCAGCGATCTTATTCCACGGTGACAGATATTCAGGGCGCCACAGAGGATGCGATAAAGAATCTGGTGCATGCAATTGATGTATGGATGGACCTGAAGCAGATCACTCCATCCGGAAAAGTAGAAGTTGCCTGTGACTGGGATGATTCGCTGATTGTCGATAAAAAATACGAACTGGAACAACTCCGCGCAGATGTTGGCATGGGTGCTGTTGGATTGGTGGAATACCGAATGAAGAGATTCGGGGAAACGGAAGAGCAGGCAATAGAAATGCTCAGAAAAGCATCGGAATTCGATTTTGAGAGTGGGGCTGATGATGAGTGACAACGGAAGAAAAAAGAAGTTTGCCAATTCAGATTGAAAAGTTATTCTATGAACTACAGGACAGAGTTTTTTCAGATGTCGTTCGCAGGATAAACAAAACTGGAAAGATTACTTCTACCGCTGATTACCAGATCAATAAACTACAGATTATCGGAAACAGCACAGAATTTATCGAGAATGAAATAAAAAGGCTTACCGGTATGACAGATCCGGAGATATGGGAGCTGTATGATAAGGTCCTTGAGTGGGAATATGTCAGGAACCGGGATGCTTATGAACAGATCAATGGTAATTTTGTACCGCTTGAGGAAAATGAACAGGTGCAGCAGTGGGCACAGGCGATTATCAAACAGACACAAAACGAGATTAAAAATATTACTCAATCTTTGGGTATGACGGTAGATATAGGCGGAGGGAAAAAGGCGTTCACTCCTCTGGCAGAATACTATCAGAAATATTTGGACAGAGCCTGCATAGATATAGTAACAGGATCGTTTGATTATAATACAGTTCTACGTAGAGTTATAAAAGAAATGACATCCAGTGGATTACAGACCAT
This sequence comes from Lachnospiraceae bacterium, assembly GCA_004556655.1. Taxonomy (GTDB): domain Bacteria; phylum Bacillota; class Clostridia; order Lachnospirales; family Lachnospiraceae; genus Oliverpabstia. Next base: position 20,724 of record SFGF01000046.1, on the reverse strand, counting down.
TGATTATGCCTCTGGATGGAAAAACAGGACTCCTGTAGCGTCCAGAAGAGCGGTTATGACAGGCGTTTCCCAGTTGAGTGCTCAGATCAATCAAATGGTAGCAGAAGACCTTAATATAGACACATATGAAGTAACGTGGCACTCTGGTCATCGTCCTGATCACTGGTGGGGCGGTCAGATATATACATACCGAGAACTGCAGGATATTTGTCATCTGGGTGATGTAACGGGATTGTGTGGTGCTAACTGTTATCATAGCTATTATGCATTTATTTCTGGTGTTTCTGTCCGCACATATACGGATGAGCAGCTTGCAGAGATGGAAGAAAAGGAAAAAGAAGTACATACCTGGCAGGGAAAAGAGTATAACGCTTATCAGGCGGCACAGGGACAGCGTCAAATGGAAACGAAGATGCGGTCTCAAAGAGCACAGGTGAAGCAGTTAAAGAATGGGAAAGCATCAGAGGAAGATATTCTGGCTGCAAGAATAAAATACCTGAACACACTTCATCAGTATCAGGGATTTAGCAAGAAAATGAAACTTCCAGAGCAGATGGAACGGGTATACATGGATGGGCTTGGGAGAATTGCTCCTGGGAGGAAAAGAGTTCATTGATTTATGCGACGAAGGTATTTTAATATGCTCGGAATCAAGCGAAGGAGGTTAGAATGCTAAAAATTGATTTAAAAAAGTGCTGCAAGACATGTGATGATATCGACATTAAATTTGATACGGTTGAAAGAAGGTATGCATTTGAATCATTACCAATACGTATAATTACAGAATATTGCAGCCACTGCAATGTGTGCTGGAAGTATAAAGAATGTGATGAAATATGGCCAAGTCAAACATAGAAAGGTACGGTGATCCAGATATCTCCCTCTGGGCAGCAGGGTGAAGCTGTCTAAGTCATAGAAAGTTATAGAATTAGTTATAAGCACGCAGGTAGTACCCTGGGTGTTATTTTTACGCCCAAAACGGTCATGGCGTTTAAACTGTCCCAAATACGCCCGACACGGCGTTTAAACTGCACAACTACCGGAAGACACCGGCTATAAAAACGAAAGTGAGGAAAAACAATATGGAATTAAGAGAAGCGTTAGGTGAGGAATTTATTTTCTCAGGTAGAAGCAAAGCTGAATGAGATCAATGGAGCTGCTGACAGGAAAGATAATCCTGTGAAGTTTATCGACCTTTCAGAAGGTAATTATGTCGGAAAGGAAAATTATACCAGGCTGCAGACAGAAGCCAATGGATACAAAACCCAGCTTGCTGATGCGAACAAAGAAATCAAATCCTACAAAGATATGGACATTGATGGAATTAAGGCGAATGCAGCGGAGTGGGAGCAGAAGTATAATGCGGATACGGCATCACTGAATAAACAGCTCGATGATCAGAAAAAGTCTTTTGCAGCAGAGCGATACCTGGACGGACAGAAAATTAAATCCCCACTGGCAAAGAAGAGTATCTTAAGAGATTTTCTGTCTCAGGATATGAAATTCAGGGAAGATGGTACTTTTGAGGGAGCCGAAGAGTACATGAAGAAAATCCGTGAACAGTATCCGGATGACTTTGAACCTGAAAAGAAACCGGAAGATAAGCCTGAGAAGAAAACATGGGTGAGAGGTACGCAGGGAACATACAAGCCAGGAGTTACTTCATCTGATGAAGCTTACCGAAAACAGAAGTATGGAAATAACAAATACTATAAAGGGAATAAAGGAGAATAAAAGTTATGGAATATGGCGGATATTTTGTAGATGAGAAATACAGTGAAATTGTGGAGCCGAATCTGTATTATGATTCTGTTTTGCAGCCTGGAATGACTTATACAGATAAATTCCAGGGAGATGCTTCAAGTGGTCTGGTGCATGTATATCGGATCAAAACTGACGGAGTTCAGGATCCGAAAGTGCCGGCATCCGATTTTAACCACGAAAAAGCCGAGAATGAATTGATTGACCTGCGCTTGAACAATACACAGAGCAAGTCTAAGAAGATTCATCAGATTCAGGCTAATGCAGTTCCGTATTCTATGGCAGATGAGCATCTGTCGCAGGCGGTTCTTGACTGCAAACAGGGATGGCAGGCTTCTGGTATTGCTTGTCTGGTGCATGAAGGAACAGTACTGTCAGATACAACAGCAATTACCAAAACCAATATCAAGAAGGTTGCGCTGGATGCCAGAAAAACAGTCAGAAAAGGACAGGCGGTAGCAAATGTAGTGCTTGCTTCTGTAGAAACCTATACCACTATGCTGGAAGCTGCCGGTGATCAGTACACTCCGGTAGTGAATGATCAAATTATGCAGACCGGTCAGGTAGGAAAATGGCTCGGAATGCTATGGGTAGAGTGTAACATGATGGATGTTATGGATGCAGCGAAATATTATGATTACGCAGGAAAACTCCAGACTGTTAACCTGACGGAAGTAGATTTCATCATGTATGACTTCAATGCATTTTCCATTGTTGACAATCTGGAATCTATCCGTTTGAAAGATTCTGAGAACTTTACCGGAACTCTTGCTCAGGTAGAGTTTAACAGCGGTTATCGTGTGACTACAGCTGCAAAAGTTGCGGTAAGGAAACACGCAGCATCATGATAAATGACTTCCTGTGGTGGATGAGGTGATTTTATGAGAATCAATGTGGATTTTGCGTTTTATGTAGAAGAATATCATGGCAGTAACATGGATATGGAAAAACAGTTCCCCAGAATTGCCATGGATGCAGAACAGGTAGTGAATAAAATGACTTATGGAAGAATCCACCAGTACAAAATTCGCGAGAATGACCTGGAAGTGGTAAAAAATGCTATCTGCGCTGTGACAGAGGTTCTCTACAATGATGTTGTGGTGAAACAATCCACAGGCGGAAGGCTTGCCCAGAGGATTGATACGGATGGAGAGTCTGTGACTTATGCAGGCATTCCATCCGGAATGACAGAGGACGATGTGTTGTACCAGAAGTGCTATACAAAAGCGAGATTATATCTCGAAGACACAACGCTGCTATATCCGGGGGTGTTCTATGATTACGAATGAATCGCTAACTATCTATAACCGGAAATTGAATCCAGAAACAAGGCAATATGTGTATAGGCGTACTGAAATTCCGAAAATCCATTGGTATACGGATCAGAAAGTACAGATGCTCGCAGGCGACAAAGGCCTTTCAAGTGCAGATCTGTATAAGATCCGGATACCAGAAGGCATACAGACGGATACATATATTCCTCAAAATGAATATGCTGCATTGCCATATGGTGATGAAAAAAGGTATTGGACGGTAGAAAACGGAGATCTGTTTGTGAAAGGCATTGTGATGGATGAAATAACCAAAGAGTCAGATCTAAAGAACAAACATTACATCTACGGAAAAGTCTTGAGCTATTCGGATAACCGAAAAGGAGGAATACCACACATCCGGATCGGAGGTGCGTGATGGGAAAAACTCGGGTCAGGATTCAGATGGATCCAGAAGATAGAATACTTTTAAAAAGAAACCTGAATAAGAATGGGGAAGGACAGCAGTTTTTCACTCACGAAGTAAGGCGTCTGTCAGATCCATATGTTCCTTTTTTGAATGGGCCATTGAAGAATACGGCAATCGAACACAAAACAAATATTACGTATATACAGCCTTATGCACGGCGTCAATATTATGAGCATAAAGGAAAAGGGCTTCGAGGTTCAGAATGGGACAAACGTATGTGGGCTGACCGGGGAAAAGAGATTGTGCAATCCGTTGCAGATTTCTGTGGAGGAAAAGCAAAATGAGTGTAATTTCATCTATACGAGATTTTATCTCAGAATGTCCATGCTTGGATGAATTCAACAAAGCATTTTCCGGTGTAGAATTCGCCAAGGTGGATCTGGATAAGCTGGAAGAAGATGCTGCAAGCTACATGATAGAGACAGTGCCGGCAGACCCAATCATAAAAAGACAGGTGAATGGTGATACGATCCGACGTGTAGCATTCGCATTTTGCAGCAGGGTATTTTACGGAGATGTTGAGAATATCGACACCTCCGATTTTTATGAGAATTTTTCTGACTGGCTGGAAGACTGCACAAGAGATGGGAAGTTCCCAAAACTGTCAGCAGGAAAAGAAGCCAGAAAGATCAGGGCAACAACCAATGGTTATCTGATGGATGCGGAGACCAATACGGCCCAGTACAGGATACAATGTGAATTTATATATTATCAGAAAAGGAGAATTTGACCATGGGAGTTAAACAGAGATATCAGGAAGCAGATTATTTGAATGTAGGAACTTCAGAAAGTGAAAGTTATGTTTTGATGGGTACCGGTTTTACAAAGATCGATGATTCCCCGTCTGCACAGACGACAAGCAAACGGTATGTAAATAATAAGAGCGCAACAAAATCTATCGGATCATACGACTGGTCTGCTCCGTTCGAATCCGATCTTATCGAATCAGAAGAAGCAATTTCCTATATTGCAGAAATCGGAAGAAGAGAGAAGACTGGAACAGATGCAGAAACAGGATATATCCGTGTAGATTTGGCAGGGACCAAAGGAGAGAAAGGGTATCCTGCAAGAAAACGAACGGTTGCCGTTGAAGTGGCGGATTTTACCGATAGTGACGGAGAAATCACATGTTCTGGAAATCTGCTTGGCAAAGGTGATTGGACATTCGGAAGTTTCGATCCTGAAACGAAGAAATTCACTCCTGAAACAACAGCGTCTCAGGCATAGGAGGAAATAAGGCATGACAATTAATGGAGTAGAGGTATCTTTTAATATTGCGGAAGAAGTATCAAATAAACGTATCATGAAAGCCCTGAAGAGCGTTTCAAAAGACACTGAGGCATCAGAAGGAAAAGAAGGTGCTGAGCAGATTCGTATTATGTGTACATCCGTTAAAAATGCATTTGACTATGTATTTGGTGCCGGAACTGGAGAAAAAATCTGTGGCAAAGAAAATGATCTAAATGTATGTGCCAATGCTTTTGCTGATCTACTTGAGGAGAAGAACCGGCAGGATGAAATTTTGAAACAGACCAGGGTGCGTCTTATGGCGGCAATTGACGGTAATGGTAATGATGAACTTTCTGACTGAAAGACTACCAGATTCTATCAATGTACAAGGTGTGGAATATCCTATTCAAACGGATTTCCGCACCATTTTGCGTTACAGTGCACAAATGGATACGATTGAAGAGGATAACCTCACGGAAATTATAAGTTGCATGAAGATTGTGATTTACAGAGATTTTCCGGATGATATTTCTTCTGCCATATCTGCACTGAACTGGTTTATAAAATGCGGCAGGGAGGAAAAACGTAATCGCCCATCAAATAAATTACTCGGGGTAAACAGTAATCAGCCGTTTGATTTTTTCATAGATGGAGAGTTAATCTGGTCTGCGTTCCGTAGGAATGATGTGTATGGGATTGATTTGCTTGAAGTTCCGCATCTCCACTGGTGGAAATTTATTGCCATGCTGGATGATCTTCCGGAAGATACGAGACTGCACAGGATTATGGATTACCGAACGATAGATACCACAAATAAGAATCTCAGCAAGGAAATGCGTGATGTTTACTCTGCTTTGCAGAGATACTACAAGATCCGGGCAGTAAAAGATCAGAGAAATGAAGAACTGATTAAGGCATTGAAAGAGGGAAGAGACCCGACACCGTATCTGTGATTGAAAATAACGTGGAAATTTACGCAAGCGTTCTCCCGTATTGAATATGCGGCAGTAAATAACAAATAAGCCATAGGAAAGGATTGGTAATATGTTAGTAGAAGTACAGAGGATTAACAAATTAGAAGTAAGTGTTGTAAGTAGTTTAGATGTTGCAGATACATTCGGAAAAGAGCATGCCAGGGTCTTAAGAGATATCCGTGAACTCGATTGTAGCAATGAATTTCGACTCGGCAATTTCGCCGAGTCCTCATATATAAACAGCCAGAATAAAAAACAGCCGATGTATTTGATAACAAGAGATGGATTTACTCTTTTAGTTATGGGATATACTGGTGATAAGGCTATGAAATTCAAAGAAGCATACATCAAACAGTTCAATGCAATGGAACGTACATTACAGGGAAAGCTGATTGAAAGAGAAAAAGGCATTGCAGTAAGGCAGTCACTGACAAAGGCATTGCAGCAGTCAGCAGAAAATGAAAGAATGCACGGACATGCATATTCTACTTATACAAACTGTATCTACAAGGTGTTGTTCGGAAAGAACGCAAAGCAGCTACGAGAGGAATTTGGAATTGGAAAGAAAGATAATCTCCGCGACTATTTATCTGTGGAAGACTTGAAGGCAGTACAATCAATGGAATGTCTGGTAAGCGGATTGGTAGATTGCGGATGGGGATACGATCAGATTAAGACATTTATCCAGACCACAAATACGACACGAATTGCAGCATAGTTAATATGATTCTTATTTCTTCTTGGTGCAGTACCATGGCTCAAATTGATGTGGGGTTCAAAATGAGCCCCAGTTTCGAATGTGAAGTAAATGGTAGAAGAATCGTAGAAATATGTAGTTATTTATCGTGTGAAAATGTTGTTACTGCTTATGGATTCCTTCGGAATAATGTGGTATGATTTCTGTATTAATACAGAGGAGGAAGCCTTTATGAAAGAGTGCCCAAAATGCGGTGAATTAAATGGTGATCAAAACGAAAGAAGCTACAAGTGCAGTGAATACTTGGGAAAATCAGCGGTAAAGAAAAAGATACTGGGTTTACTGGTATTATTATGTCTGTGTGTTACTGGATGCAGTGAAAAGAAGAATAATGAGAACCCAGATACTGTTCATGAAGAAGTAGGGGTTGAAAAAGAGCAGGAAAATGTTGAAGCATCAGATAATGAAAATGAAGAAGCAATTGCAGAACAAAGATTGAAGAATCAAGAAGAAATCACCAGTATCATTGTCGATATCATAACAGTTCAATTACCGGAGAATATAGTAAAAGCCGGTGGAACACAATTACCAGATTTAAATGTTTCATCTGCAAGAGCAGACGATGGGATTTTTAATGTTTCATATGAAACAAGAACAGGAACAAGTCTAAATTTCACATATGATTTGGATAGCAAAGAATTTAAAATGTTGTCTTTATCTGCCGAAAATGATATAGAATCTTATACTGAATTATTGGCAAGTGTTATCTATCTTTCAGATTTTGGCTTCACCGAACAGGAGATAGGAAGCATTGCTAGCATGGTTTCAGATGAAATTTACGAGTTGGAGATTGGAGAATATAAAATTAATCAAGTAACATTTCCTACAGTTATGTTTACTATTACGAAAAAATAAAACGGTTATTAGAATTAAGAGAGCTTGGAAACAGGCTCTCTTTTGTTATTCAAAAATGATAGGTGGCATAGTATGTCTGACGGTAAAATTGTAATTGAGACCGGGATAGACACGTCCGGTATTGAAAAAGGAATAGGAAAAATATACAGTCTTGCAAGTACAGGATTGAAATCTACAATGGCAGTAATCGGTGGAGTAAGCACGGCTCTTGTTGGAGCTGGTGGATATGCGATAAAAGTTGGTTCTGATTTTGAATCTGCCATGTCAAAAGTAGAAGCTATTTCAGGCGCTACAGCATCCCAGATTGATCAGCTTACTGAAAGAGCAAAAGAGATGGGTGCTACAACAAAGTTCAGTGCTACAGAATCTGCAGAAGCATTCCAGTATATGGCAATGGCTGGGTGGAAGACAGAAGACATGCTGGACGGTATTGCAGGTATTATGAATTTGGCGGCTGCTTCCGGTGAAGATCTTGCAACAACTTCGGATATTGTGACAGATGCACTGACGGCTTTTGGATTGGAAGCTGCAGATTCTTCCAGATTTGCAAATATTCTGGCGTCTGCTTCCAGCAACGCAAATACCAATGTCTCAATGATGGGAGAGACATTTAAGTATGTGGCGCCTGTTGCGGGAGCACTTGGATATTCAGCAGAGGATTGCGCTACAGCGATTGGTCTGATGGCAAACAGTGGAATCAAAGCGAGCCATGCAGGCACCTCGCTTCGTGCAATGCTCTCTCGTCTTGCAAAACCGACTGACGAAGTAGAAGCTGCTATGAAAGAACTGGGCATTTCTCTGGTGGATTCTTCCGGTAATATGAAATCATTAGATGAGGTTATAGGAGATCTGCGTAATGGTTTTTCGGGATTATCAAAAGCGGAAAAGGCACAGATGGCTGTATCACTCGCAGGTCAGGAAGCAATGTCAGGGCTTCTGGCTATCGTAAATGCTTCGGACGATGATTTCAGCAATCTGAAAGAAGCAATTTATAATTGCGATGGTGCTGCACAGAAAATGGCTGATACCATGAATGATAATCTGCAGGGAAAAATCACACTGGCAAAGTCTGCAATAGAGGGTCTGGGAATACAGTTTTACGAAACTGTGCAGGATGATATGAAGGATGCTGTTGAGGAAGGCATAACCTATATTGATCAGTTATCGGATGCGTTCACGAACGGCGGACTGGAAGCAGCAGTTGACAAGTCCGGAGATATTATTGCACAACTGGCTATCAAAATAGCAGAATCTGCACCAGATATGGTAGATGCATCAACCGATTTGATTGAAGCTTTTGTGAGAGGTATATCAAAAAATAAGAGAAAATTAAAGACATCAGCAAAAGAAATTGTAAAAGCATTAAGTGATGGATTAGTTAAATTATTGCCTAAAGGATTGCAGAAGCCTGCTCAGGAGAGCATAGACGCTATTAAAAAGTCGTTCAAAAATGGTGGATTGGATAAAGCAGTTAATACTACAGAACGTGCGATCACATCACTCAGCAAGGTGATTTCAACTACTGCAAAAGTGGCACTTCCGCCTTTAGTTTCAGGAATTGATTTTCTTGGAGATAACCTGGAATCAATTGCTCCGTTGGCTATTGGTGCAGCAGCGGCTTTTGCTTCGTATAAGGGTGTAGTTGCTACTATTGATGCAGTTACCGCAGCTCAGCAGGCGCTGAATACAGCAATGAGCTTAAATACTGCAGGTGTTGTAATCGCGGGAATTACTGCAGCTATAGTTGCATTATCATCAGCAATGGCATTGCAGGGGAATAGTACAAATGAGCTTAAGGATGCTAATGATGAACTTGGTTCTTCTTGGGACAAAATATCGCAAAAAGCTATTGAATTCCAAAATGGAATTTCAAGCGCTGGCTCTATTTTTGATGGATTTAATGAAAGCTTGATTGTTTCAACAGAAAAGCAACAGGAATGTTCTCAAAAAATGGATGAAATTCAAAGCGAGATTACGTCCATAGCTGAAAAAGCAACGGAAGAACGGCGTAAGCTTACGCAGACGGAGATTGACCGTCTGGACGAATTATTTGCTCAAATGAGAGAACTTACAGCACAGGAACTTGCGTATCAGCAAGCATATCAGGAAGCTGTTCAAACATCAGCAGAAGCCCTGAAAAATACTTATGATGGAACAGCAGAAGGATATGCTGCATCTGCTCAAACAATAATGAACAGTGCCTACGAGACTAAAGATGCTGTTGTTTCTAAGGCCTATGAGCAGATGAATGAAACAAACGCAATTAATAAACAGATGCTTGGTACTGATGCACAATACAATCAGGAATGGTATGAACAACAGTGTGAAGCTTCCGCTAAAGCATATCAACAGGCAGTAGATGCGGCAAATAAACAATGCGCAGATACATTAGCAATTATTCAACAGGGTTATTCTGACAGGATGACTTCTGGAAATGAGTGGTTGCAAAATGTTGCAGAAATGAACGCATTGGAGTTGGAAGAGAATAAAAGACATAAGCAAGCACTTGAACAGATTGAAGCGGATTACGGAGAGCAGTCAAATAACTACAAAGCGGATGCAATAACAGCAACTATTACCTATAATGCTCAAATCGAAAATGCCGAAACAGAGCATGAAGAAAAACTTGCTCAAATACGTTCTGGGTTAGCTGACAGTTTGAATGATGCTAATGCAGAACAGGTAGGAGCATGGCTTTCCATGGTTGCCCAGACATCATTATACGGAGGACAATTAGATACTGAAACTCAATCGGCAATAGATTCAATTATAGAAAACTGGGATAGTCTTCCGGATGACACAAAAGAATCTATGACAAATACTTTGCAGGGCATGGTGGATGGATTCCGTAATAATGAACCAGCCTTGTTGACCCAGGCGCAGGCTACAGCCGGAAATTTTCTTCAGCGTTTAAATGAAGAGTTGGGAGTCCATTCCCCATCATGGAAAACAGAAGAAATGATGGGATATGTCATAGACGGTGCGATTCAAGGACTGGAAAGCAATTCAGATCGGCTGGCTGAAAGCGGTTCGAATGTTATGCAGAACCTCATAGAAAGCCTATCTGATTCTTCGAAAAACATGGATAGTATTGGTGTGAAAATAGCTGATGCATTTGCTAATGGTTTGAAAAAATCAAATATGCAAAGCACAGGTATATCATTGATTGGGAAAGCCTTGACAGGCATGTATGCTCATGTGCAGTCATATTCAGGAAAGATGAATAGTGCCGGAAGCAATATAGGTAAATCAACTATAACCGGTCTTAAATCATCAAATTTGAGTAGCAATTTCCAATCCCAGGCAAAAAATGCAGTCACGATGCTCTGCTCAGCCATCCGTTCCATGACACCTACAGCAGTCAGTACTACGAAAGGATTGGGGACCAGTGTAATAAAAGCATTGGCATCCTGCGACTTGGGGAGCAATTCGCAGACGCAGGGAAGGTTATTCGGTAATTCTTTTTCCACCGGGGTACGCAGTCAGAACGGCTCCGTTTTCAGTGCGGCAACAGCAATAGGAAATACGGCTAAATCAGCACTCAGCGGATTTGGCGGTTCTGGATATAATATCGGCACTCAATTTTCCAATGGTATAGCCAGGGGGATTCGTGCAGGCGAAGGTGGAGTTGCGGCGGCTGCGGCAGCAGTAGCCAATGCGGCGGCCAGAGCAGCGAAAGCAAACCTGCAGATTCACTCACCTTCCAGGGTCGGTGGTTATATTGGACGGATGTTTGATAAAGGTATTGAGCTGGATGTTGAAAAAGGGTCTACTGGAATTGAGAAAGCCGTAAAAAATGTAACAGATATCATGAAAATTAATCCATCCGAACTGCTCAGCAGTATGAGAAGTGCGTTTGATTTTAATATAAGAAGAATTTCTACAGAAACAACAATTCGAAGAAACAATACTGTAGGAACCTACGATAAATCAACAGAATCTATTGATACAGCTACCATAAATCGAATTGCAGACCGTCTGGCAGACCGTTTTGCAGATGAAATGGAGAATGTGAGTGTAAAAGTAGGCGAAAGATCATTCGGAAGGCTGGTGAGGGAAGTGAAATGTTAAGCATATATTATCTTAGTGGAGATCGGAGCAGTAAGATTGATTTTACCAGTTGGCCATACTGGATGCAGACTGGTGATTTCGCGGATTATGAGAAAAGCTATACAGAAACCCAGAACCGCATCATGGAAATTAAAAATGTCCTGAAAGAGCGTTATCTGACAATATCCGTGTGCGGGTCAAATGAACAGGAATATTACGATAACCTGAATCGTCTGCATGATGTATTTGAAAAAGACATTGCTAGTCAGATTCCTGGAAGATTGTATTTTCAGGGGTCCTATCAGACGTGTTATGTTATTGCATCTGCAAAAACAGAATGGGAAGATACGGATTGTATGCTGGATAATGAAATAAGGATTATTCCAGTAAATCCGTGCTGGATCCACGAAGAATCCCATCAGTTCTTCGCACAATCCTCTTCGTCTGCGACTGCAGGCGGACTTGATTTCCCGTTTGATTTTCCGTTTGATTTTGCGGAAAGTAAGACCGGTTTTGAACAGTGGAACATTGATCACTATGCATCCAGCCATTTCAAGATGACCATCTATGGACCATGTGAGAATCCCAGGGTATTGATCAACGGTTATCCCAGACAGGTGTTCACATCTCTTGAAGCGAACGAATATCTGGTGATCGATAGCCGGGACAATACAGTGATCAAGCATCTAGCCAACGGCACCACGGTAAGTGTATACAACAGCCGGCAGTTCCAGCCATCAATATTCGAAAAGATTCCGAGCGGACTTCTTGACATTGACTGGTCTGGGACGTTCGGGTTTGACATTACATTGTACATAGAGAGGAGTGAACCGAAATGGTGATCCAGCTGACAAATCCGGAGGGCAGGCAGGTTAAGGAATTACAAGACTGCTCTCTGGACATGGAACTAAACGATGGCGAACGTGATTTCGAAGTAACCGTATCTGCAGAGGACTATGATAACAGTATGGACTATGGATGCAGGATATTTGCTTCGGACACAGAGTACGGAGGAATCCTTGGAAAACTCATTTCTAGTACTTCGGATAACGCCATAACCTGGCAGGGATATACTTGGCGGGGAATGCTGGCCAACAAAGTAATCGTTCCGCCGGATGGACAGGATTATTATACGGTATCCGGGGAGCTGAATGCGATTTTAAGAAATCTCATTGAACCGCGGTTCAGTGGGGTTTTTATCGTTCCTGATGCAGATACTGGGGTAACGGTAGAAAACTGGCAGTTTGAACGGTTCTGCACGCTTCTGGACGGCATTGTCAAACTGTTGAAGTCCGTGGGATATCGGATTGACATCAGATACAATGAAGGCGATCCAAACGGTGTTGGTTGGGTAGAAGTGCAGGCGGTGCCAATCGTTGACTATACATCAGAGTTGGAGCTTTCACAGGATAGCAGGTTGAATTTCCGTGCAACCGATAAGAGGAACGGCGTGAACCATCTGATCATCGGAGGAAAGGGTGAGCTGCAGGAACGTAATATCATCCATCTGTATGTCCAGGAAGATGGCAGTATCGGAAAGACGCAGTATTACACTGGGATTGATGAGGTGGAATATTTCTATGAGAACACATCGACCGACAGTGCAGATGTAGAAAAATCCGGGATTGAGAAGCTGAAAGAACTCATGGATTATAAGTCGTTTGAAATGGATATCGAAGCCCTCGGTATTGATGTTGCGATCGGTGATATTGTCGGAGGGCGTGACCATATCACAGGGATTTCCATGGGGGTTCCGGTAGGTAATATCGTGTTCACAGTAACAGATGGAAAAGTAAGAAAAGAATATAAATTGGAGGGAACGTAATGGAAAACATTGCAGCATATACAGGAGAAGCCCATGTGACCAGCAATCAGTTCCGGAGCATCATTGAGAGCCTTGCAGGTACCGGGAGCTACATTGCAGATCTGGATGAACAGCTGGAACCGGAGCTGAGCGCTAATAACACATTGAAGATCAGGTCAGGGGTATTGATTCATCACGGCCATGTGATGAGGGTACCACCGGGGACCTATGACACAGTCACATACATCAATGGTTCGCAGGGAATGAAAAGGATTGACCTGGTAGTGGCCAGGTATGAAAAGAATTCAGAAACAAAAACAGAACCTACAGACTGGGCTGTGATCCGTGGTACACCGGATGCATCTAACCCGGTTGCGCCAGAATACACGGAAGGGAACATGCAGAACGGAGATCTGGTTGATGAATGCCCGGTGTTTGAGGTGCATTTTGATGGGTTGAACGTGACGGAAGTCAAGAAACTGGTGGCGGTGACAAAGAATATCGATGCTCTGAGGAAAGATGTTGATAAACTAAACTCTGCTTTATCAAAAATTAATAAATTCTCAGGTATATTAACGTTAAATTCTCAGTATAACTGCTGTTATTACAAAAATGGAAATGTAGTAACTGTTACTATTGATTTTGGAGAAAAAGAAGTCAATGTGTCTGGAGTAGAATTGGGGACGCTTCCAGAAAAATTCAGACCGTCGACGGACGTATTTTCAAGAAATTCATACGACAACCAATGCGGTAAATTATGTGTGTTCCGTAACGGACGTGTATTAATTAACTCCAGCCAATATTCATTTGACTATATGGTAGCATCTGTATCATTTGCAGCTGCAACTAGTTTTGATATTTAAGTTTAGTTCAAAAATCCGGATAGACATCGAGCCAGAAAGGAGAATAGCATGAAGATTATTTTCAACGATGCATCGGAATTACAGGTACAGTCTGTATCGGTATCTGATGGAAAAATGGTGGTAAAAACGATCCTTACATCCCTTGACCAGCTCCGGGCAAAGTTCGGTGATACGTTCGCTGTAAAAAAGATGGATGTATGGGAACGTGGGAAGAAGATCGCAGAGTATGATGATTATACGAAACTGTATCGTCTGGAAGAGTATCCGGGCGGAATCCGTGCCGTTATCATGTATCAGGAAGCACAGACACCGGAAGCCCAGAAAGAGATATTAAATGCAGCCATACTGGTGGCACAGATGCAGGCACAGTCCCTGACGGATGAACAGGCACTTTCTGTTCAGAACATCTATCCTGTATGGGATGGAAATGGTGTAGCTTATACTTCGGATTATAAGGTTATGTATAATGGAACCCTGTACAAATGTCTGCAGGCGCATACCTCTCAGGAAGACTGGGCACCGAATACTGCAGCGAGCCTCTGGGCAAGGGTACTGATAACGGATCCCGACGTGGTTCCGGAATGGGAGCAGCCTGACAGCACGGATCCGTACATGGCAGGAGATAAGGTGAAGCATAACGGTAAAACATGGGAATCCTTGGTGGATAACAACGTCTGGGAACCCGGAGTAACGGGGACAGAGAGCCTGTGGAAAGAGGTGGGCCGATGAGAACACTCAGATTTATTATCACCGGACAGAATATTGAAAAAGATCCATCCTGTGATTTTTCGGGACTGGTACCGGGAACAAGGGGATATCTAAGGGCGGAGTTTGTTTTTGATCGCAACTGGGACGGATGTCGGAAAGCTGCAGTGTTCACCAATTTGTGCAAACATTACCCGGTGCCAATCATCAATAATACGTGTGATATTCCGGAAGAAGCTCTTACTTGGAAAAGATTTCAGGTATCTGTGGTCGGAGAACGCAACAGGTATAGAATCCCAACAAACAAAACGGAGGTAAAGCAGGATGGATAATATGACATTAGAAGAAGCTCTGGCGGCGGCAGATGTAAGTGCGACGCCGGTAAATGATATATTGATGGTTGACGCCGAAGACAGAACAATCATTGTCC
The DNA here is from genome assembly GCA_004556655.1 of Lachnospiraceae bacterium. Lineage (GTDB taxonomy): Bacteria > Bacillota > Clostridia > Lachnospirales > Lachnospiraceae > Oliverpabstia. The sequence goes on along the minus strand of SFGF01000046.1, from coordinate 5,555 downwards.
CAGCAAATGAAATGCTTTTTGGTGTCAGACAGGACATGGACGCAGAGAGAAAACATTTTAAGTGTCCAAAAATCGTAGGTGACAATGTTGATCTGTCAAATTGCCACATCTATATCAGTTACGTTCCATCAAAACAGGATGGAACGTATGACATAAATGAGGATGTAGGTGCTTACTTGTGCGAAGATTTGGATGTAGACGGTGATTACGTAACGTTTTCATGGAAACTATCTGGGAATGTATTTGTAAAAGCGGGGTACATTGCTTTTGCAGTCTATGCAAAACAGGCAGATGCAGACGGAAATCTGCAGACCAAATGGCATACTACATTTGCGATCGGAAAGGTTTTGGATACTCTACCGGACGGAGAGCAGATCGTAGAGAAATATGCAGATGTAATTGAACAGCTCCTGAACCGGATGGATGAAGTTGAAGCCATTGCAACGCCTGAAGCAATGCAGGGGTATGTGAATGAATATCTGGATGAGAATCCGCCATCTGGGATGACAGCAGAGGAAAAAGCGCAACTGCAGAAAAATACGGAGGATATTAGTTCACTTTCTGAGGAGATTGCCGACTTGAAAGAAAATGGAACTGGTGGTGGTTCTGCAACAGTAGTAAGTCCATTAAAAGGCAAATACGCATCTTTTCTTGGAGATTCAATAACCACATATCAAGGTTATATTCCAAATGGGTATGACACATATTACACAGCTTCAAACCTTGCAAGCGTGGATGATACCTGGTGGAAAAAGGTTATTGATGCAACGGGGATGAACCTTTGCGTAAATGAGTCCTATTCTGGGACAAGGGTTGCAGTTACGTCATGGCTTGGAGATTATGCAGGGTGTTTGCCAAAACGCTGTATGAATTTACACACAGCAGAGCATATTCCAGACAAAATTTTTGTTGCAATAGGTTGTAATGACTTTAACAATGAGATTGAAATAGGAGAATATTCTGCAAGTAAAGGACTAAATTTTGATAACACAAAATTTACAGATGCATATGCACAAATGCTTTACTATATCACAACAAAATATCCAATGGCTAAAGTATATTGTTGTACTTGCCCAACATCTGAAAAGAATGCACCGACAACAGGTGCAGAAGTAAATGGAAACGGACTTGCATTCTATGAATTTAATGATTTAATTCGTAAGATTGCAAGAATGTTTAATTGTGAAATTATTGATTTTGAATCTTGTGGAATTACACACGAAAATCTCGCTTACTATATGGTGGATGGGATTCAACATCCTAATGCATATGGTCATAGTTTGATGGCAAACAAAGCCATTGAAACTATTGATCCATCTAACCCAACAAGATATGCAAACCTTGAAGCGGTTATGAAACCATCAGCAACAGGGGTATCACTTGATAAGACAACATTGGAACTTGAAAAAGGAAAAACAGAAACTTTGACAGCAACAGTTGTTCCGTCTGATGCTGTTATCAAATCTGTAAAATGGAGTACATCTGATGAAACAAAAGCAACTGTTTCAAATGGTTTGGTAACGGCAATCGGTGAGGGTGAAGTTACTATTACAGTAACAACAGATGATGGCGGTTATACAGCACAGTGTGATGTGTTAGTAACAGCGTCCAGTGTAGTAGATGCACAGGTAACAGCTATCACAAATACAGCAGGACAGTACATTGATACTGGATATGTACCAACAGCAAATACAAAGTTTGAAATGGACTGGAAACTTGAAACATTTGTTGCACAGATGCACGTTGTTGGTGCAACAGGGCTTGCAGTTAAGTATGGCAATTCCAATAGTGCAGTAATGTGCAACAGACACAGCAATCAACAGTCACTAACTTATATTTATGACGCAAGCACACGTTCTGTTATTGGATTGGATGGTACAACATTATACAAAGATGGAACAGCGGTTGACACAAAATCTACATACGCAGTAACAATGGAACAAAGTCTTGTTCTGTTTGGTGCCAATGGATATGGCAGTGCTGCTGATTTGGTTAATTGTACCGGAACATATACGTTATACGGATTCAAGATTTATGAGTCCGATGAACTTGTTAAGAATTTTGTACCTTGGGTAGATGCTGACGGAAAGGCTTGTCTGAAAGAAATCATTGGTGGCACATACCACTATGATGCAACAGGCGGTACTTTTGAATATATTTAGTCAACAATCTCGGTAGAATGTTGACTAAGTATTACGTTAATTTATTACTGTGGCAGACTTAAAGACGAATAAGATTTTACCAACCATCAACCCGGTGGTTGGTATTTTTATACCCAGAAAGCAGGTGAAAATATGGAAATCAGGGCGAGACCGTAGAGGTCTTTTTATTTTGCAGAAAATTTAAGACAGGAGAATATGTATGGAAACAATTATTTCTGCCTGCATATCAGCAGGCGTAACGCTAATTGTCTGTCTGATCAGTAATCACGGACAGCAGGAGCGCACCAGAGCATTGATGGAATACAAACTGGATGAACTGACCAAGCGCGTGGATAAACATAACAATACCATCGAACGTACATATAAATTAGAACAGGATGTGAGTGTGATGGAAGAGCAAATCAAAGTAGCAAATCACAGGATCAGTGATCTGGAAAAGAAAGGGGAATAAATCATGAGTGAATTATTAAGCATGGTACCATTGCCGGTACTGGTAATTATTGCAGTGCTGATTGTGATCAGCATCATCTGGATGGGATATTCTTATCTCAAAAACCGCACACTGGATGAAATCCGTGGGGATGTATACCAGCTGGTACTCAGAGCTGAGCATACATACAGAGCAACATCTTCCGGAAAGCAGAAAATGAAGTGGGTAGTAAGTCAGGCACGAAAGCTCTTGCCCGGATGGATACAGCTAATTATATCAGAGGAAATGTTAGAGAAAATTATACAGGTGTGGTTTGATGAGGTTAAGGACTTGCTGGATGACGGAAAGATGAATGGTTCACAGAAACGATAGGGCGGCCAGTGTGGTCGCCTTTTTGAAAGGACGAAAAAGTGATGAGGAAATATATAGTTACAAAACACGAATTTAAAACGGAACATTAAAAATTAAATATTGGTTAGTAATTTTTTAAAAATTTTTTCCTATTCCTATTGACAAAGTACCGCAATTGCGGTATACTTATATCAAGATAAAGGAAGGGAGATCACAAAGATGAAAAAACAGGTAATGAAAAGAGCATGGGAAATTAAGAAAGAAGCTGATCGCAAGACCAAGAATCAGCTCCTGAACCACAATATCTTCAGAGAACTTAAAGATAGCGAAAAAGCAATCTTTGCGATCTGCCTAAAAATGGCATGGGACGAAGTAAAGAAAGCTGCTGAGTATTCTGAGGAATATGAAGTATCTATGGACAATGCACTTGAAATGGTTGCAAAAGAAACAGAACTTGTTACAGAATACGGTGGAGAAGTTGCTTGGAAGGTGTGGAGAAACTACGGTAAATGCAGAGCATATTACACAGTAAGCACAAGAAGCAAATACGCAAACAGCAAGAAAGATAACTTTGTTGCCCTGACAGCATAAGGAGAAAGATATGAGTAAATTACAGACATACCGCAAGGAAAAGGCACTAAGCCAGAAGGAACTCGCAGATATTTCCGGAGTTACCTTAAAAATGATCCGGGAATATGAGCAGGGACAGCGAAATATTAATGGAGCGGCAGCTGAGCGCTTATATAGATTGGCACTCGCACTTGGATGCAGAATCGAAGATCTGTTAGAGAATAGGGAGGAAATAGAGATGGAAAGTTTAGAGAAATTATATGCAGAATGGAGAAGACAGGCAGAGGAACACAATGCCTGGGAAGAGGAACATGGAGGAAGCAATCCTGTATATTGGGATACGGATTGTGGAGAGCCGGCTGTAAGAGAAGATTTTTCTAATTGGGCTAACCTGGAAGAGGTTATTTCCTTCGAGGACATGATGGAACTGGAGAGGGGATATGAAGGATAATTACAACACGGATCTGATTGGAAGGAGATTCGGGTACCTGGAAGTTCTTTATAAGGATACCGAAAAAACCAAACAGGGAAAGTCTAAATGGGTATGCAAGTGCCATGCGTGCGGGAATATAATTTCCATTGCGAGACCAAAATTGATCTCCGGAGATGCGACAAGCTGCGGATGCATGTTCCATGCTGTAAAAGAAAAAAACGATATGGATCTAACAGGAGAAACTTTCGGAAGCCTAAAAGTACAGGAGAAAGTATCCGGAAAAGGAGTAAACACCTTATGGAAGTGCCAATGTAACTGTGGAAACGTTATAAATGTTATACAATCGAATTTGACAAGTGGAGCAACGAACTCCTGCGGATGCATGCACAGGAAACAAAGCTCGGAGAACATTAAGGATTATATGGGAATTGTAGACGGAACAAACGTATCCATTATTCGCAGTAATAAGATTCCGTCTAATAATACTACTGGCATAAAAGGTGTATATTATGTAAAACGCTTAAATAAGTGGAATGCCCGCATTATGTTTAAGGGTAAATCGTACAACCTTGGATATTATGCAAAGAAAGAGGACGCAATCCGAGCAAGGAAAGAAGGCGAACTGGAAATACATGGACCGTTTTTGGAATGGTACAACTCCAGGAATGTGGATAAGACAAAATTGACGGATAAGCAGAGAAGGGTTTACGATCTATACAACAGCGGTATGACACAAGTGGAGATAGCCAAAGAATTAGGGTGCAGCCGACAAAATGTAAGTAGTATGCTAAAAGCAATTAGGGAGTGCAAAAAGGGCAAAAAAAGGAAAAGAGGCGGAGGCAGCGGGAAGGCACCTAGAAATCCACTGGTCGATTATAATAAATACCTGGGAATGGATCTATCCGCACTGTCCGACAGACAAAGAAAAGCCTTAGTGTTAAGGATGGAAGGAAAAACATGTAAGGAGATTGCAGAAATCCTGAACATATCCAGAAGAGCGGCAGATAGTCTCCTTCAAACCGCGCGTATGAAATGCGATGGAAAATGGGAGGAGCATGAGAAGAAGGTCCGTGAACGAAATAAGGTGTACAATTCTGAAAATAGAGAGCGGAAGACGTTGGCCGCAAGAGAGTATCGGGAAAAAAATAGGGATGAATACAAAAGATACCAGCAGGAATATTACAAGAAAAATAAGGAAAAAATCGTAGCGAAAAGAAAGGAGAAGGAGGATGGACAGATGAATGATTCACAGAAACTCCGGGAATAATATCCACCGAGGTGATGAAATGAAACCTGATACATCAGTGCAGTGTAAAAACATCTATGAATACGTTGTGAAGAATATGGGCAAGTGCAATGGAGAGTTCGTAATATCGGTAAAAGATATGAGCGAAAAAGAATCGTACATGTTACTTGCAACAATCCATCCGAAATGCAACGATGCAGACACAGCAGATTTCTATCTGCATCAGGATGGACGGGAAGAACACACAAAACTTTGAGGGCTGAAAAACAGTCCTCTTTTTGATTGGAGGTAGACTATGGCAACAATCAATAGAACAGCCGAGAAAACGGCATATTCAATTTTCACAGCAATGGGAATCACACC
>SFGF01000132.1 GCA_004556655.1 Lachnospiraceae bacterium | reverse complement strand
TTTTCGAGACTTTATCGATATCTACAACATTAAATGACAGTAAGCGTCAATTTTCACGTATTATACAGAACTAAAAATTTGATTTAGCATCTTTCCCAGGGTGGAAATTTATGAGAGCAATTTTTAACAAAGAACAAAAACAACAAATTGTGGAAGCTTATTTCCAGTCAGGCAAGTCGCAGACTGCATTTGCTCCTGACTATGGAATCAAGGCAAACACACTTTCAAACTGGGTAAAAAAATACAGGGAAGAAAACGAATCTGCAGAAGTAAGATTTGTTGAACTGAAATCAACTGTAGTAACCCAGCGACAACCAATCAGAATAAGTAAAAACGGAATCCAGGTTGAACTTCCGGGAAATTGTATACCGGCTATGCTCAAAGAAGTCATTTCAACATTGGCATCATTATGAGAATAGATTTTGAGGGTGCAAAACTATACGTCCGGCCGGGACCAACAGATTTACGGAAAGGAGTTGCTGGACTTCTTGCTATAATTGAGAACGAGATGCATCTTGATGCACTTTCAAACTCTGTTTTCTTTTTCTGTAATAAAAACCACAAGCTTCTTAAAATAATATTCTGGAATAAGACAGGATTCTGGCTTGCACAGAAAAGGCTTGAACAGGCAACATGGCCGTGGCCGAATACAAGCCAGGAAGCAAGAGAAATCAATACGGAGCAGTTTGAAATGCTTCTTGCAGGAATCGACTTCTGGTGTGCTCATGAAGAAATCAAATTCGATTCAGTTTTCTGAACTTTCTTTTTAAAAGTACTTTTTAAATAATTTTAAAAATGCTACTCTTTAAATATGAAAAACGGGCAGCCGGAATCCCTTGCAGAAGCACTACTCCTCATTGAAAAGCAGAAGAAACGTATTTCTGAACAGGAAGAAAAAATACGTGCACAGCAGGGAGAAATCAAGATTCTCAATGACAAGCTTGCCGTAAAGAGAGCCCGTGAGTTTGCTGCAAAAACAGAATCCCTTAAGAAACTCGCACAGATGCAGCCTCTTCTTTTTGATCTTGAAGACCTTGGAATAACTGTTGAACACCAGTGTCCTTCTCCATCTGATGAAGAAATTGAACAGGCTATTAATGACGAAGACCTATTCGGTAGAAAAAACGCTAAAAAGAAACCTGGAAGAAAAAAGAATACATCAAATCTTTCCCGTCAGAAATTTGTTATAGACCTGAGCGAAGAAGAAAAGAACTGCCCGAACTGCGGATCAAAGATGGTAAAGGTTCGTGAATTTGTAAGCGAAAGAGTCGTTCATGTTCCGGCAATGGAATACATTGAGGAAGTACACCGGTATGTTTATGAATGTCAGGAATGTCTGGACGAGAACGATAAGCCTGTAAGAAAAGCTGCAAAGGAAAAGCGAATCATCGAGCATTCGATTGCAACACCGGAACTGCTTGCACATATATTTATCAGCAAGTACATGAAGCATTCTCCGTTCTACTGTCTAGAGGATGCCTACAACTGGCAGGGAGTGCACATAAGCAGGCAGGACATGTGCAACTGGTCGCTCAAGGTTCACGAAAGACTTAAAAACCTTGAGAATCTTTTTATCAGGGAGCTGAAAAAAGCACAGCTTCTGATGTTTGATGAAAGTCCTGTTCAGGTCCTTCACCTTGATGAGGATGAAATCAAGGCTGAGTATTGGGATGATTCCCGGTATCGAAGAAAGAATGACGATTCAAAGGATGAAGGCAGCAGAAAAAACTGCTACATGTGGATTGTTCTTGGCGGAACAAAGGAACATCCCGTATACCTTTATAATTTCAGATGGACTCGAAGCGGAAAGAATGTTCTTGAATTTCTTGAAGGATTTAATGGCAATCTGATTCAATGTGATGGTTATTCCGGCTACAATTCTGCAGTCTCACACTGGAACCTTAATCATCCGGACCATAAGATAGAGCTGATAAACTGCTGGGTTCATGCCCGCCGTGGTTTTGCCGATTCATTCAAGGCAACAAAGTCAAAGCATGCAGCACAGGCTCTCAGTCTTTTCAAGAACATCTTTGATTCAGAGAACAGATTGAGACGCCTCTATGAAAATGGAAGAATATCCGAATCAGAATTCCTTCAGAAACGGAAGGAAGAAGTAAAGCCTCATATGGATAAGCTTCATGCATGGCTTGTAGATAAGCAGCTCAAGTCCATGATTCTTGATTCTTCCAAGACAAAGGAAGCCGTTGAATATTGCCTGAGACGATGGGAAAACCTTGAAAACTATATCAATTATCCTGAAGTAACGTTCTCGACGAATGAAGCCGAGCGTGGCGTCAAAAGCTGGGTGATGGCAAAAAAGAACTTCCTTTTCGCAGGCAGCGGTAACGGAGCAAGGGCAAGCTGCTTCATCCTTAGCCTCATCGAGACTGCAAAGCAGAATGGAATTGCTCCAGAAGATTACCTCAGATGCCTGTTTGAAAAAGCCCCTTACGTGGAGACTGAGGAAGACTGGGAAAAATTGCTTCCATGGAACATTGAAATTACTCCTTATAAGATTCGTGGAGAATGGATTCAACAGTAAAATTCTGTGCTATAATAAGATGATTACAAAAATGCTCAGGATTATATATGGCAGACGATAATAATATTTCATCGTATTTGTTTTTTGTTGAAATTGATGGCATAGAGACAGCCCGTTTTCAAAAATGTGAAGGCCTTGAAGCTGAAACTTCTGTATTTGAATATGAAGAAGGTGGCGGTGAAGTTCATCGTTTTAAAGGTAGAACGAGATTCCCAAATATTATTCTTGAGAAAGGAATAACAGATAATGATTCTCTTTTTAATTGGTTTAAAGACACCTGCTTAAAAAATAAAAAACTGGAAAGGAAAAACGGTTCCGTAGTACTCAAAGATCTACAAGATAATGAAGTAAAGAGATGGAACTTTTTTCGTGCATTCCCATGCAGATGGATTGGTCCAAAACTAGATTATAAGGATCCCAGTACATTTGCAGTCGAAAGAATAGAAATTGCACATGAAGGAATTGAAGTTGATAATGATTCTGAACCACAAGAATACAATAATTGGTTTCATATTGGACGGGATATGTCTGAAGAAACAAATTTTATTGGTGCAGAAGAAGCTTCGATAGGTGATTCAGTTTATTATGACAATTATGGTAATCCAAGCTCTGATCCAAATGTTGTAACAGGACAAAATATGGGGGAAATAACTCTGCAACCAAGATATTTTAATCAAAGAGATTTTTCAGCAACTTTTGGTGATAATTTTGGAAATAATGCTTGTGCTGCCACAGCTTTATTGAATGAAATTTCAGAACAATATACTGAGAATACAGGAATGCAAATGACCGATGAACAAGCAAATCTTGCAATGTCTGCTGCAGTTAATAGCGGAAATGTTTCCTCTATTGATGCAAATATAAATAGTTGGGAAGGAGCTGCAAATGATATGTGGCGTTCAACAGGAGAAGAGGGACGTTTCACATATGGTGGAGAAAATCCAACTGCAACTATATATGCAGAAGATGTTGATAATAATGGAATTCCAGAGCATTTTACAAATTCAAATGGAAATGGTACTTATCACGATCCATGGAATGGAGAAACAGGTACCGTAGGTGATACTCAGTTGCAACAATCTGGATTAGGTCCAACACGAACCTTAACATATTCACGTGGTAGGGAATAACATGAAAAAATTAATAAATATATTTTTATTGCTATTACTTCCAGTTTTTCTTTCAGCTGAAAATAATTTAGAAAAGCTGATAACAGGCAAAGCTTATAACTGGTATGATTTACCAGGAGAAGAACGTGCATTCGGAGTTAATTCTAAAATTATTTACAAAATTGACATTAAGAATATTTCAGAATTAAAGAATGAACGGCCTTATTTATTATCAGATGTTATAAAAACCCATCTGGAAAAATATAAAGACATAAGAAATTCGGATATTAAAAAATATTTGAATTCGGACAATCAATTCGTCTTATATGATTATCAATCAACAATAGAACAAAAATCGTATAAAAAGATAAAACAGAATAACGAAATTGTTGGCGAAACAAGTTTTTGTATACACTCAGAAAATTCAAAAGTTGGTTCTGTTTTTGTTTATCATATTTATTTTATTGATGAAAATTGTATATATCAATTTTGGATGGAATACAGATGTAATGAAACAGAAAAGTTGGCATTATCAAAAATAACTGATGTTTTTTCTTATGAAAATGATTGTTTGTATTGGAAAGATACAAATTCAAGATATGAGTTTTTTAAGCTCATGAATGAAAAAAATAAACAAATACCTGCCAATTTGCTTGATTATCAAAAGCTATATGACGGTATTTGTTCTAATTTGAAAATAAAGTGAACGGCATCCACTGTAAATTGACGCTTTCTTGCCTTCTGCAGTTACGCCCTTCGTCCCGCTCATCTTGATGTTCTTGCCCTTGAGATTAACTGCCTTGTCGCTTGTGATGTTCAGGCTTCCGCCAGCCTTTATCTTCAGGGCATCGTCTGTCCTAGCTGTGAGAGTCTTTTTTGTCGCAAGGTGAATTTCGCCTTCGCCTTCACATTTGAAATTCCTGCACTTTATGTTTATTCCGCCAAGCTCGTTCTCGACCTTTATCCCGCCG
>SFGF01000131.1 GCA_004556655.1 Lachnospiraceae bacterium | reverse complement strand
AAAGCCGGGTGGCGTTCATTCCGACGATCCAGTCGGCACGCTCCCGGCAAAGGGCTGCTTCATACAAAGCATCATATTTGGTTGACGGTTCCAGATGGGCAAATCCATCCTTGATGGCCTGGTCCTCCATGCTGGAGATCCAGAGCCTTTCGAAGGGCTTCTTACATCCAGCCTGGTGATAGACCAGACGGAAAATAAGTTCACCTTCGCGCCCGGCATCTGTTGGTTAGTTGGAATAGGTGACTTAGGAAATATCCATTATTCAAGGGTTTCCAATGCCCCTATGAATTTGTAATGGATTGTAAGTCGTTGAATTTTCTCACCGTTTATTTCTACGGGTTCAGAAATTAGAATTTTGTCTATGAGTTGATGTACTATCTTGTAATTGAGTTCCGTTATCCCTGCATATCCACTGATTTGTTCCGCAAACTGCTCAATAGAAGATAACTGTTCCCTGTCCGCTATGGCACTTTTTTCAAGTTCCTTTATCTTCGCTGACAGTTCCTCCTGCTCGCTGTCATAACGTGCCGACAACATCTGAAAACGCTTCTCCGTTATCAGCTTTCTTGTCATGTCCTCGTACAGCTTGGCATACAGATTTTCAATTTCCGACACTCGCTGTTTATACTGCCTTAGTTCCTTTTTCTGCTGTTCCCTATCCGATGACAGTTGGACATTCAGACGCTCGGCAATTTCTGTTACCATGGCTTTCCTGTCCGCTAATGCCTGTCCTGCGTGTCTTTGGATATCCGAAAGCACTACCTCATGTACTGTCCTTGCCTCAATGTTATGTGCTGAACAGGCTTTTTTCCCAAACTTGCGGTACTTGGTACAGCAATAAAAGGTTTTGTCCAAAACATTATTACGCTTTCTTTTGTTCTCCACCTTTGCAAGCATGGCACTTCCACAATCAGCACATTTGATAATCCCTCGGAAAATGTTGTCATATCCGTTTGTACTGTCACCGATAATGGGTGGTCTTTCTGCCATGATTTTCTGCACATTATCCCACCTGCTCTGTTCAATAATCGGCTCGTGTGTCCCATATACGATTTCACGCTCCGCAAACGGGATATACTCCCTTTTCTTTGAGCGCATGGTCTTGGTCGGTCTTTCTGCTACAGTCAGATTTCCTGCATAGACAGGATTGTGTAAAATCTTGCTGACATAGGCAGTGTCCCAGTCATACATCTTTTCCTCGTCATTGAACCGCTCAAACAGTTCATTCTTGTAAAAACTCGGTTTCATGACCTTTGCCTGACGCAATCGGTTACAGATGGTATGAAGCCCCACGCCCTCCTCGGCTATTGAAAAAATCAGTTCCACAACGGGTGCTGTCACTTCATCTATGACAAGGTGGTTATGGTCGTTTTCGTCTTTCCGATACCCGAAAGGCGGGGTAGTTGCCATATACTTTCCCTGTAACCGTCTTGTACGGAGTGCGCTCTTGATTTTCCTTGAAGTGTCCTTTGCGTACATTTCATTGATGATGTTGCGAAACGGGGTAATATCCATTTGAGTGTTGTCTATGGAGTCCACTCCGTCATTGATTGCAATGTAGCGCACATTGTGGTTCGGAAAGAATACCTCGATATATGTTCCCGTTTCAAGGTAATTTCTCCCAAGACGTGACAGGTCTTTTGTGATGAGCGTTGCAACTTCCCCATTGCGTATATCCTCAATAAGCTGTTGGAACGCAGGACGGTCATAATTCGTACCACTGTAACCGTCATCAACGTAGAAGCGACAGTTAAGAAAGCCATTGCGCTTTGCATACTCTTTCAGCATGGTTTTCTGTGTACTTATGCTCATGCTCTCGTTGTTCGTACCGTCGTCTTTTGAAAGCCTGCAATATAAAGCAGTGATTTTGTCGTTATTTAGTTTTGCCCTTTTCATGTCGTCCTCCTTAATGAAAAGGGACTTCCTCAACCCTTATTATACTATATTCCCTTTTCCATTTCCACCACTAACTGGCATTGCTATGTACCATATCCTTAACCTTTTTCGTTATCTGTTCCTCGGCGATCCGCTTGAATACCGTTTCCATTTTTTCAGTGCCTACATAATGTCTTTCCACAACAATTTTTGTGGTTTTCTGTTGTCGGCAGGCTCGTTGTCCCGCCTTACTGTTTTTACTCATAAATCTGCTCCTTTGCATAAAAATAGAGCGCATAGATTGTGTTTCTATACGCTCTGACGCTGTGTTGCTTATTTTATTGCGATTATATTTACAATTCTTTCGCCCTATGTTTGGTCTTGTACTGTTGTTCCCCTTGCTGTCGGCTCTCATTCTGAAGCTCTCTCGCAAGGTTCTTCCTGTTGTAACTGATTACCTCGGCATAGGCTAACTCTGTGGCAGTTTTGCTCTGCTCTTTGCTGATACTGTCATACTCGGCTTGCAAAGACTGCATTTCTGCTTTCCACTGCTTCGGGGTTATCTTCTCGCCCTGCTGTAAAAGGTTCTGCATACGCTCCTTTAGTTCGGGGTACTTGGCAAGGCTTTCTTTATGCTCCTTGTCATACTTCATTTTTGCAAGTCCTTTAAGAGATTGGCTCTCTTTATAAGTGGCTTGGATTGGGGCATAAAGAGCATACATTTTTGACAGTTCCTTTAATCGGCTTAGCTTCTGCCCCTTTGATAAATGTACCGTTTCAAGCTGTCGGTATTTCTGTTCCCTGTCGGCTGTAAACTTGGCAAGGTTCTCAAAGCTGTCTATCTTTCTTGAAACAATGAATTTCTCCGCATTGTCGGCTGACTGTAAGGCTGTTCTGTCGGATATTTTTCTTAGATATTTTCCGCTGACAATCGGCAAGTCCAATCTGCCCTTCCGTTTCGCCACTTTTGCAATCATTTCCATGACTTCATTCTTCACATTGACTGCAACCTCTTTCAGACCAGAATACTGTATGCTCCGTACTTCCTGCTTGGCAAGTTCAAGCATTTCTTTTGCCTGTTCCAACAGCACGTTGCCCCTGATGATTTCCCGATTGATGTTTCCCCTCTCGGTCTGTATGCCCTTGCGTTCTAAAGCATTTGCAACCGCACCGATATGGATTGTCGGTTCTTTATCAATTCCCTGCTCCTTAAAGGAGCGGTGTTCCCAATGCACCGCAATTCCCAACTGCTCATTGGTGGCATTGATTGTGTCAGCTAAATCCCTGCGCCACATCATTGCATTTTCCCTGCTGTTCCAGTCGGTACTTTCTACGGTTTGACATTTCCACTGTTTACGGTTACGCTTATCCACTTTCTGTTGTCCTGTCTTTTTATCAATGAGAGGAATACGCTCCCCATTTTCGTCAAGGACATAGACCTTTTTGGTTTTTGCTCCCCACTCCCCGTTTTCCGTAAGAGGACGCATGGTAAGCAGCACATGAATATGAAGATTGCGTTGCCCTTTGTCGTTCTCGCTGTCATGGATTGCCCAATCTGCACACATTCCCTTATCAACAAAATTTCTCTGCACATAATCCCTCACGACTTCCTCCGCAAGCTCATAACTCCACTCATTGGGAAGTGACGCTTTTAACATTCTTGCAAGCTGTGATTTCTGCCCTTTCTCCGACAGTTCCACAGCATTCCACAAGGTAGCTCTGTCTGCATATTCTTTCGGTGCATTTTGTGGCAGACTGATTTCGCTGTGTACTAAATCCTCATGGTATTTTGGTCGATAAGTCTGTCCGTCATATTCACTTACAAGAATGCTCCTGCTGATGTAGGAAGCCTTTTCCACTGCCGACTGCCCTTTGCTCCGTTTAACTATGGAAAAACGTGTGCTTGCCTGTTTTGTGACATTAGCCATACGAAGCACCTACGTTCTGCCAACGGGGTAGTGGGATGCACTCATAAACTTTGTGGGCAGATAAAAGCCGCACTTTGGCTTTTGTCTGAACGCAAAGTACACAAAAGGGTAGGTGCGTTCTTTGCACCGCAGGGGAAGTGTAGCGTCCCCTGTTGGCTGTCGCAAGACAGACAATGCTCTCCGCAGGAGTCCCCGAAGGGCGCACATACCACCTCTGGTGGTATATCTGTGCGCACCCCGTAAACGGGGTGAATAAGTTACCTCGGCTTTTCAGCTTCTTTGCTCCTGTCATTCAGTATCGCCCTCGCTTTCATTTTCGGCATTGAAAATTGTGCTTTGTGTTGAAGTACTTTCCCTGCTTTCTGACTTGATTTTAGCGATAATCTGCTGACACTCCCTTGTCTGCAATGCAACTGATAAAATACGGTTTAACTCGTCCTCGTCATATTGGTAACAGTCGGGAAAATACTTCACGATAATACCGCCCATGATGTACTTGTGGTGATTTTCCACTTTCCGCTTTTTCTCGTTCTGCTTCTTCTTTTCGTTGGCTACTCGCTGTTTTGCCTGTTCCAATGCTTGTAATGCTTTTTCTAAATTTCTGCTTGCTTCATTCTTTCTTTCAATCATTTTGATACCTTTCCTTTCTGTGATAAGTTGATAGTTACTGGAAATAAAAAAGGTAGCTGATTGTCTGTTAAGATAATCGCTACCAAAAAGGTAAACAATATTCAATTTTTATATCTGTTTTTTTATGTCTTGATGTTATTTTTTCTCGACAAATTGGTATTTGTCAATACCTATTACCATAAAGATTTGTCAATACCTATTACCATAAAGATATTTATTTGAAATTCTCTTTTGTGTTTCCAAATATTTTGTAACGTTTTCATCATAATCAGGATAATTATAACCAAGTGAATCTGCCACTTTTTTAGATATTTTTTTGAACAAACATAGACACAAATCAAACGATTTCCACATTTCTTCATACGAACTCATTGAATATGTATTTAGTAAGTTATCCCACAATTCTTTTGAAATATGCTTATCTAAAAATTTATAGTTTTTACCCAAACTGAAATTAAATCCTTTTTCAGTACCGACATACCAACTAATCATCCTAAGAAGCTCATGACGTAATACTTCATTCATATGGTCTATTGCAAATAGTATTTCACCACGAAGTAAGCCCTTGGATACATATGTTGCAACATTCCAAAATTCGTTACAACAGTCATCAAACTTTCTTTCTGTTGGACACTTAATGTAATAATCTTCATCTGTGGGAACTATTTCTGTTTTAATCATATTATCTTTATCTAACATGATTTTTACAAGTTTATCGCGAGTAAGATACTCCTCAAGCATTGAAACAGGTAACAAAGTTAAATCAATCTTTACACCATCATCAAAAAGCATTATATAAGAAAATCCTTTTTCTTCTGGAGGAAATAATTCCATATCTTCAGGTTTTTGCATCATAATTCTGTTACCAAAAACACTAAGCCAGTCATCGCTTTTCAAAAATTCTCCCATATCTATAACAAAAAAAGTAATATCATAATCTTGAAGATTGTCTTTTGGTATATTAACATTAGTGCGAGACCCCTCAAGAGTTACAATTCTAATTCTCTCATCTTGAAAAGCAAAATTCAAAACTAAATCGTATATTTCTTTTTCAGTCCTCATTTCATTCACCTCAATAAAATTATATCACAAAAAAAGATTGATTCTAACTGTTCTTATAATTTGATAACCGCATCAAGGCAGAGCGTAAGTGCATATTCGTATGCATTACCGCCCCAGTTTCTTTCGTCGTATTTGTCAACATCTGCAAGACTGTCTGCGGTATAAAGTATCATACCCCAGGTTGCCCCTCTGAAATCAGCACAGGCCGCCAGAGCAGAACATTCCATTTCTACAACTGCACAGCCTTCACTTTTGCGATAAGCCACCTTTTCTTTGGTTTCACGGAAAAATCCATCCGTTGACCAGGTTATAACCTCCTGATATTTCATACTATGCTCAAGAATGGTTTCTTCAATTGCTTTTCTTGCCTTCTCGCTGATTTCCACAAATCGAGAAGGGGGCGCATAGTGATAAGATGTTCCCTCATCACGCAGAGCCTTGTTTGGTACGAGGAATGTACTTTCGGGGAACTTTTCCAGAGCACCGCAACTACCTGCCGAGATTACCTCTCTTACACCATAACCAATCAGCCAATCAAGTATCTGTGTGGCTGCTGCCGCACCAACGGGTGCTTGACAAAGCACAATGTCCTCACCCTTGTATTTGGTGATGTAAATGGGATAATGCTTCGTTGCACTCTCAAAAGTGGATACCTGTTTGGTATCACTTTTACTGGCATATTCATCTATGTAAGCACCAAGAAATGCGAACACACATTTCTTGGGTAAGTTCAAACCAAGATTTTCATGAGTGGGATTAAGAACTGCTGTCTGCTCTGTATCAAACTCCAAAATCGGTATTTCGTTTTTAATAATAGCCATACTATCTCTCCGTCAAATTC
>SFGF01000130.1 GCA_004556655.1 Lachnospiraceae bacterium | reverse complement strand
GGAAAGCTCCGTGTTGATAACCGGTACTCCCATATTAACTGCAATCTGGATCATTTTCTTCCAGTTTTCCACTGCCATCTTTCTCTGTTCTTCGGTGGGACCGGACCAGCGGTACACTACAATAAAAGAAGAAATCTCCACTCCTGTCTCCCGCAAAGCCTTTCTGTATTCCGCTTCACATTCTTTCGAAAAAAGCGGGTGTTTATAAAACGGATTAATTCTCGGGTGAGGAGACTGTTCAATATACTTATACCCCCAGTCTGCCACCTGATGCACCATCCTGTTAATATCCATCTGTTTTGCCAATACGTCCACATCAAACGCTATCTTCATATTCCGAACCCCCTTTTATTTTAATTAAAGTCCTTTATGCACAATATACTTAAATGTATTTTTCGCACTCAAAACAATCTATAATTATGCGAAATATTTCTGTACGAACTCTCTTGTTACTTCCGCTGCTTTCTTAACATTTTCATCGTGAGTCATTTCATAGTATTCCGGGCGGAATTCTTCAATCGTACATACACCATCAAATCCAATTTCTTTCAGAGCACCTGCAATACCGGAATGATCAACTACGCCTTCGCCCGGCCACAATCTCTTGTCATCTCCGCAGGAACCAAGCGGAAGATCCTCACAATCATTTAAGTGGTAAGCAAAGATTTTCTTTCCGTCAGCGTTTCTCAAATCCTCGAGTTTAGAACACATTTCATGGAAATGGAAGGTATCCACTGTAATACCTACGTTTTCTCTGTCAACAGCTTTTACTACATCATACGCTGTTCCGAACTGATTGATAGAGCAGTTCGGTGCGCCACAGAATTCCAAAGAAATTTTAATATCTTTTCCAACCTTATCAGAAAGATATCTCAGTCTTTCAACAGCCTCTTCTTTAATCTCTGTAATACTCTTATCTTTTACATCAAACTGAGGAACTGTAATCAACATTTTCATGTCGATTGCTTTACATACTTCCATGATAAACTCTGTTTCTTCATCAATTTCTTTCACACCCGCTTCGTCTCTCTGATTGAAGAAAATCAAAGTATTATATGCCCATGGTTTCAGATGATGATTCTTAAACCAGTCAGAAAGTTCCTGTAGTGTATGCTCTTTTAAGTAATCCTTGATGCAGTCAAAACGAATCTCAATATAATCAAAACCATATTTTTCACACGCCTCCAAATCTGCAATCAATGACTGTCCTTTACATTCCAATGCTGTAGCTTCATTAAATCCCAACTTCATATCTGTAATCCTCCCTACGATTTACAATCTATAATTTATTTCCGTCTGTTCCCTATCTTCTTCCTATGAACTTCAAGCTTATACTGCTTATATTTTGCGTGCGCGTTCACGCATTTTGTAAAAAATACTCTTGCAATTATTTATAAAATTCCGGTTTTTCCACTGTAACAACCTTTTCAATATTGCCTGTCTCCTGTGCTTTTACAAGAGCATCTGCGGTCACTGCTGCAAGATATCCATCCCATGTAGTAGGTCCTTCAATAATGCCTTTTTCTGCACAGTCAACCCAGTTCTGAATCTCCGCATCATATGCATCTTTAAACAATACAAAACAATCTGTTGTAATCTCTGAAGAACACTGTGCATTCTTTCTAATCGAAGGCGCCATTGGAGTTCCCATTTTCAGTGCTCCGTCCTCACATACAACTTCACAATTGATATCATATCCGAACTTGCAGTTTACAAAGCATTCCACATCAATACAGATACCACTCTTGGTGCGAAGAAGCATAATCTGAGGATCTTTTAATTCCGAATGAGAATACTTTGTAACCTTTGGCATAATAACCTGAACACTGTCATAATCATCATTTACCAGCCAGTGGCAGAGATCAATCTCGTGGATAACTGTATCATGTACTGCCATCGGTGTATTGTAATTGGTTCCTACCTCAGGATTTCTGTGTGTACAGTGCATCATCAGCGGCTCACCATACTCGCCTGTGGCAATAGCATCCTTAATCTGATTATATCCTTTATGATAACGACGCATAAAACCAAGCTGAATCAGATGTTTTCCTGATGCTTCCTCTGCCTCCATAACTTTCTTACAGTCATCTGCTGTAGTACAAAGAGGTTTTTCACAAAATACTCTTTTTCCTGCTTTGATTGCTTCCAGAAGATCATCACAATGTGCAAATCCTGGAGATACGATCAACACTGCTTCTACATCCGGGTCGTTGATCAGAGCCTTTCCATCTGTGTAAACCTTAGCTCCGCCGGCAATTTCCGCAGCCTTTCTGGCACCTTCTTCAAATACATCTGAAACAGCTACAACTTTTGCTCCCTGTGTTCTCTCTGTGATTCTTTTGATGTGATCTCTTCCCATTCCGCCGCATCCAATAACTCCGACTTTTAACATTTTGCATTACCTCCATACGCTTTTTTCTTACTCTTGCACTGCATTATTATTTTTTTGCGTTCACGTGAACGCCTACGAGATGTTTTTATTTTACCATCATGTTCACGTGAACGCAACTTGGAAAAATCACCAATTTTATTATTTGTTTTTTGAACATATTTTTCTCATATTGTATATTTTGTTTTAATCTCAATATCCGTATACTGGTATTCTTTCTCCGGTACTTCCCCGTTCACAAGAAGCCGGAACAAAATCATAAGCGGCTGATATCCCTGGATATGCGCATTTTGTCCCAGCAGGAAATGAATTCCTCCGTCTTTCAGATACTCAATTTTTCTTGCTCCGAAATCATGCGCGATCACTTTTATCTTCCCGTACTTTCCATGCTTTTTCAGAGCGCGACACAATCCTTCCTCCCCATTGGCTGTCATATAAATTCCGCCAAGCTGCGGGTATTTTTCCAGCAGTTCCTCCACCGCATCACAGGTTTTTTCTATGTCGTCATCTGTATACCTGACTTCCGTCACATGAAGCTCCGGCCAGTTTTCACCAAGTTCAGTCTGAAATCCCTGCACACGCTCATTCAATGCCGTGTGCGTCTCATTTCCTGTCAGTACTGCCGCCGTCTGTCCCGGTCTGAGGATTTCCCCCATAAGTCCCGCTGCGGCTTTTCCGCTTTTTATCGCATCCTGTCCTATAAAACAAACCCTGCCGCTTCCCGGTGCATCCGCATTGAAAGTCACGACCGGAATCTCAAATTCCCGGACGAACTGACTGATTTTTTTCTTAATCTCCGGAGTATCCATGGCAATCATAGCAATTCCACTGCATCCTTTTTCCCTGAACTCATCCATGGCGCATAATACTTTTTTTTCGCATACACCGGCAAAAGAATTCACATATACCCGCCCGCCAAGACTCTGCACTTCATCTTTTGCGCTTTCTACACCCTTTAGCAAATCCTGGATAAATGGTGTCTCTTCTGACTGAATGATTACAGCTATTTTTACTGCACGTTTTGCCATTGCCAATGCCCGACCTGCCAGATTCGGCTGATATCCCATCTCATCGGCTATTTTCCGAATACGGTCAGCAACTTCCGGTCGTATCCTGCCCCGGTTATTAAGAGCGCGGTCTACGGTTCCCCTGGATACTCCTGCTGCCTCTGCTATTTTCTGCAATGTAACTGCCATGGCTTTCCTCTTCCTTTACGTTTCTGTATTGCTTCATACTTTTCTATACTCATCAGAACTCTTTCCTGAATCAATCACACTATTATCAGAATATAAAATAGGTTATCTTCTGTCAAGAAAGAATTGGTTTATACGGTTGTATATTGTGTTATTAGAAACTGAGCCGTGTCTTTGGCTTAGTTCATACGGTTATGATTGTTCTTTTTGAGTTTTAGGCCGAGTAGTCAAGGAACTGTCGGGAAATAGATAACCACTAGTATAATCCACGTTAATTACTGCACTGTTTCACTGAGAATGTTTTTTCGAGAGTGCAATCGTAAAAACGCAGGCGTAGCGGGCTACGCTGAGGCTTTTACGATTGTGCTATCGGGAAAACAGGCCAGCGAAACATGCGGTTAATTAACGTGGATTATACTAGGGGCAGGATACGACTCATGCGAATCATATCCTGCCCCTATAGTTTTTGTAACACTTTTACAGCAGTTCCCTCTCAATTCTCTCCCTTGCTTCCGGTGCCTGTTTGTTCATTTTCTCCGGGAATCCGAACATGGATACGCATGCAATATTGTCTCCGCCCACTTTCGGTGCATTGGGTTTCAGCTGTTTATTGGCAAAATCCATCTCCCGCAGCGTCTCAAAAATGCCATCGAAGTCCACATCACCTTCACCCATTGCCAGATGCTGGTGGATTGTCACGTCAGACTTTCCTCTCGCATTCAGCCATGGTGGATTTGCGATATAACGGCAGTCCAGGGTCTGGTTAAAGGTGTCTGCAAATAATACATGGGTCAGTTCATCCCCTGCATATTTCAGCATAGAACGGACATCGCCTTTTCCTTCATCATAGAAAAATCCGTGGGGTGAGGAATATACATATCCCAGATTCGGGGAACGGAAAGATTTCACCATATCACAGGTCTCATTATTCAGTTCACAGAAATCATACGGGTGAGACTGAATTTCCACACGCAGTCCTTCTTTCTCAATAATCGGAAGCAGCTCTTCCATAGACCGGAACCACATGCCGTTACAGATCTCTGCCTGATTCGGATCACCGGAAAGCTCCGTGTTGATAACCGGTACTCCCATATTAACTGCAATCTGGATCATTTTCTTCCAGTTT
>SFGF01000129.1 GCA_004556655.1 Lachnospiraceae bacterium | reverse complement strand
AAATAGAAAGGGGATACATTTACATGCTTCGCAATGCTGTTCACTGAAATCTCCTCGGTAATATGTTCCTCGATGTACTGTATGGAATTTCCAATAATCTCCATCCATTCCATGGGCTTCTCACTCCTTCCCTTGCTGTATCTATATTCTATCTCAATGAAAAAGGGCTTTCCCGACAATCCTTGCCCGGATTTGTCCGAACTGATGATGATATCATTTCTCCTCTATCAACCATGCGCGTAAAGTGTATGTTTCCCTGCCTGAAAGCGCCAAAGTACCTATTCCCACCTAAAATATTTCATACCTATCATACTACAGATTATGGCAATTAGCAGCATAAAGATGACTGCACCTGTCACATTTTCAATGGGAAGTCCCAGTGTGGTATTTTTGAGTATCTTTATTCCCTGTGTCAATGGCAAAACATTCACTATTTTCTGCATAGCATCCGGCATTACTTCATACGGAAGCGTTGCACCCGAAAAAACAAACATGGGAAAATATAAGGCACTGGCAATGACGCCGGCAATTTTTGAATTCTTTGCGATTCCCCCGACCATCATTCCTATGCTAAACATAGAAATCATAACCAGAAAATAACCGATTAGAAATAATCCAAAGCTTCCGCGCATTTGAAAGCCAAAGAAACAAGCTGCCACAAAGAACAAACTAAGTAAAGAGATGACCGCATAGATTACATACATCGCAACTTCTGCCATCAAAACAAGACTTGGCTTTATTGGGGTTACTTGGTATCTCTTTAAAATCTGCTTTGAACGATAATCGGAGATCACCAATGGTAGCCCCATCACTCCGCCGGCACAGATGGCTATGCTGCACAATGCCCCGAAAGATTGATCCAAATAACTGTACTCTGCCCCCTCAAAAGCAGGCTTCTGTCCAAATACCACACCCAAAATGATAAGCACAACAATTGGCATAATCACCGCAAAAATCAGCATGTCCATTCCTCGAAGGCTCATTTTCAATTCATTCTTTAATAAAATCCTAAATGCTTTCATTGCTATCCTCCTCATCTGTATACCAAAGATACGCATCTTCAAAATGATCTTTTCCACTTTCTGCCTTTGCTTCTTCAACGGTTCCGTGAAATACCGTTTTTCCTTTTTTCAAAATCAATATTTCATCACAGAGAGCCTCGATTTCATCCATAAAATGAGATGTAAGCAAAATAGATAATCCTTCCTTCTTCAGTTTCTCTAAAATATTCCACACCTCTCTTCTTGCCCTCGCATCCAATCCTGTCGTAAGTTCATCCAAGAATACAAGCTCCGGATTTGGTATCAGCGCAAGAACAATAAACAATCGCTGGCGTTCTCCTCCGGATAACTCCTTTACGTACGCTTTCTTTTTATCTGCGATTCCAAAGGCGGTCAACAAGTCTTCATAGTTTTGGGGCTCTTTATAAACCGAAGCTGTCATTTCACAGAGTTCTTCCACCTTGACCAGCTCCTGATATTTCGATTCCTGAAACTGAACGCCTACCCGCTCAAATACTTTGGTTCGTTCCTTTATTGGATCCATTTCCAATATACTGACTTCGCCGGAATCCATTTTCTTTGTGCCCAATATGCACTCAATGGTACTGCTTTTTCCTGCACCATTTGCTCCAAGTAATCCGAACACCTTCCCTTTCTCTACTTGAAAGCTTAGATCATCCACTGCAATTTTAGTGCCATACTTTTTTGTAAGATTCTTCACAACGATTGCATTCATTTTGTTTTCCTCCTTCTTTTGTTTTGAAAAAATAATAACACCGGACAAAAGTCTGGTGTTATAGTGGAGGGTTTATTGTTTCATTTGTTTTATTTCTTTCAATAATAGGATTACTTCATAAGCATTCTTTATGGCTTTTTCAAGGGAATCTATCAACCTGTCGCACACAGAGATAATATCCTCTTCATCCTCAGGAGTATTCAGTATATTCAGAATGTCCTTCTCACTTTTATGCATTTGGCTTTCCAATTGATTCAGCATTCTTAAAATAGCTGACAAAGAATAATTCGCGCACCTGAGCGAGCGGATTATTTTTAAACGATTCATATCATTTGAATCATATACACGATAGCCG
Organism: Lachnospiraceae bacterium; assembly: GCA_004556655.1. GTDB lineage: Bacteria > Bacillota > Clostridia > Lachnospirales > Lachnospiraceae > Oliverpabstia. The sequence goes on along the minus strand of SFGF01000129.1, from coordinate 2,774 downwards.
TTCTCTTTCCTCTTTACCGTAAGCAGTCCATTCATTTCCCAATTCCGAATGGTATCAATCGTTAAACCTAGTTCCTTAGCCGCCTGCGCTCTCTGATAAAGAACATCCTCTCTTTCCGGTTGCTGATATAGCATTTCACATAGTCCGGCAACCTCTTTTGCATGTTCCATTTCCTGCTTTGCGATGCGGATATACTCCTCGACTAACTCTATTGCTTCGTCCCATCGGTAAACAGCTGACAATTTCACAGCGTTCACCATTCGTTTTCGAAGTCCTGCCTGCAGCACTTCGATCTGAAAAGCCTTTCTTACCAATGCAAACTGCTTCACATGAACATCGTTATATACACGATAACCATTCTTTTTTCGTTCAGGTTTTTGTATCAGTCCCCATTCTTCATACAACCTTACGGTATTAGGATGTAACCCTACTATTTTAGCTATTTGACTTGTGGAATAAGTAATAATCATATGCTCTTTATTCATAGATCCATCACACCGTTGCAGCCGGGAAGCTGCGGAACAGCCCCCAGTCAGATATTATATAATACCTGTAATCATCATTGTCGAAACGATCTCAGCGGCTTCGCACTCCTCTTCCCAGAACTGGGGGCACTTGATGTAGCCCTCCTCCGGGCGGATGGAGGTGGAAAAGCCGATCAGGGTCATTTCGGGTTTGTGTTCATAGGTAACGTTCATTTACGTGCCTCCTTTTCATTCCAAGTTTCCTCACCTTTTCTTCATTTGGGTACTCATTTTTTCATAAGGCTCTGTCACCCTTTTGTGTTGATGCAGACAAACTGGAAGTTATATATGTCTTTGCAAATATACCATATCTATTAGTTGTACACCGCCCTCATAAATTGGGTGGTCATAATTGTCAGTAAAGAAATTCGGAATCTTGTGAGATCGAACAAATCCACATTTTTCATAAAATGGTATCGTCAATGGACTATCACCTGTTCCAACCTGCAAAACAGAATATTCATCTGCATATTTACTGGCAAGAAAATCAATTAGTGCTTTCCCATAGCCCTTTCCTTGATTCTGAGGATCGACTGCAATATTTTTAATTTCAAGTATTCCATTATCTTCATCAGTGACAACACATTCAGCTTTTACATTACCATCTTCAAGTACATACATAGTACCTTTTTCAATATAACGGTCAATCATATTCTCCTGCTCATCAGCTAATAACAATAATGATATAAACTGCTTTTTATTCTTATCCACTTCTCTGATTTTCATATCCATCACTCCGTCAAACTGGAAGTTGATAAAGCCTAAACATCATTCAAAAATTTTTAGATTCTTCCATAACAATTTTTCAGAGTCAGAAACAGTACCACAAAAATCATCACAAAAATACGAAAAATGTTCTGCACCAAGTTTTTTATATAAATTACTTGCGGATAGTGTCAATAATTTTTCGCAAATTTAATTCCTGCCGTTCAGTAGATGGCAGTTAACCGACTATGATATCAGACAGCAGATCATCCTCCGGTTTGGTAAGATGGTCCATGTTCATGTAGCGCCTGGTTCCCCATTGGGTTCCGGCCACATGACGCAGTCTGGCACATACAAGCATTAAAGCACTTTGACCATCAGGAAAAGCGCCGATTGCTTTGGTTCGGCGTTTAATCTCACGGTTTAACCGCTCAATGGTATTGTTGGTTCGGATTCTGGTCCAGTGCTGTGTTGGAAAATCCATGTAGGTGAGTGTTTCTTCAATGCCATCTTGTAGCTTTTTGGCAGCAGAGCTAAGTTTCATTTCCTTCAGTTTTTCAGCAACCTGCTGTGCTTTCTCGCGTGCTGCTTCCTTGCTCTCCTGGGCATGGATGGCCTTTAACATCATGGCTACAGCCTTCATCTTGTTGCGTGGAGTAACAGAGAAAATGTTACGGTAAAAATGAACGGTACAGCGTTGGTAACGGGCATCTGGAAATACTTCTGGTATGGTTTCAAGCATTCCGAGATTTTTATCTCCGATGATCAGGCGGACTCCGGTTAAGCCACGTTCTTTCAACCATACAAAGAATGAACGCCAGCTCTCCTTGTCTTCTTTCATACCTTCAGCCGCACCGATGATTTCTCGGCAACCATCATTACTGACCCCAATGGCAACAAGAATAGAAACGTTTTGAATTTCACCACCCCAACTGCGTTTCAGATAGACTCCATCAACATAGACATACGGATAACTGCCGACTAGTGGACGTGTACGCCAGGCTTCGATATGCTCATATGCCTTTTTATTGAGGTTGCTGATAGTGCCCGGGGATACTTTTGTTCCCCATAAGGCTTCCGTGATGTCCTCGACACGCCGTACAGAAACGCCTGCCAGGTACATTTCAATCAGAGCTTCTTCAACGGAAGATTCCCTGCGGCGGTAGCGTTCAATAATGGCAGTTTCAAACGGAACCCCTTTCAGCTTTGGAACTTTAAGTTCCACATCGCCGGCAGTGGTTTGGAAATTTCGCTTGTAATGTCCCGAACGATAACCCTGACGGTCAGCGGAACGCTCATATTTCTGGGCATTTACAAGTTCGTCGGCCTCTTTATCAAGCAGGGCATTCAAGGTTTCTTCGACGCTGCTACGGACAAGATCCTTTAAATCATGCTTTATTAAATCTTCGTTGAGCTGTATAATATTATTGGACATGGTTTTAGCCTCCTTAGTAAAATTTTGTGTGGTAACTTAATTCTACCAAACGGCTATAGACCATGTCTACTTTTATGAAATTGAATTTGCGAAACTAATTATACGTTATC
>SFGF01000045.1 GCA_004556655.1 Lachnospiraceae bacterium | reverse complement strand
TTAGTGAAAGTTGGAATATAAGTTGTAGAGCCGTATACGAGACCCGTATGTACGGTTCAATGGGAGGGGCGAGATAACTATTCTCCCTCTACCCTATTATGTTTATGTCGTCGTTTATTGTATCTTTGTTCACGCTCAATTTCCTGAGTGCTTTTAACGGCAGTCCATCCAATAATCCGGGTACCCATAATGCCAATGAAGGCGCCAATCCCATCGATGCAGACATCTTTGGGAGAAGGTCCTCTGCCGGCTACAAAAGATTGATGGTATTCATCCGTAGCAGCAAAGCCGACACAGATAAATCCGGCTAATAAAACCAGCCAGATCCCCCGTACTCCGTACGCATACAGAGGAATACTCAAAGAAATTGCAAGGATACAGTATTCGGTCATATGAGCAAGCTTTCTGACAGGACCATGATATTTTTCAGCATACATATCAATTTCAGACTGACTCAGGTCTTTATCCAGAATAGCAGCACCGACTTGCACAAGCTTCTGACTTACTTTGTAACTCAATTGTCCGGATTCCGTACCTGTTTGACTGGAAAATGTAAAAATCATATACATAATCAGGAGAGCAGGAAAAAAAGACAAAGGTTTTAAAAAATGAATGATAAGTTTGTTCATACAGACCTCCTTTATGAGAAGTTCGGCATTACTATAACACGTTTGGCAGTGAATGTCAAAAACACGGTCCAAATAAAAGTTGAATTCATATAAGTGGTATATTATAATAAAAATGATTGGATATTAGTCTTAAAACAGTGAATAACCGTGCTGCTGAGCATACAGCGGCATCGTTAATGATAAAGGAGGCAGCTATGAGTTACGCAGATCAGGTTTTTATCCGGATGTGTCAGGATATTATAGATAATGGATACAGTACGGAGGGGGAAAAAGTACGTCCGCACTGGGAAGATACAGGAGAAAGTGCATATACCATAAAGAGATTTGGTGTGGTAAACCGGTATGATTTGACAAAAGAATTTCCGGCACTTACACTTCGGCGTACAGCACTGAAGAGCGCGTTTGATGAGATTTTGTGGATCTGGCAGAAGAAGTCAAATAATGTGAAAGATTTGAACAGCCATATCTGGGACAGTTGGGCTGATGAGAATGGATCTATCGGAAAAGCCTATGGATATCAGATGGGTGTAAAGCACCAGTATAAGGAAGGGATGATGGATCAGGTAGACAGAGTTTTATATGATCTGAAGCATAATCCATACAGCCGAAGAATCATGACGAATATCTATGTACATCAGGATCTCCATGAGATGAATCTGTATCCCTGTGCATATTCTATGACATTCAATGTGACAAAAGAACCGGACAGTGAGAGATTAACTCTTAACGCTGTATTGAACCAGAGATCCCAGGATGTTCTGGCTGCAAACAACTGGAATGTATGCCAGTATGCGCTGCTTTTGATGATGTTTGCACAGGTGTGTGATATGAAAGCAGGGGAATTGCTTCACGTGATTGCCGATGCTCATATTTATGACAGACATATTCCTCTGGTAAAAGAACTGATTTCACGGCCAGTATATGATGCACCGAAAGTGGCCTTGAATCCGGAGATCAAGAATTTCTATGATTTTACAGTGGATGATCTGCAGGTTGAAAATTATGTGACTGGACCGCAGATTAAAAATATTCCGATTGCAGTATAAGGAGGACAAAATGAATCTGATTGTAGCAGTAGATAAAAACTGGGGAATTGGGAAAAATAATAAATTGCTTGTAAGCATTCCGTCAGATATGAAGTTTTTCAGGAGTGAGACCAATGGAAAAGTGGTAGTGATGGGAAGAAAAACATTGGAAAGCTTCCCGAATGGGATGCCTCTGAAAAACAGAACCAATATTGTTCTGACCAGAGATCAGAATTACCAGGTGAAAGATACCATAGTTGTACATGATATACCTGAGTTGTTGGAAGAATTGAAAAAATATCCAGATGATCAGATTTATGTGATCGGCGGAGGGAAAGTGTATGAAGAGCTGCTTCCGTACTGTAATGTAGCCCATGTGACCAAAATTGATTTCGCATTTGAGGCGGATACGTATTTCCCTGACTTGGATAAAATGGAGGAATGGCAGATTACAGCAACCAGTGATGAACAGACGTATTTTGATCTGGAATATTCCTTTGTAAAGTATGAGCGCATAAGAAAGTAGAATCCGGGATGGAGGAAGTATGGAGAATAACGATTGGCAGAAGAAAGGAAATGACTTCTGGAAAGTAGTGCAGGATGCAGTGAATTCGGGTAATTATCAGCAGCTGAACCAGCAGGTGAGAAATACGATTGACGACACTGTGGAGGGAATTTGTAATGGTATGCAGGGAATAGGAAACGAATGGCGGCAAGCCTGGCAGGAGACAGGAAAGACTACAGCTAATTACAGAAAAAGTACCACACCGGGGTATCAGACAGGAACCAGAAGAATGCGGGAAGAACAGAAACAGCTTCCGGCAGTTTATATGAAGAATCCTCCGGGGCAGGTATCGGGTACTTTGATGGCGGTTACAGGTTACACTCTGACGGGTGTATTTGCTGTCACAGGGCTGGTTGCAGGAATTATTCTGGCTGTGGAACCCTCAGTTACAGCGGGTGTGATAACAGGAATGCTGACGGCAGCTACGGCTGTAAGTGTGGGAGTCGGGGTCATTGGTTCCCGTACCAGAAAGCTGATCAAGCGATTTAAAAATTATGCGAAGCAAATTGGAAACAGAGCTTACTGCACGATTGAGGAGCTTTCTTCCCGTACCGGCAGAGATAAAGATGACATAGTTAAAGATCTGAAAAAGATGATACAGAAGAAAATGTTTCTTCAGGGACATCTGGACCAGCAGGAAACCTGCGTGATCGTGACTGATGAAATGTATCAGCAGTATCTTACCGTACAGCAGCAGGCACATGAGAGACAGCTGCAGCAAAAAGCAGCGGCAGAACAGAGGGCACAGCTTCCGCAAGAGTGCCAGAAGATTTTGGAAGAAGGGCAGGAGTATATTCGTTATATTCACAAATGCAATGATGATATACCGGGGGAGGAAATCTCCCGAAAACTGAGTCGTCTGGAATTGATCATTACACGTATTTTTGCTGAAGTGAGTAAAAATCCTTCTGTGGCCGGCGATCTGAGAAAATTTATGAATTATTATCTGCCGACCACCAGAAAACTGGTGGATGCATATCGGGACCTGGATCGGGAACCGATTGCCGGTGAAAGTATCCTGAAGACGAAGAAAGAGATTGAAGATACTCTGGATACGATTAATCAGGCATTTGAAAATTTGCTGAACAGTTTTTTTGAGGAAAAAGCACTGGATATTTCCTCTGACATTTCCGTGCTGCATACGATGTTGGCACAGGAAGGATTGACAGGAAACGATTTTAATAAGTGATTTTGATAAACACAAGAAGGAGGATATATGAGTAACGAAGTGAAAGATATGACAATGACCCCTACTTTGACATTTGATCCGATGCCTCAGACAAAAGAGGAAGTTGCACCGGTAAAAGAAGAGGCACCGGAACTGGACGACAGTATTTTGTCGGATGCAGAAAAGAAAATGGTGGACGATTTTTCAAAACAGATCGATATACACAATACCAATGGCATTTTACAGTATGGTGCCGGGACACAGAAAAAGATGGCAGATTTCTCAGAATCGGCACTGGAAAATGTGAAAACAAAAGATCTTGGACAGGTTGGTGATATGCTTGCCGATGTGGTGATGGAGTTGAAAAGCTTCAATGCACAGGAGGAAGAAGAAAAGGGATTTTTCTCATTCCTGAAAAAACCAGCTAATAAGATCAGCAATATGAAAGTAAAATATGATAAAGCCGAAGTAAATGTTGAAAAAATATGTCGTATGCTGGAAGATCATCAGGTACTGCTTCTGAAAGATATTGCACTTCTGGACAAAATGTATGAACAGAATCTGGTGTATTTCAAGGAACTTTCCATGTATATACTGGCCGGAAAGAAAAAGCTGGCACAGGTACGCAGTACGGAATTGCCGCAGCTGGTACAGAAAGCCAGAACATCCGGACTTCCGGAGGACGCTCAGGCAGCAAAAGATCTGGAGGGATTGTGCGATCGTTTCGAAAAGAAAATCCATGATCTGGAACTGACAAGAATGATATCGATTCAGACGGCTCCTCAGATCCGTCTGGTGCAGAATAGTGATACCATGATGGTAGAGAAGATTCAATCTACGGTGGTAAATACGATTCCTTTGTGGAAGAGTCAGATGGTACTGGCTCTTGGTGTGGAGCATGCTTCTCAGGCAGCTCAGGCTCAGCGTCAGGTAACAGATATGACTAATGAACTTCTCAGAAAAAATGCAGAAGTTCTGAAAGTGGCAGCGGTGGAAAGTGCAAAAGAATCTGAAAGAGGTGTGGTTGATCTGGAAACTCTTCAGAATACGAATGCTTCTCTGATTTCCACATTAGATGAAGTGATGCAGATTCAGGCAGACGGTAGAGCAAAACGTCAGGCAGCAGAAGTGGAACTGCGGAAGATGGAAGATGAACTCAAGAATAAACTTCTGGAAATCCGTGGATAAAAAAGAAGGGAGATGCGGTATGTACCGTGATCATACAAAAACAGTAAAGATTGGAGACAGAGTCATTGGCGGCGGCAATCCCGTTCTGATTCAGTCTATGACAAATACAAAAACAGAAGATGTGGAGAAAACAGTAGAACAGATTCTGGCTCTTGAAAGGGCAGGTTGTGAGATTATTCGCTGTGCTGTTCCAACCATGGAGGCCGCAAAGGCATTGGCGGAGATTAAGAAGCGGATTCATATTCCTCTTGTGGCAGACATTCATTTTGATTATAAGCTGGCGCTTGCGGCTATGGAAAATGGCGCAGATAAAATCCGGATCAATCCGGGTAATATCGGAAGCCGTGAGCGGATTCAGGCAGTAGTAGATGTGGCGCGCGAGAGAAATATCCCAATTCGTGTGGGAGTAAACAGTGGTTCTCTGGAAAAAGAGCTGGTGGAAAAATATCAGGGTGTGACTGCGGAAGGACTTGTAGAGAGCGCTCTTGACAAAGTGCACATTATCGAAGAGATGGGATATGATAACCTGGTAATCAGTATTAAGTCTTCCGATGTTCTGATGTGTGCCCGGGCTCATGAACTGATTGCACAAAAGACAGAGTATCCACTTCATGTAGGCATTACGGAGGCGGGAACTCTGTATTCAGGAAATATTAAATCAGCAGTGGGACTTGGGATTATTCTCTATCAGGGAATCGGGGATACCATCCGTGTATCACTTACGGGTGATCCACTGGAAGAAGTGAAGTCAGCAAAGCGCATTTTAAAGACTTTGGGACTTAGAAAGGGCGGCATTGAAGTGGTATCCTGTCCTACCTGCGGAAGAACACGGATCGATCTCATTGGTCTTGCTAATCAGGTTGAGACGATGGTACAGGATATTCCGCTTGATATTAAAGTTGCAGTGATGGGATGCGTGGTGAATGGTCCGGGGGAGGCAAAAGAGGCTGATATCGGAATCGCAGGCGGCGTTGGTGTAGGACTGTTGATCAAAAAGGGTGAGATAGTAAAGAAAGTACCGGAAGATCAGCTTCTGTCCGTGCTGCGGGAAGAGCTTCTTTCATGGAACGATACGGGGAAGTGAAAATATGACAGAAAAAGAATTTCTGGATGTATTTCCACAGTTAAAAGTGGAAAATGAACTGGGGCAGCTTCTCAGGATGGTAAAGGTTATGAAAGTTTCCATCAATCCGAAGAAGGACTGCCTCAGAGTCTATATAATGAGCAATCAGTGGATTCAGAAGAAATATATCTATCATCTGGAAAATATCATTATGGAGCAATTTTTCTCTGAAGCACCGTTGCAAGTAAAAATCATTGAAAAATTTAATTTATCCCGTCAATATACTCCGGAGAATTTTCTGGAAGTTTATCGTCCCAGTATTTTGCTGGAACTAAAGCATTACAGCATGTTGGAATACAATATGTTTGCAACGGCACAGATTAGTTTCCCGGAAACGGAGACTATGGAGATGATTTTGGATGATTCTGTGGTTGCCAGGGAACGGGAAAATGAGCTGGTGCGTATACTGGAAAAAATATTCTGTGAACGCTGTGGATTCAATCTGCGGATACATACGGATTATAGAAAACCGGTGGAGAGTAAAGTACGCCGAAACAGTGAGCTTCGTATCATGGAAGAAGCAAGACAGATTCTGCTTCATTCAAATATTGGAGTTTCTATGGAAAAAAGTGAAGATGTTCCTTTGGTGGAAAATAGCGCGGTAAATTCAAATGAAGACAATATAGTTTCGGAAAATAAAAAGTTGGCTGCAGAGTCAGGTAAAGGAAAAGAAAATAAGAAATCAGTCCGCGAGTCGGCGGGCAGCAGGAAATACAGTGGAAAAGGAAGTCAGAGAGGAGACTTTCAGAGAGGTCGTTTTGGTGACAACGCAGGACCGAAACCACTTCGGCGTTCTGATAATCCGGATGTGATATACGGACGTGATTTTGATGACGAAATCATTACCATAGAATCTATAGCCGGGGAAATGGGAGAGGTAACCATCAGAGGTCAGGTGACTTCGGTGGAAGCCAGAGAAATCAGGAATGAGAAAACAATTTATATGTTCAATATTACTGATTTTACAGATACCATCACGGTAAAGATTTTTCTTCATAACGAACAGGTACCGGAGATCAGCCAGGGTGTGAAAAAAGGAGCTTTTCTGAAGCTGAAAGGCGTAACTACCATAGATAAGTTTGATCATGAGATTACAATTGGCTCACTGACTGGTATTAAGAAAACTGCTGATTTTACCACCACCCGAATGGACAATAGTCCGGAAAAAAGAGTGGAGCTTCATTGCCATACAAAGATGAGTGATATGGATGGGGTTACGGATGCCAGTGTTCTCGTAAAAAGAGCGTATAAATGGGGTCATCCGGCCATTGCCATAACCGATCACGGTGTTGTGCAGTCATTTCCGGAAGCAAATCATGCGTATGATGATATTGTCAGTGATTATAGAAAAAATTACCAGAAAGAACATCCGGAAGCGACCAAAGATGAACTGAAAAAGGTGTATCCGCCTTTTAAAGTTATTTATGGGGTGGAAGCCTATCTGGTAGATGATTTGAAAGGGATGGTAACAGGCAGCCAGGGGCAGAGTCTTGATCAGCCCTATGTTGTTTTTGATATTGAAACTACCGGTTTCAGTCCGGTATCTAACCGGATCATTGAGATCGGTGCAGTCCGTGTGGAAAAAGGAGAAATTAAAGATCGTTTTTCTGTGTTTGTTAATCCACAGGTACCGATTCCGTTTAAAATCGAACAGCTGACCAGTATCAATGACAGTATGGTAATGGATGCGGAGACCATTGAAGAGATTTTGCCTAAGTTTTTAAAGTTTTCGGAAGGAGCCGTTATGGTAGCCCACAATGCCGGGTTTGATATGAGTTTTATCATAGAAAACTGCAAAAGAATGGGAATTGAGCAGGAATTTACGTATGTGGATACCGTCGGAATGGCCAGGATGCTTTTGCCGGGACTGAATCGGTTTAAGTTGGATACAGTGGCAAAGGCTTTGAATGTTTCTTTGCAGAATCATCATCGTGCGGTGGATGATGCCGCCTGTACGGCTGAGATTTTTGTGAAGTTTGTAAAAATGTGTAAAGAAAGAGACATAACAAATCTCGATCAGTTAAATGAAGCAGGAAAAATGTCTGCGGATACAATTAAAAAACTTCCGACTTATCATGCAATTATTCTTGCTACCAGTGAAGTGGGAAGGGTAAATTTGTATCGTCTGGTGTCAAAATCTCATCTGGATTATTATAACAGACGTCCGAGAATTCCCAAAAGTGTATATCTGCAGTATAAGGAGGGTCTGATGATCGGTTCGGCCTGCGAGGCCGGTGAACTGTTTCAGGCTATTGTCGGAGATGCACCGGATTCGGAGATTGCCCGTCTGGTGGAATTTTATGACTATCTGGAGATACAGCCCATCGGCAATAATATGTTTATGATCCGGGATGAAAACAGGGATAATGTAACATCGGAAGAAGATCTGCGGGATCTGAACCGAAGGATTGTCAAGTTGGGGGAGCAGTTCCATAAACCGGTAGTGGCAACCTGTGATGTTCATTTTATAGATCCGGAGGATGAGATATACCGCAGAATTATCATGACAGGAAAAGGATTTTCCGATGCGGATGATCAGGCTCCGCTGTATCTGCGGAATACCGAAGAGATGCTGAAAGAATTTGAATATCTGGGGGCGGAGAAGGCGGAAGAGGTCGTTATTACCAATCCAAATAAGATTGTGGAAATGTGTGATCGTGTGTGCCCGATCCGTGATGGAAAGTTCCCTCCGGTTATTGAAAATTCGGATAATATGCTGAGAGAAATCTGTTATAACCGTGCCCATGAGATCTATGGGGAGAATCTTCCGGAGATCGTTTCGGCCCGTCTGGAAAGAGAATTGAATTCTATTATTTCCAATGGTTATGCGGTTATGTATATCATTGCTCAGAAACTGGTATGGAAATCCAATGAAGATGGATATCTGGTGGGATCCCGTGGATCGGTAGGATCTTCTTTTGTGGCAACCATGGCCGGAATCACAGAAGTAAATCCTCTGAGTCCCCATTATTACTGCGAGAAATGTCATTATTATGATTTTGATTCCCCTGAAGTAAAAGCGTATACCGGAAGAGCAGGATGTGATATGCCGGATGCGGTCTGCCCAAACTGCGGAGCACCTCTTGTGAAAGCGGGATTTGATATTCCATTTGAGACGTTCCTTGGATTTAAAGGGAATAAAGAGCCGGATATTGACTTGAATTTTTCGGGAGAATATCAGAGTAAAGCACATAAATATACGGAGGTTATCTTCGGAGCAGGGCAGACATTCCGGGCAGGTACCATCGGTACGCTGGCGGATAAGACTGCTTTTGGTTATGTGAAAAACTATTACGAAGAAAGAGGAATTCATAAAAGAAATTGCGAGATTGATCGGATTGTGCAGGGATGTACCGGTATCCGAAGGACGACCGGACAGCATCCGGGCGGAATTATCGTTCTTCCTTTTGGTGAAGACATTAATTCCTTTACTCCTGTTCAGCATCCGGCGAATGATACGGATACGGATATAATAACTACCCATTTTGACTATCATTCCATTGATGCCAATCTTTTGAAATTGGATATACTGGGTCATGATGATCCTACCATGATCCGTATGCTGGAAGATCTGACAGGTCTGGAGGCGCAGACGATTCCTCTTGATAATAAAGAAGTAATGTCATTGTTTAAAAGTACGGAGGCTCTGGGAATTACACCGGAAGATATCGGTGGATGCCCGTTGGGCTGTCTGGGAGTACCGGAGTTTGGAACAGATTTTGTTATTCAGATGCTTCTTGATACCAAACCGACGTCATTTTCAGATCTGATTCGTATATCGGGATTGTCTCATGGTACCGATGTGTGGCTGGGAAATGCCCAGACACTTATTGAGGAAGGAAAAGCTACGATTTCCACGGCAATTTGTACCCGAGACGATATTATGATCTATCTGATCAACAAGGGGCTGGACAGTGAGCAGTCCTTTACGATTATGGAGAGTGTCCGTAAAGGAAAAGGTCTGAAACCGGAGTGGGAAGAAGAGATGAAAGCCCATGATGTACCGGACTGGTATATCTGGTCCTGTAAGAAGATCAAGTATATGTTCCCGAAAGCCCATGCGGCAGCATATGTAATGATGGCTTACCGAATTGCTTATTATAAAATCTTTTATCCGCTGGCATACTATGCGGCGTATTTCAGTATCAGAGCATCGGCATTTTCTTATGAGCTGATGTGTATGGGAAGAGACCGGCTGGAATATTATCTGGCGGATTATAAAAAGCGAAGCGATACCCTGACGAAAAAAGAACAGGATACCCTGAAAGACATGAAAATCGTACAGGAAATGTATGCCCGGGGATTTGATTTTACAGAGGTAGATCTGTATAAGGCCCAGGCTCATCGTTTCCAGATCGTAAATGGAAAACTGATGCCGGCACTGGACAGTATCGAAGGTCTGGGAGACAAAGCGGCTGATGCGGTGGTACTGGCAGCCAGAGACGGACAATTCTTGTCGAAGGATGATTTCCGACAGAGAACAAAGGTCAGTAAGAATGTGATTGATTTTATGGATGATCTGCATATCTTTGGAGATATTCCGGAGTCGAATCAGATATCGCTGTTTGATTTTCAATGATACAGATGCTATTCTTTTTGAATTGGAATTCTCAATGTTCAAAGTATCTATACAGAAAAAAACTATCCTCAGACCCCATTTTTGAAAATATTCGGGGTCTGAGGATAAAATTTTTTTGTATAGAGAAATCTTAATAAAAAATGCCCTATTTCTTCAGGCATTCCCGGAATGCTTCCAACAGCCTGTCATTCTGCTCTGGTTTCATGATGCAGAAGCGGATAAAGTGATTGTCCAGGAACGGGAAGGTTGAGCAGTCGCGGATCATCAGACCCTTGCGTATGCAGTGATCAAAAAGATCCTGTGAGGTCACATCCTGACGGAGTATTTTGACAAGCATAAAGTTTGCCATCGGCTCAAAGACAGTGACAGTGTCCCAGGTGGACAATTCCTTATAGATCCGATCACGTTCTGAGGTGATCAGATCACGTGTAAGCTGAATATATTCTTCATCAGGGAACATCAGGCGTCCGGCAATCTCTGCCAGAGAATTGATGGTCCACGGGTTTTTACGGGTATTGATCGCTTTGATCAGATCCTGATTGCCGGTGATGGCATAGCCCAGACGGAGACCGGGTGCGGCAAAGAACTTGGAGGTTCCCCGCAAAATGATCAGGTTGGTATAATAATTGGTCAGCGGCACGGAAGTAACTTCGTTTTCGTGAGGTGCAAACTCTACATAAGTTTCATCCACCATCACAAAGATTCCATACTGAAGACAGGCATCCAGGATACGACGCATCTGCCTGCAGGTGATAGCTGTAGAGGTAGGATTGTTCGGATTGCACAGAACCAGAAGATCAAGCTGATCTGAAAGATGGCTGCAGAAGTCATCAACGTCCATACGGAAGCCATTTTCCTCCTTCAGTGGGTAGTACAGGGTGGTTCCGCCTCCCAGAGAAATCTCACGTTCGTATTCAGAGTAGGTGGGACCGAGAATCAAAGCTTTTTTCGGATGGCGGGTTTGAATAAACAGAGAAATCAGCTCAGTGGAACCATTTCCCACGATAATATTCTCGGGTTGAGTTCCAGCATACTCAGCGATGCACTTGCGAAGAGCCGTATATTCCCGATCGGGATAAGTGGTAATGGCATCCAGATTCTCAGCCAGAGTGGAGCGTAAACGATAAGAAATTCCAAGAGGATTCACATTGGCACTGAAGCTGATGATATCCTCTTTTTTTATGTGGTAATATTTTTCAATTGCTTCCAGGTCGCTGCCGTGGAAATGATCTTTATGCTTAATCATAATGTAACTTCTCCTCTTTCCTTGCATCCATGTTTTGGTTGGTGTATAATTTAACATGAAATAATTTTGTGTATTGTGAAATATGGTTTTACATCTTATATAAATTATAATGCGAGATGGAAATTAGTCAAGAGGCGTACTTGGCCTCAGTTGGAAAAGATGTCAGAAAGAAAGCAGGAGCAGGTGAATACTTTGAAGAGAAGAATGGAACAGTTGATAAACGGAAGATTTGAATATGAAGTACCCAATCTGGTCCTCTCTGATACGGAAATCACTGTTGAGACAAAAGCAGGGGAGAATTATCGGGGAGAATTATTTATAGGAGCGGCGGACAATCGCCGGATTAAGGGGATGGCTATGTCTTCTGACCGGCGGCTTTTGCTGGCAAAAGAAAAATTTTCAGGAACAGCTGTATGTATTCCTTACGGTATTGATGTGAAGGGGCTTAGTGCAGGGGATGAGGTACAGGCTGAGATTACGATCAACAGCAGTCTGGGAGAGTACCAGGTTCCCGTTAAGCTGACAATACAGGATGGGCAGATACAGACATCTCTGGGAAAAATCCGCACGCTGAACGATTTTGTAAAGCTGGCAGAGAATGATTACAGAGAGGCTTTTCGGCTGTATGCCAGTAAAAGCTTTCCGAAAGTGCTGCAGGGATCAGACAGAAAATATCTGAGTCTGTACAGGGGAATGTCTAAAAATCCTGTAACTTATCAGCATATGGAAGAATTCTTGATTGGTGCAGGTAAGAAGGAACCGGTACAGATCCATTTGGATAAAGAAGGGAAAAACTGGGAAAGAATTGAGAGTACATTGAAGGATTCCCTCTATCTGTATAAAAACACCTGGGGTTTTGTCAAGATGGAAGTGGAAGTCAGAGGAGATTTTCTTGAAGTGGAGAAAAAAGTAATCACTTCGGAAGATTTTATCGGCAGTGTATATGGGCTGGAATATCTGATTCGGAAAGATAAACTGGGACATGGGAAAAAATACGGTCAGATTCGGATTAAAACGGTGTATGGAACATTGATTTATGAAGTGACGGCATCGGGCAATTCAGAATATCAGATAAGCACACACATATTTGAAAAGAAAGCACAGGCGCAGATCGCGCTGGCATATAAAAAGTTCCGTCTGGGAGAAATCAGCCAGGAAGAATGGAAAGATCTCACCCTCCATGAGTTGAAAGAATTAAAGGATCTGGGGTGCTATTTCCCAAGACATCAGCTGATGGAGGCATATGTATATTACCAAACAGGAAATATTCCTGATGCAATGTCTGCACTCTGGCCGCTTAGAGAACTGTCATTTTCAAGAGAGCAGATGGAAGAAGAGGCAGTATATCTGGCACTTGCTGTGAGAACGGGGGTAGCCACCGATGAGCAGCGGGCATCGGCGTGTGAGAGGATCGCAACTTTGCATCGCATGAATCCGGGAAGCAGGATTATTCTGTCTGTTCTTATGGATGGGGAAGAATACCGTAGATCAAGTGCAAAACAGCTGTATTTGATGGAAGAGTTGTATCAGCTGGGATGTACCAGTCCGTTTTTATATCTGGATGCTTATGAGTTGATTGAAAAAGAAGAGAATAATTTGAAAAAGCTTTCACCGTTTATGGTTCAGGTGTTGAATTTTGCTGCAAAGCATGGAAAGCTTACGGAGGAACTTACCCTTCGGATTGGACATCTGTCAGAATATGTGAAGTCTTATCGTCCCATGATTTATGAACTTTTGGTAAGCTGCTATGAAGCATTTCCTGGGAAAAATCTGGTAGACAGCATTTGCAAATATATTATGAAGGGGCAGCCGGGAAAGAAAAAGTATTTTCGATGGTATGCGCTGGCTGTTGAACAGGATATTCGGATTACCAGGTTATATGAGTACTATATAGAGACGATGCCGAAAGGATATCCGGATGTACTGCCACAGGTGATCCGTATGTATTTTGTGTATAATAATGCACTCAGCAGCAAAAAACGAGCTCAGATATATGCCAATGTCATCAGAAATAAAGAAGTGGATAAAGCCACATATCAGAATTATAAGAAATCCATGGAGCAATTTGCCATGGAGTCTTTGAAAGCCGGAAAAATCAATGAGGATTTTGCGGCAGTTTATCAGGAATGTATCGGAGGACTTACCAGTAAAGCTACAGGGGAAATGCTTGCAAGAGTGATGTTTTCTTACAGGATTTACTGTGATGATCCTAAGATAAGAAATGTAATCGTGTGTCATGAAGAATTGGAACAGGAGGAGGTTTACCCCTGCAACGACGGAGTTGCATATATCAATCTGTACAATACGAATGCCAGAATTTTCTTTGAAGATGACAGGAAAAGAAGATATGTATCCACAGTGGACTACAATCTTCAGAAACTGATGGATGAAAAAGAATATGTGAAACAATGCGCATCACTGGATGTATCATTTCCGGGGCTTCTATTGGCTGTCTGCAGTGGTAAGAGTGAGATTCGTGTGAGAAATCTGGGATGTTATCAGCATGCTGCGCAGATGCAGGAATTTCGTGAGGAGTATCGCCACAGTATCTGTAAAAAGATTTTGGAATATTATGCAGCGCATGCGGGCGATGATACTTTGGACAGCTATCTGAAAAAAATGGATTACATGACATTTGCAAAGGTCGACAAAGTGATTCTGGCAGAGCTTCTGATTGAAAAAGGCATGTATGAGATGGCCTTTGAGATTGTGAAAGAGTATGGATATGAAGGAATACGGACTGAGAGTCTTGTAAAACTGGCAAGTCGTATGATCCTGCGTATGGAGTTTGTGGAACAGGAGGAGCTTGTATATCTGTCGCTGCATGTTTTTGAAGAAGGGAAATATGATGATATTATTCTTTCGTATCTGAGTGACAATTTATTGGGACCGGTAGAACAGATGGCTCTTTTATGGGAGAGGATGAAAGGTTTTCAGCTGGAAACCTATGCGCTGGAAGAAGAAATCATGCTTCTTGCCATGTTTGGCAGAGTGTATCTGAAACAGGGACACGAAATTTTGAAAAGTTATATTCAACAGAAAGGCAAGCAACAGGTGATACTGGCATATCTTTCGTTCTGGGCCTATGAGTATTTCCTGGGACAAAAAGAGACGGATGTGTATATTTTCCAGTGCCTGGAAATCTGCTTTGAGAAAAATCTGGAGGTGGACAGAATTTGTCGGTTGGCTCTCCTTAAGTATTATTCTGAAAAAGAGACCATATCAGAGAAGGAAGACACATGGATACGGAAAATACTGGAAGAATGCAGTGAAACAGGTCTCAGATTCGCATTTTTCCGAAATTTGCCATCGTGTTATACCAAACCATACCAGCTGGATGATAAACAATTTGTGGAGGCAAGATATCCTGCCAATGCAAAAGTAAATATTCACTATTGTCTGGAAACGGAGAAGGATACAAGTCAAAAGTTCAAGAGTGAGCCGATGAGAAATATGTATCAGGGAATTTTTGTTAAAGAATTTCTGCTGTTTTATGGCGAGACACTTCGTTATTATCTGACGGTAGAAACACCGAAAGAAACCATAGAGACGGAAGAGAAAACCTTGATGCTGGAGGAAACTTCTCAGGAAGGAAACTCCAAATATCAATTGTTAAATCAGATGCTGGCGGGACAGAAACTGCTGCAATATGAGCAGACGGAGGATGCCATGCATGAATATCTGGTAAGGGAACGGCTGGCAGAAAAGATGTTCCCTCTGATTGAGTGATGAAGGTGGAGGCACAAAGATGAATGAAGTCAGAAATATTATAGTTGGTTTTGACCTGGGGGAAAAAGTATCACAGCTCTGCTATTATGACAGAAGAGAAGGTGAGCCGGTTTCGTTGCCCATGAAAGTGGGAAGCGGTCAGTATACATTTCCCAATTGTCTGAGCAAAAAGCCAGGTGAAGAGGAATGGCATTTTGGTCTTGAAGTGGAATATTTTGTAAGCCGGCAGGAAGAAATATATTTGGATAATCTATATGAACTCTGTTCCAATGAACGTACGGTAACAGTGGACGGCCAGGAGAGGCAGACAGGGGAACTTCTGGGAATCTTTATAGGGAGTGCACTTCGGATTCTGGGAGTTCCGGATCCCATTAAGAGTATCAGCGGTCTTATGATAACCACGCCGAAACTGACAAAAGCTATGGTAGAAAATATAAGAATTGCCTGTGAATATATGGGATTTTCCAGAAAGAGATGTTTCCTTCAGGATTATGAGGAAAGTTTTTATTATCATACACTGTATCAGAAAATGGAAATATGGAGCAGAAATGTGGCGTTGTTTACATTTGATCAGGATGAAGTGGCTTTCTCGAAGCTTGTGATGGATAAAAAGACAAAACCGGTGCAGGTCAGTGTAAAGAGAGGAAAGAGAGTTACGCTGCATCAGGATGCGGTGGCGCGAGATTTTGATTTTTATGAACTGATTCAGGAATCCATTGGAAATGAAGTGTTTTCCAGTATCTTTCTGGTAGGAGAGGGATTTGACAGAGAGTGGGCTGTGCGCTCGGTACCACTTTTGTGTCGTCATCAGCGACATGTATTTTACGGCAATAACCTGTTTGCAAAGGGTGCATGTTATGGCGCAAAGGAAAAGGTAGAGGAACGAAATCTGAAAGGGTATCTGTATGCGGGAAATGATATGGTAAGGCTGAACGTGGGAATGGATATGATGGTTTTTGGTACACCGGCCTATCATTCATTGATTTCTGCAGGTGTCAACTGGTATGAGGCTGTGGGCGACTGTGAGCTTCTGATGGATGATACTGAAGAACTTACTTTTGTGGTGAGCAATATGGAAAATACGCGGAAAGAACGATATAGTATGACACTTCCGGGACTCCCCAAAAGACCGCCGAAAGCCACAAGACTGCATCTGCATCTGGAATTTGAGTCTGCAAATCGTTGTAAGATTGATGTGGAAGATATGGGATTTGGAGAAATGTATCCAAGTTCAGGATTAAAATGGCAGGAAACAATGGTTGGTTAAAGGAGGGGCAGAATGAGCGGTTATATATTATGTCAGGTAAAACGGGCCAAACTGCCCTATTATATAGAGAATGTCAGTACAAATATATATTCTATCGAGGAATTGTGTTTTTATTTGTATCATAATATATATTTGCTGGATTCTACGATTATCAATGAGGAATTATGCTTTTGGCTCAGAGATGAACTGGGACTGAAAAAATTGGCACAGAAGCTTTACAATCTTCTGGATGAGAACCTTAAGATTGGAGATTTTATTCTTCCGATCTTCAAGGAGATTAATTATTTGTCGTTGGATGAATTCAGAAAACTGAATCAGCAGATTCAGAAGTTCTCCCAGGAACCGGAGGTGCTTCGTCAAAAAATCAAAGGGGATTATCTGATGGAACATGGCAAATATGTCAATGCCATCAAAGTTTACCAGAAAGCTCTCCATGATAAGCTTGAAGGGAATGTTACAGAAAAAGATCAGCTGGGCGGTCAGTTTGTCGGAGGTATATACCATAATATGGGATGTGCGTATGCAAGACTGTTCCAGATGGAAGAGGCGATTACCTGCTTTTCACGGGCGTATGAGCATCTGAGGACGATGGCATCTATTAAAAGTTATCTGTATGCGGTCTATATGGAAAAAGGGATCCGGGCTTTTGCACAAAAGGCTGCAGAGCTGGGAGTGGACAGTAACAGTGAAAGTGAGATTCTTGCAGAAGTAGAAGAAACTGCAAAAGAAATGTTTGAATCCGAAGACGGAAAAGAATATGCAAAAGCACTGGAAGAAAAAAAGAAAGGAAATTTTGACGGATACCGGAAAGCATTGGAAAATATGTTGGAAAGGCTTACGAGAGAATACCATCGGAGTACGGGGTATTAAATTCCAAGAAGTGCTTGACACGACTGCTTTACTATGATAGAGTGTTACCATGCGAATTGGATAAAGGAGACTATTATTATGAAGAAGAAAGTTTTAAGTTTATTATTAGCAACCTCCATGGTTCTGTCTATGTTTGCAGGCTGTGGTGCGAAAGAAGAAGAGACACAGACAGATGCTTCTCAGGAGACTGAGACAACTGATGAGACAGAGGAAGCAGCTGAGGATGAAGCGGAAGAGGCAGAAGAAG
The DNA here is from genome assembly GCA_004556655.1 of Lachnospiraceae bacterium. Taxonomy (GTDB): domain Bacteria; phylum Bacillota; class Clostridia; order Lachnospirales; family Lachnospiraceae; genus Oliverpabstia. The sequence goes on along the minus strand of SFGF01000045.1, from coordinate 12,588 downwards.
TTTCTGATGTGACAGATTCCAGCAGTGTCAAGACTTTCACTGTTGGTTTTGATGCAGAATATCCGCCGTATGGATACATGGATGATAATGGTGAATATACTGGATTTGACCTGGAACTGGCACAGGCTGTATGTGACCTGGAAGGATGGAAGTTAGTAAAGAAACCGATTAACTGGGATTCTAAGGATATGGAGCTGAATTCGGGGTCTATTGATTGTATCTGGAACGGATTCACCATGAACGGACGGGAAGATGATTATACATTCTCTGTTCCTTATGTGGATAACAGCCAGGTAATCGTTGTTGCTGAGAATTCCGGTATTTCAACACTGGCAGATCTGGCAGGCAAAATCGTCGGTGTTCAGGCAGCTTCTGCAGCTCTGGATCTTTTACAGAGTGAGGAAGAAGGAGGACAGAAAGCTCTGGCAGATACTTTCGGTTCATTGAATGAATTTGCTGATTATAATACAGCATTTACCGAATTGCAGGCGGGTGCTCTGGATGCTCTGGCAATTGACGTAGGAGTTGCTAAATATCAGTTGAATTCCAGAGGTGAAGGATTTATGATTCTGGATGAAACTTTGAATACAGAACAATACGCAATCGGATTTAGAAAAGGTGACCAGGAACTGTGTGATATTGTCAATGCAGATCTTCAGGAACTGGCAAATGATGGTACAGTAGCCGAACTTGCTGAGAAGTATGAGATCGCTGATATGGTTACATTAAAAGCGGAATAATCAATATAGAATGATAGAATAGAGCGAAGCAGACCCCTCGGGAGGATTCCCGGGGGGCATGTTCGCTTAAAGAAGTATCAGGTGAAATGTTTTTGAGAGCTTTACCGTATGGAAGGAGAATATATGAGTTTTGAGGTGATGTTACGGCAGCTGACTATTGGGTTTGGTCAGACATGTCTCATATTTGCGCTGACATTGATTTTTTCTTTGCCTCTGGGTATGGTTGTTTATTTTGGAAGAGTCAGTCGTATTAAGCCCATCAGTTGGATCGTAAAAATTTATATTTCCATTATGCGCGGAACACCGCTGATGCTTCAGCTCCTGATTTGGTATTTTGGACCATATTACCTGTGGGGGATGAATATCGGAGGATATAAGTTTACCGCGATTTTGTTGGGATGTTCCCTGAACTATGCAGCATATTTTGCGGAAATTTACAGATCCGGTATTGAATCCATACCGAAAGGACAATACGAAGCCGCTCAGCTTCTGGGATACAGTAAAAGTCAGACATTTTTCAAAGTGATACTTCCACAGGTGGTAAAGATTGTATTGCCGTCTGTAACAAACGAAGTGATTACTCTTGTCAAAGATACTTCTCTTGTGTATTCCGTATCCTACATAGAAATGTTTGCTGTGGCAAAGCAGATTGCAGCTGCACAGACGACGGTTATTCCGTTCTTTATAGCCGGTGTGTTCTATTATGTTTTTAATTTTGTGGTGGCATGGGTAATGGAACTGTTCGAAAAGAAACTGGATTACTATCGTTAGGAGGAATGAAATATGAAGCTTTTGGAAATGAACCATATAGAAAAAGGATTTGATGGTACGGGCGTTCTCAAGGATATTTCTCTCGCGGTAGAAGAGGGGGAGATTGTATCGATCATCGGACCTTCCGGATCGGGTAAATCCACATTGCTGAGATGTGCGACCATGCTGGAAAATATTGATGGTGGGGAAGTCATCTATCTGGGGAAAAAGGCATCTTGGGTGGAGAATGGAAAAGTTATGTATCCTCCCAAAAGTGAAATGAAGCAGATTCAGTCTTATTTCGGGTTGGTGTTCCAGAATTTTAATCTGTTTCCTCATTATTCTGTAATGAAAAATATTACGGATGCACCGATTCATGTACAGAAAAGAAATAAGGAAGAAGTATATAAAGAAGCAAGAGAACTGCTTGCCAAGATGGGACTGTCGGATAAGGAAGATGCCTATCCTTTCCAGCTCTCCGGTGGACAGTGTCAGCGTGTGGCGATTGCGAGAGCGCTGGCTTTGAATCCGAAGATCCTGTTTTTTGATGAACCCACATCGGCTCTTGACCCGGAGCTTACCGGTGAGGTCCTGAAGGTGATTCGTTCATTGGCTGATTTGGATATTACCATGGCGATTGTAACCCATGAAATGGAATTTGCAAGAAACATTTCTGACAGGATCATTTTTATGGATAAAGGCGTGATTGCACTGGAAGGTACACCGGAAGAAGTATTTGAGGCAGAACATACAAGGATGAAAGAATTTCTGGGTAAGTTTCATCAGAACTGACCTTGCGTTTCGTGTTACAGTAGTATATAATTTTAGCGTACGAAAAAGAGGGAAATAAAATCCCCGAAAAACAGATAAAGGAGATTTTGTATGAGCACAGATAGATATGTAAGTCCGCTTTCAGAGCGATATGCCAGCAAGGAAATGCAGTATATTTTTTCACCGGATATGAAGTTCCGTACCTGGAGAAGACTGTGGATCGCACTGGCAGAGACTGAAAAAGAGTTGGGACTGCCGATTACTCAGGAGCAGATCGATGAGCTGAAAGCTCATAAAGATGATATCAACTATGATGTGGCAAAAGAGAGAGAACGTCAGGTTCGTCATGATGTAATGTCTCATGTATATGCTTATGGCGTACAGTGCCCGAAAGCGAAAGGAATTATTCATCTGGGCGCAACTTCCTGTTACGTAGGGGATAATACAGATATTATCGTGATGACAGAGGCTCTGAAGCTGGTTAAGAAAAAACTGGTAAATGTAATCGCTGAGCTGGCAAAATTTGCGGATGAGCACAAGAATCTGCCAACGCTGGCCTTTACACATTTTCAGCCGGCACAGCCTACAACCGTAGGAAAACGTGCGACTCTGTGGATGCAGGAATTTATGCTGGATCTGGAGGATTTGAATCATGTTCTCGGAACCATGAAACTGCTGGGTTCCAAGGGAACTACCGGTACACAGGCAAGTTTCCTGGAATTATTTGATGGAGATCAGGAGACTATCGACAAAATTGATCCGATGATTGCTGAGAAAATGGGATTTAAAGAGTGTTATCCGGTATCCGGTCAAACTTATTCCCGTAAGGTTGATACAAGAGTATTGAACGTGCTGGCAGGTATCGCAGCAAGTGCACACAAGTTCTCTAATGATATTCGTCTTCTGCAGCATCTGAAAGAAGTGGAAGAACCGTTTGAAAAGAGCCAGATCGGTTCCTCAGCAATGGCCTATAAGAGAAATCCTATGAGAAGTGAGAGAATTGCTTCCCTGTCCCGATTTGTAATGGTGGATGCTTTGAATCCGGCGATTACTTCCGCTACTCAGTGGTTTGAGAGAACTCTGGATGACTCCGCAAATAAGAGACTTTCTATTCCGGAAGGATTTCTGGCTGTAGATGGTATTCTGGATCTGTGTCTAAATGTTGTTGATGGTCTGGTGGTATATCCGAAAGTAATCGAGAAGAGACTTCGCTCCGAACTGCCTTTTATGGCTACAGAAAACATCATGATGGATGCAGTAAAAGCAGGCGGAGACCGTCAGGAACTTCATGAGAGAATCCGAGAACTGTCTATGGAAGCAGGAAAGACTGTAAAGGTGGAAGGAAAAGACAATAACCTTCTGGAACTGATTGCAGCGGATCCGGCATTCAACCTGACGTTGGAAGAACTGGAAAAAACCATGGATCCTGCAAAATATACAGGACGAGCAGCAGTACAGGTAGATGCATTCCTGAAAAATGTGATTCAGCCGATGTTGGATGAGAACAAAGAACTGTTGGGAATGACTGCGGAAATTAATGTATAAAAATATGCATATTTACCCCGGGGACCTTTACATTTGCCCCGGGGTTAATTTATATTATCCTATATTTCGTGCATCCACACCCGCATCTGGTTTTCTCCCCGGTTGCACCAGGTGTAGTATGGAACAGCCGTTGCCTGATCCGGCTTTTCTACAGGAGGCTGATTCGAATACAGGTGTCCATCTGTTTCCCGGCGAACCGCCTCTGCAGTAATTTGTACGTTACCTCCCAGTAGTTCTGTATTATAGGCAGATACCACCAGTTTTCCACCTCTTTTTAACGATAAGGACAGTACATCTCCATCATTATCAACACCCTCGAAGCAGTACACCAGGGGTCCTCTGCACACGGCGGTATATCCCGACAGCTGAGGGATTTTGGAAGATGCATATATGTGATAAGGTGAATCGTCCAGAGTAATCCGAATCATATCCCCTTCTTTAACATTCAGATATATATATTCGCTCTGCAGCATGCAGGTTGTTTCTTTTTTATTTACACATATGCCATATGTTTTGCTCCATGCGGGAATACGAATGGCAAGGTGTCCGTTTCCAGCGTTCACTTGATAATTGACTGTAAAGCCATAAGGATAGGATGTTTCACAGGAAAGTTCTATTCCATTTTCAAATTTTACTTTACCGCCGGCAAATAAATGGCAGTATGCAGTTTCAGCATTTTCCCCATAGGCATATTTTCCAATAGAAGAGATCAATCTTGCCGTGTTGGGAGGACAGCAGGCACAGGCATACCATTTGAGACGCTGGGTCAGATCGTGTCTGTGGGTCACAGCTTTTCCGGAAATTCCCGGAATACATTCCAGCGGATTGACATAAAAGAAACGTTTTCCGTCCAGTTGCATACCTGCCAGCACGGTATTATAAAATGCCCGTTCCATCACATCTGCATACTCACCTCGGACATCCTGTTCCAGCATTCTGGAAGCAAAAAACATCAGTCCGATGGATGCACAGGTTTCACAGTAGGCGGTGTCTCCCGGCAAATCATAATCTACCGTAAATGCTTCTCCGATTCCGGTGGAACCGATACCTCCAGTCACATACATTCTGCGTTCGGTAATACTTTCCCATAATTTTCTGCAGGCGTTTTTTAGTGCTTCATCTTCTGTCTCGGCAGCCAGATCTGCCATAGCGGTATAGAGATACACTGCACGGACAGCATGTCCCGTTGCATCTTCCTGTTCTCTCACCGGTGCATAGCTCTGATTATATTCCAGATCAGTGGCATCCATGCCCCAGACCATCCAGTTTCGCTTCTTTGCTTCTTCTTTGAAAAAATCCCTGTCAACACCACGAACATTGATAAAATGTTCTGCCAGTTCCAGACAATGCTTTTCACCTGTGAGATGATACATTCTCATCAGAGCAAGCTCCACTTCCGGATGACCGGGATATCCGTCTCGTCCTTCTTCAATAAAAATGTGATAAATGTGTTCTGCATTTTTCAGCATTACATTCAGAAGTCTGTCTTTTCCTGTGGCTTCAAAATATGCACAGGCTGCTTCCATCATATGTCCTGAACAGTATAGTTCATGTCCCTCCAAAAGATTGGTCCATCGTTTATCCCGGTCTTTAATCGTATAATAGGTATTCAGATAACCATCTTCATCCTGTGCCCGGGCAATCAGCTCTATCAGTTGATCGGCTGTTTCTTCCAACTCATTATCCGGAAATATCGTCAAAGAATAGGCAACAGCCTCCAGCCATTTTGCAGCATCACTGTCCTGGAATACCATACCGTAAAATCCGTCGCCCACATCTTCGCCGCGAAGTGCTTTTCCCGCATTGCTAAAATTGGCGATTACGTGACTTTTTTCTGTCCCCTCTGCCTGATCACATAATACCTGATACTGATAGGGGATCACTTCCTGTTTGATTAATTTCTGATAACGTCCCAGAAAACTGTCATCTGCGTGATATGCATTCTGGGAAATCTGTTTTTGTATTTTCATGAGTATGCGCCATTCCCTTCTTTTTGCTTTATTGATATATGTATTATAACCTTATTGTACGAGTAAAAGAATAGGAAATAGTCGTATTAATAAAAACCTTTAAAATAATGGTATTTTTTCTTTACAAACCTTTATTTTAATGGTTTGATAATGAAAAGGAGGGATTTATGAGTAAAAAGATATTTGTTACACCGGAATATACTACTGCAGCAGAAATAAAAAATGTAAGAAAAAAACTGGGACTTACACAAAAAGAATTTGCAGAATTACTTGGTTCTTCAAAGTCAACAGTAGAAAGATGGGAGACAAGTGCCTCACATATCAGAGGACCATTAGTGTTACTTCTGCAACTTTTAGAAAAAGAACAAAACTATGTAGAAAAAATGAAAGTTCCACCTAAAGTATATCCTATTCGGCTTTGGTATATGCATAAACAGACGATATGTACCTTAATTGATGTAGATGAAATAAATCAAAAAATTCAAATTAAAAATTACACAGACAATATTATGTTCAGAGCGTTTGGCAGAACAGAAAATCTGGACTATCATCAATACATGGAATTTCTGGAATCCAGATGTTTCCCTCGAACCAGAGATAAAATGAAACTGATATTAAGAGATTTGGATTTACCATTTTATGACCCGTTTATGATTATTGAAAAAACAGAAGGACGAATGGCAGAGGATGATTTTTGGATTCGGATTGAGAGGTAACGATGTGATAGAATTATTTTATAGCAGAACTTTTACATTTTCCCCGGGGAAATTCTTGCTTTATAATACAGTGGAGACAACCCATAATATTTTTTGAACAGTTCGCTTCATAGAATAATTGCGAAAAATACTTGAGTATCTTCCTGATAAGCGGTATAATAATCATGTATGTGGTAAAGAATTAGTACCCATTATATTTATTAAAATATATTATAGCTGACTATTATTTATAAGTAATAATAAGTTTTACTTATAAGAAAAATGTTGTATAATAAGCTGGTCAGAGATTAGATTATGAACCCATCAGGAGGTAACCAAATGATTAAAGCTGTTGTTGGAGCAAACTGGGGAGATGAAGGAAAAGGTAAGATTACAGATATGCTGGCCAAGGAAGCCGATATTATCGTGCGTTTCCAGGGTGGTGCCAATGCGGGTCATACCATCGTAAATGATTATGGAAAGTTCGCATTACATACCCTGCCGTCAGGTGTATTTTATGATCATACTACCAGCGTGATCGGAAATGGTGTTGCACTGAATGTGCCGCTTTTGTTTAAAGAGATTCAGGGAATTGTAGAGAAAGGAGTTCCGACACCAAAGATCCTTGTGTCTGACCGCGCACAGATGGTAATGTCCTACCATATTTTATTTGACCAGTACGAAGAGGAGCGTCTGGGAGGAAAGTCTTTCGGTTCTACCAAGTCGGGTATTGCTCCGTTTTATTCTGATAAATTTGCAAAGATCGGTTTCCAGGTCAGTGAACTGTTTGACGAGGAAGCATTAAAAGAAAAGGTTGAGCGGATTTGCGAGACAAAGAATGTTATGCTGGAGCATCTGTATCACAAGCCACTGTTGAAGCCGGAAGAAGTTTTTGAAGAACTGATGACATATAAGAAAATGGTTGAGCCATATGTATGCGATGTATCTCTGTATCTTTGGAATGCTCTGAAAGAAGGAAAAGAGATTCTTTTGGAAGGTCAGCTGGGCTCTTTGAAAGATCCGGATCATGGAATTTATCCTATGGTTACATCTTCTTCCACACTGGCTGGATATGGAGCGATCGGAGCAGGTGTTCCTCCGTACGAGATCAAGAAGATCATTACTGTATGTAAGGCATATTCCAGTGCAGTAGGAGCAGGTGCTTTTGTATCCGAGATTTTTGGTGATGAAGCAGATGAGCTGAGACGCCGCGGCGGGGATGGCGGAGAGTATGGTGCAACGACAGGACGTCCGAGACGTATGGGATGGTTTGATGTTGTAGCATCCAAATATGGCTGCCGTATGCAGGGAACTACCGATGTGGCCTTTACCGTTCTGGATGTTCTTGGATATCTGGATGAGATTCCGGTATGCGTAGCATATGATATTGATGGAGAAATCACTACAGATTTCCCGACCACTACACTACTGGAAAAAGCAAAACCGGTATACGAGAAACTGCCGGGATGGAAATGCGATATCCGTGGAATTAAAAAGTATGAAGATCTGCCGGAAAACTGCAGAAAATACATCGAATTTGTGGAAGAGAAAATCGGATTCCCGATTACTATGGTTTCCAATGGACCGGGAAGAGATGATATTATTTATCGCTAATGGATTTGAGATTTCATTTATAATTGAATAAAATGTTTACGATTGCCTCAAAGATATCTTCTTTGGGGTAATTGTAGTTTTGAAGATAAGCAGCGACGTCTTGCACCTATATTTTTCGTATGATAAAATAAATCTAGCCGTTTTCAAGTAATTCAAAAAGGAGAGGATGGAATGATATGAAGAAAGCATGGTGGAAGGAAGCTGTTATTTATCAGATTTATCCCCGTAGTTTTATGGACAGTAACGGAGATGGGATCGGTGATCTAAAAGGAATTACAAGCAGGTTGGATTACCTGAAGTATCTGGGCATCGATGTGATCTGGCTCTCACCTGTTTACAAATCACCGAATGATGATAATGGGTACGACATCAGTGATTACCAGGATATCATGGATGAGTTTGGAACGATGGAAGACTTCGATGAGATGCTTGCAGAAGCTCATAAGAGAGGTATCAAGATCGTTATGGACCTGGTAGTAAACCATACTTCAGATGAACATAAGTGGTTTATGGAAAGCCGCAAATCAAAAGATAACCCGTATCGTGATTATTATATCTGGAGAGAGGGCAAAGACGGAAAAGAGCCGAATAACTGGGGTGCATGTTTCGGAGGCTCCACATGGGAGTTTGATAAAGAGACGGGGATGTATTATCTGCATCTGTTTTCCAAAAAACAGCCGGATCTGAACTGGGATAACCCGAAAGTACGTCAGGAAGTATTTGATATGATGACCTGGTGGTGCGATAAGGGCATTGACGGATTTCGTATGGATGTAATCTGTATGATTTCCAAGACAAAAGAAATGCCGGATGGCGAGGTAAATGATCTCTATGGCGATTTCAGTCCCTACTGTACCCATGGACCGAATATACACAAGTATCTGCAGGAAATGAATGAAAAAGTTCTTTCTAAATATGATTTGATTACAGTGGGAGAGACGCCGGGAGTTACCACAGAACTGGCGAAACAATATGCCGGTGAGGATACCCATGAACTGAATATGGTATTCCAGTTTGAACATGTGGGAAGTGAAAGTAAATATGGAAAATGGACAGATCAGAGAATGCCTCTTACCAAACTGAAAAAAATCATGTCAAAATGGCAGACAGAGTTGTATGGACAGGCATGGAACAGCCTGTACTGGGATAATCATGATCAGCCGAGAGCTGTTTCCCGGTTTGGAGATGATCGTCCGGAATATAGAGAAGTTTCCGCAAAGATGCTGGCAACCTGTCTTCATATGATGCAGGGATCACCGTATATATATCAGGGAGAAGAATTGGGTATGACGAATTATCCGTTCCGGACGAAGGAAGATTTCAGGGATATTGAGAGTATCAACGGATATAAAGAATGGTGTGAGAGCGGGATTGTATCTCATGAAGATTTCTGGCCGTGCCTTACAACCATGAGCCGTGATAACGCTAGGACTCCGGTGCAGTGGGATGATACGGAGAATGCGGGATTTACCGAAGGAAAGCCGTGGATCAATGTAAATCCGAATTACAAGGTAATTAATGCGAAAGCAGAAACCGCGAACCCCAATTCTGTGTTTCATTATTATAAGAAACTGATCGCTCTCAGAAAAGAGAATCCGGTTATGATATATGGAAAATATGACCTGCTGATGGTGGACAGCGAAGAATTGTATGTATATACCAGAACTCTTGAGAATGAAAAACTTCTGGTAGTCTGCAATTTTACTGACCGGGAAGTACCGTTTGCGGTTCCTGAAGAATTTGTGGGCGCAGAATGCATGATTTCCAATATGGAAAATGAGTATGACAAAAAAGAAATTGTTTTGAAACCATACGAGACCTTTGTACTGAAGCAAATTTAAAAATGGACCGGGGAGTTTTTTAAAACTTCCCGGGATGAATTTTAAAAAATAATAAAATTTTGGTTAATCTCATGAAATTTTTCTGGATTTAATGATTTTTTTAATCGTTTCGTACATTGACTATAATTCTAAAAGAGGTATAATAAATATATATCAAAGGAGATTACGATGAGCAGGAAGCACATCGCAGTCTCCTTTTTTTATTTTTTTTAAGAGGAGGAAGTATTATGAGTGAAGAAATTTTGAATGCCGTCAACGGTCAGGTATTTGCAGTCTGGTTTTTGATCGGCGCTGCACTGGTATTCTGGATGCAGGCAGGATTTGCAATGGTTGAGACTGGATTTACACGTGCAAAGAATGCAGGAAATATTCTGATGAAGAATCTTATGGATTTCTGTATTGGATGCGTAATGTTTATCCTGATTGGTTTTGGCCTTCTGTTGGGAGAGGACTTGTTCGGCTTTATCGGAAAACCCGGCTTTGATATTTTCACAAACTATGCCAATTTTGACTGGTCAAACTTCGTATTTAATCTGGTGTTTTGTGCGACAACCGCAACGATCGTTTCCGGTGCAATGGCTGAAAGAACAAAATTCCTTTCCTATTGTATTTATTCAGGCGTGATTTCAGCCCTGATTTACCCGATTGAGGCACACTGGATCTGGGGCGGCGGCTGGCTGTCACAGTTGGGATTTCATGATTTTGCAGGTTCCTGCGCAATACATATGGTAGGCGGTATCTCGGCCCTGATCGGTGCAAAGCTTCTGGGACCGCGTATCGGAAAATTTGTAACGGATAAATCCGGAAAGATTACGAAAGTAAATGCTTTCCCGGGCCATAACCTGCCGATCGGATGTCTCGGTGTTTTCATCCTGTGGCTTGGCTGGTATGGATTCAACGGAGCAGCAGCTACTTCTGTTGAGCAGCTCGGTTCCATCTTTGTGACGACAACAGTTGCACCGTCAATTGCCACCGTAGTATGTATGATCTTTACCTGGATCCGATATGGAAAACCTGATGTCTCTATGTGTCTGAATGCATCTCTGGCAGGTCTGGTAGCAATCACGGCCGGATGTGATGTGACAGATGTGTTTGGTTCTATCGTAATCGGTGCTGTTGCAGGCGTTCTGGTAGTATTTGGTGTATGGTTCCTTGACAATATTCTTCACATTGACGACCCGGTAGGCGCTGTTGCGGTTCATTGCTTAAACGGTATCTGGGGTACAATCGCAGTTGGTTTCTTTGCAACTACCTCAGCTCCGGGAAATGATACATTTACAGGTCTGTTCTATGGCGGCGGTTTCATCCTGCTTGGAAAACAGCTTCTCGGTGTAATTACCGTAGTTGCATGGACGGCGGTAACGATCACAATCGCATTTATCGTAATTCGTGCTACCATTGGTCTGAGAGTAAGTGAAGACGAAGAAATCGTTGGTCTGGATTCCACAGAGCATGGTCTTCCGTCTGCATATGTAGGTTTCAGTATTATGGATATTTCCAACACTATGACGATGGAAGTTAATGAAAATACCAACCTTGGTCAGGATAATTATGCGGAAGCTTCCCAGGCTCAGAAGGAAGCGGCAGTTAAAGTATTTAAAGCTCCTGATTTTGGTACGGGAATTTACAAAGTATCGATTATTTCCAAACTGTCCAGATATGATCAGTTGAAGAAAGCGATGAACGATATCGGTGTAACCGGTATGACCGTAACACAGGTTATGGGCTGCGGCGTTCAGAAGGGAGCCGGAGAGAAATATCGTGGAGTTGAGATGGATGCAACTCTGCTGCCTAAGGTGAAAGTTGAAGTAATCGTAGGAAATATTCCGGTAGACACTGTGATCGAGACAGCAAAGAAAGTTCTTTATACAGGACATATCGGAGATGGAAAGATTTTTGTATACAATGTCAGCAAGGTTGTTAAGGTTCGTACAGGTGAAGAGGATCTGGCAGCTCTGTTGGATGTAGAGTAATTTTTTGTGAATGTACTTTAAGTACAATAAATGATAAAATAAGCCGATACGGTAATAAGATTATTATTAGTGTAATGAGACAAGGGACAAAAGGTATGCATTTTCATGCAAGCATGGAATGCATGACCTTTTGTCCCTTGTCTCATTACATTATTAGGCGGACTGGCCGTGTTCCTTTATGGAATGCGGTTGATGGGAGACGGATTGAAGGCAAGTTCTTCGGGAACATGGAAAAAGGCGATGGAAAAGACCACAAATACTCCGGTTAAGGCATTTCTCCTGAGGTTGGCAATGACTGCGGTGCTACAGTTCTGAGAGAGATGCATAGTTTGGTGGAATTGAAAAACAGTCCGGGATTAAAAAAATAATCAGATCTTGGTTAAGCAAACAGGGTAAATGTTTAAAATAAGTTTAAGTATCCGCTATATCGTGTTGATGTGGCGGGTATTTTATGCTTTGGGGAATTTATCCCACAGTCAGTTTTACAATGCTTTTCTGAAAGAAAGAATGCCGATGGGAAGAAAAGGAGCGATCGGGAAATGGACAATTCTGAATAAAGTGAGTTATGTAGGGTTCGTGCGAATAACATGTATGTCAAGCATTTTTGAAAATGTCCCAAAATAAGTGAAACATTAGCCCCGTCAATTCGGGGCTGTTTTACTTTGGGAATCCTACTCGGTGATGATTAA
>SFGF01000128.1 GCA_004556655.1 Lachnospiraceae bacterium | reverse complement strand
TATTCTATTAATATTATAAGATAAATTTATAACGATGTATAGTCAATATTTTCTTAAATTTTGTAACAAATGTGTGAAATAATCAGGTAATGGCGCTTCAAATTGCACATATTGACCAGATATAGGATGTTTAAAGCCTAAGGTCATTGCATGGAGACATTGCCCCTGCAGATGAAATGGACATTTAGATGGTCCATATAATTCATCACCAAGGAGAGGATGTCCGTTGGAAGCCATGTGCACACGAATCTGGTGAGTTCTTCCCGTCTCCAGCTGGCATTCGATGTACGTGTAAGAACCGAATCGTTCCAGAACATGGTAATGTGTGATGGCTGGCTTACCATTGCGCTGAACAATAGCCATTTTTTTGCGGTCGATGGGATGGCGTCCAATATCTCCTGTGATGGTTCCGTTATCATCTTTAAAATTACCATAAACAATAGCTCTGTATTTTCTTGTAATAGAATGTACCTTTAATTGTTCTGCTAGATTCTGATGGGCCTGATCGCTTTTACATATAACAATTGCTCCGGTAGTATCCATATCAATTCTGTGAACGATTCCCGGCCGCATAACACCGTTGATTCCGGAAAGATTGCCATTGCAGTGATACATAACTGCGTTTACCACAGTGCCGGTATAGTGACCTGCGCTGGGGTGAACAACCATACCCTTCGGTTTATTGATCACAAGTATATCATCATCTTCATAGAGAATATCCAGAGGAATATTCTCCGGCAAAATATCTGGTTCTTCTGGTTCTGGAAGTGATAGATTTATCAGATCATTTGCCTGTACTTTATAATTTGGTTTAACAATATTTCCGTTTACCGTAATATTGCCATCTTTAATCAGTTTTTGAAGATAAGAACGTGACTGTTCTGGTATTCTGTCTGAGAGTAATTTGTCAATGCGCAGATTATTTTCTTGATTTTCAACGGTCATAGAAAGATATTCCATATGGCTACTCCTGTTTTTTAAAACTTAAAAATGAAAGATCCTCTTCTTTATAGATGAATAAAATACAAATCGCCAGGAGGATAAATGATATCACCACAAAAATATCCGCAACATTGAATATTGGAAAATCAATCAATGAAAAATAAAAGAAATCAACTACATATCCCAGACGAATACGATCAATAAAATTACCAAGTGCTCCTGCTGTTAAAACTACGGCGATTATGTGCAGAATCCTGTATTTTTTTACACGGGGAATTTTAAAATAGATCCATATGGCAGCACATAAATAAATTACAGTTAGTATTGCGAAAATCCAGATTTTATTTTGTAAAATGCCAAAAGCGGCTCCACGGTTTTCGAGATAACGAAGTTCAAAGACTCCGGGAAATAAAACCAGAGCATCCTGACCAGCCAGATGCAAAACTGCAAGGTGTTTTGTCCACTGATCAAAGAGTGTAAGGAATGCGGTTCCCAGAAGTCCAAGGATGCCATATACGGCTGCTGAATGTTTATTCTCCATCGATTAAGTCTCCATTAATAAAGTTAATTGCATCCATCATCTCATCATCAGTTACTGTAGTATCGATATAAGCCTGACCTATTTTTTTCAGAAGTACAAATTTGATCTGTCCGTTGATCATTTTCTTATCTGATTTTGTTGCTTCGAGCACATCCCGTGAAGAAAGTCCTTCGAAGAAAATTGGAAGATCAAATCCCACATTCATATCCCTGATTTCATAAAATTCTTCAGTTGATAAATATTCCCTTTTGAAGGAAATATATGCAGCAGCTATTGTTCCAAGTGCTACACAATGCCCATGAAGAAGCTTAAAATTCATCTGTTTTTCAACGGCATGACCAATCGTATGTCCAAGATTCAGAAGTGCTCTCTCACCCTGCTCTGTCGGATCACTTTCCACTACAGCAGATTTGATTTCACAACATTTCCGTATCATTTTTACAAGAACAGGATAAATCCGTTCTTGAATTTCAGACATATGATTGATCGTCCACTCATAGAATTTGCCGTCACGGATCAGACCAGACTTTAACACTTCACCCATACCGCTGGCAAACTGATCATCCGGCAGAGTTTTTAAAGTATTCAGGTTCATATAAACAAGGCGGGGCTGATGAAAAGCTCCAATCATATTTTTATACTGGTTAAAATCAACGCCGGTTTTTCCTCCCACACTGCTGTCCACCTGTGCAAGCAATGTTGTGGGGATCTGTATAAAATCAATGCCGCGCAGATAAGTTGCAGCAGCATATCCGGTAAGATCACCGGTGACTCCTCCGCCAAGAGCGATTAGAATATCCTTTCTGCCATATTTATTTTCAATTAAAAATGTATAAAGATCTTTTACCGTGTCCAGATTTTTATTCTCTTCTCCGGCCGGAAATGTAAAGAGATCAATTTGTCCCGCTGAAGAAATAAGTGCATCTTTCACCTGTGCTCCATAAAGTGGAGCAACCTTATCATCAGAAACGATACAGATTTTTCCACACGTAAGATTAAGTTTTTTAATTTCCTCAGACAGATGGGAAAAGTCTTCCTCCCATACAATCTGATAATCAAATTCACCTTCACGGTATACTCTCATTTGCTTGCTCATTTTTTATCCTCCTGATTTTAATGTCATATATAACGATAAACTGTCACACTGTATCTTCCTTTTTTAGTAGTGGAAATATCGCCGTCAAAAAGAAACTTGCCATATCCTCTGACAGAGATAATGTCACCCTGTTTCAAGGGATGTCCATTGGATATGGTCATTTTCCCGTTAACAAAAACTTTTCCGCCTTCTATAAGTCCGATCATGCTGTTTCTGGATGATGAAAACGCCAGGGCGATCATACTGTCAAGCCGTACAGAAGCCACTGTACCGTGTATCTCTTTCAGGTCTGGCTTGGGGAGATCTGAGAGATTGGTAACTTTACTGACGGTAACATTGGTGTGACGTACTTTCTCAAGATTCTGAAGCAAAAATTCGGACATTTGCTTCAGACAAAAAAGATACGCATCTTTTTCTTTTATTACAATGTCTCCCAGTTTGGAACGATCGATTCCCAGATGTATCAATGCGCCCAGATAATCTCTATGTGAAAGGGATTCAGCGTATTTGACGGAACAGGGAGAAATCTTCAGGCAATCAATAGGGTACATTTCATGCAGGACAGTCTCATCTTCAAAAGAAAGAGCATCAGGAAGAAATGCTGCTATCTGACGCTCTGCTCCTTCATAGCCTCCGAAAAAGTGAATATGAATTCCACTTTCTTCAGGATGAAAACTATGTACTATATGAAGTTCATTGAGATCAAGAAAATCGGTGAATATGGCAATATCTCTGTAATATGCCCGTTTTGATAAATCCTGAAGTCTTTTTTTGAATACGTTTTCCTGTTCTTTCATCAGAAACTAGTCCTTACGGAAGGAACATCAAACGCACCACTTAAAATTTCCTGGAAATCCCCGGAAATCTCTACATTAGCAGGTGTCAGGATAAAGATATAACTGGATATCTTCTGAAGACTACCGCCTATAGAATAACAGGCACCGGATGAGAAATCGATAATTCTCTGGGCAACATCAACGTCGATTCCTTCCAGATTTAATACAACGGTACAACGGTCAATCAAAGTATCTGCGATATCTCTGGTATCTTCCATAGAAGAAGGTTTGATCACGCATACTTCCATGTTAGCGCTGGTGGATCCCTGCTTTCTGCCGCGCATCGGAGTAATTTTTGAGGAAGATGACTGACGTTCTGTCTGTTTTGGCTGTTTGGTCTGCTTGGTCTGTTTTGCAGTTTTTGCAGTCTCTTTTTTGGACGGTTTTATATAATCATCATCTTCCAAGTCGTCATCATCATCAAAGTCATCTTCGAGTTTTTTAAAGAAACGGCGTTTTGGTTTTTCTTCATCCATGGCTTCCAGATCTTCATCATCGAAAAATTCATCGTCATCATCAAAATCATCATTCAGTCGGATTGCATCTAAAAACTTATCTAAAACACTCATTTTATAATCTCCTATCTAAATTGTTTTGGAGTAATCGCGTTCTCCAAAGATACCTGTTCCCACACGGACCATAGTAGCTCCCTCTTCTACAGCTACCTGATAATCATTGGTCATTCCCATGCTCAGGATATCCATATACACATTATTCATGTTTTTATCGCCAATGTCAACACTTAATTGCTTCAATCTTCGGAAAACAGATCTGTTTTCTTCAGGATTTTCCACAAATGGTGCAATTGTCATAAGACCTTTCACCTGAATATTGGGAAGAACAGAAATTTCTTCAATTAGAGGAAGAGCTTCCTCTACGGAAACACCAAATTTGGTATCTTCCCCGGCAACATTTACTTCAATCAGGATGGGAATCACACGGTTGTGCTTTTTTCCTTCCTGATCAATTGTCTGTGCCAGACGCAAAGAATCCACAGAGTGGATCAAAGCTGCTTTGTCAGCGATATATTTTACTTTATTTCTCTGTAAATGACCGATCAAATGCCAGGAGAGATTTTTGGGAAGTACTTCATATTTGGAACAAAGTTCCTGTACTTTATTTTCACCAAATACAGTCTGCCCAGCCTCAATAGCCTCTTCAATCATAGAGACGGGTTTCGTTTTACTTACTGCAATTAAAGTAACTTCTTTGGAATCCCGTCCGCTTCTTTTGCAGGCTTCTGCAATTTCATTTCTTACTGTTTGTAACTGATCAATTATCATTTATAAACACTCCTTAATATAAAATATCATCTTCTTTTACTGATTTTCCATTTCTGACAATATGATCGAACTGAGCAATCCCATAGTCTGTGCCAGTGGCTACGATACAATACTCATCGTTCTGATCCAGTATCAATATTTTTCGAAAAACAGCATATCCTTTATTAATGCAATATACCCCTTCGATGGATTTTGTTTTTTCTACCAAATAAGTTGCCTGAGAATCCGGCTTGATGATCTCATCTCCCTCGGAAAAAGTCGTAGTATCTACG
>SFGF01000044.1 GCA_004556655.1 Lachnospiraceae bacterium | reverse complement strand
CACCATTATAAAGTAAAAAATTAAACGCATCCGCAAATATGTATGGATCACTTATATAATCTTTTGTGACTGTATCTTTGATACCCATATAAAAACACCCCTGACTTAAGTTTTTTACTATAAATTTCACCTATATTTTGTCCTGATCAGAGAAAGTTCTCACCAAAGGCAAAATATAGGTGTTTATCTTAAGTAGAGGTTAACCTGAATATAGTGTATCACATCATTTGCAATTTGTAAATATGCAATTTGTAATAACGTAATGTTAGAGTTAAAAAGGGGTTGTCTCTGAATTACGTTTTCAGGACAGCCCCTTTTAACTGTGACACTATATCATCTATGTAATGGATTCATATCAAAAATCAGTATGAGTATTTTTTAACTGTCACATACGGCTCCATATTTTTAAACTGTGCACCATAGCTTACACTGTCTTCATATCCCAGCGTCTGATAAATCACTTTCAGCATCCGTTTTACACAGGCTTTCAGTTCTTCTCGGTCAAGACTTCCGTCTTCCAGTGCTTTGCGAATACTCTCACTGTCTCCATCCCAACCCGGCATAATCAGATCATTACCTGCCTGTGCACATTTCCACGATATACTTCCTCCATGAGGCATCGTGGTTGTCCAGTCTGTCATAATGATTCCCTGGAAGTCCCACTCCTCTCTTGCAGCTACCGTACAGATATCTTTACAATTGGCTGCATGTACACCATTGATCAGGTTATAAGATGTCATAATTGCCATTGGCTGAGAAGTTTTTACTGCAATTTCAAATCCTCTCAGATAAATCTCACGAAAAGTTCTCTCAGAAAGTACACTATTGGAGCCCAAACGGTTATCTTCCTGATTGTTGCAAGCAAAATGCTTAATCGTCGTTCCTACGCCTTCCACCGACTGCACACCGCGGGTTATCGCTGCAGCTGCCATTCCGCTTACCAGCGGATCCTCTGAATAATACTCAAAATTTCTGCCACACAAAGGATTTCTGTGAATATTCATACCGGGAGCCAGCCACCATGCTACTCCAAACTCCTGCATTTCCCTGGCAACGGCTTTTCCGGTTTCTTCCAGAAGTTCCATATTCCAGGTCTGCGCCAGCAAAGTTCCTACAGGAATTGCCGTACAATACTGATAATAGGTATCCGCATTTTCATGCACTTCTTTGGCTGCAAAGAAACCACCTTCCAGTGCTGCCTGGAACCCCGCATCATACATTTCACCGGTTTTGGGATTTACATCATATTTTTTGATTAACCGCAGACCTGCAGGTCCATCAGCCATGGAAACACCGGGAACATCCCATTTCTCTTCCAGAATACCGCTTGTCTCTCCGGCAGCTCCCGGAACCATAATTCCGGCTGATCCCAGAGCATTATCTTGTCCTTTACTGATCTCACCAATCACCATAGCAATCAATTCTTCATCCGACAGTTTTTCCACAAGCTCCGATGCCATCTGTTCCGGTTCACCCACAGGTATTCTCTCTTTTTGCTCAGCCACAGGTGCAAATACAACCGGCACAATTCCTTTATGATCCAATTCTTTATGCCATGCTGCTTCCAGTTGACGGATTGTTTCTTCCGGACGAACGATTTCTTTCAGCTCTTCTTTCAGAGGACAGATATGCTGTACTTTTTCCAGAATCACATTCTCTTTTACCGAAAATGCTCCCGAAAGGACCAGATTTTGAGAAGAGTTTCCGATCCAGATACCATACAGCCCTTTTTCCAAAATCCACGCCGCAGTTTCTTCATCAAAAGAAGCCAGTGCTTTTGCCGGGAAAGTGATCGTCATTGTCTCACTTTCCTGTGGTTTCAGCAGTCCTGTTTTCGCAAAACCGCACAGACGTCTGTATTCTTTTGGCAGACCTTCCTGTGGGCAGGATGCATAGATCTGTACCACTTCCTTACCACTGTAAGTATCTCCTGTATTTTTCACTGTTACTTCCACACTGACCGAATTTTCATCTGCCAGAACTTTACCCGGTAAAATATCAAAATCCGTATAAGAAAGACCAAATCCAAACGGATACTCTACCTCCACCTGAAAACTGTCAAAGTAGCGGTATCCCACATAGATTCCCTCTTCATATTTCTCCGTCTGAATGTTACCGTTGTTATGACTGAATGTTGCGGAATTTGGAAAATCACTGTATTTCTTTGCCCAGGTAGCCGTCAGTTTACCGCTTGGTGTCACCTTTCCGGTTAAAATATCTGCAAGAGCATTTCCACCTTCCATACCCGGCTGAACAATATTTAAAATTGCTTTTACATTTGATATACCAAGAATATATCCAAGATCGATCTGACCACCTACATTCAGAATCACAATCACATCTTTACATTGATCGGATATCATTTTCAGATCCTCTTTCTCATGCTCCGTCAGATAATAATCTCCTTCTTTCTCAAAACGGTCTGCACCTTCCCCTGCTACTCTGCTTACTACATAAACAGCTATGTCTGCTCCATTCATGTCATTTTCCAGGATCGGACGTCCCGATGGCATCGCATATGCATGTGAGGCATAAATCTGAAAGAAATCCATAGATGCCTTTCCCTGTGCTTCCCGAAAAATTTCTTCTCTCCAGTCTTCTCTGGACTTCTTATAAATTTTCTGAAAATCTTCCACCCAGTCCCGGCTGGTAATCTCTACACCCGCATTTAAAAGTCCCTGATAAATGCTTACCACTTCACGTTCATTTACATCACCGGATCCCGTTCCGCCTTTAATGGTCTGTCCGGCTCCACTTCCAAATAAAGCTATTTTACTGCCTTTCTTCAGAGGAAGAACTCCTTCATTTTTCATCAGTACAATACCTTCCGCTGCCGCTTTCCGTGCAACTGTCCGGTTTTTAATTTCTCTTTCACTTACAGAAGGATTTTTTGTTCCGCTGAACGTTCTGATTCTTCTTTTCATTGCTGTTCTCCTTTTTTCATTTTATTCTTCACGCAAAAATGCAAACACTTTTTTCCAGTATATCTCCAATACTCTTCCGCTGGAATTAAAAATTTCATGTTTTATTCCCGGAACTTTCATCATTTTTCCGGATGTCAGTCCTCTCAAGTTCAACTTTATTACAAAACGCTCCTGCTCCTTTTTAGATACCAGATGATCATTTTCTGCCTGAAAAACCAACACCGGTACTCTTATCTTTCTCCATGCTGTCCGCTGAAGATATCCGTTCAGTCTGGCAGCACTGTACAGCCATCCATAAGATGCCGCATTTAACTGATATAAAGGTTCCTGTCTGCGTTTTTTCTGATAATATTCAAATCTTTCTATGGAACTTGATGAACTTTTCTCAAAATCTTCTTCTCCCGTATAGGCTTCCTGTCCTATCACATATTTTTCACTTTTTCCAGTCAGGCAACATATTCCTGCAATCAGTCTGGAAGTTCTCCACGGAACCTTTCCTGTCAGTGGTCGAATCATAGGAGAAGACAAGACAACTTTATGAAACAAATCGTTCGACTGAGCTGCCGCTGCGGCTGCAATCCCGCCGCCCATAGAATGACCATAAAGAAACATAGGAAGGTTCGAATTTTCTTCTTTTGCGATTCGGGATACAAACAGAAAATCTTCCACGTATCTTTTATAAGAATCCACATACACCAGTGACAAGTCCTCTGTCAGACGGTAACTGTATCCATGACCACAGTGTTCAGGCATATACACATGATATCCTGCTTTTAGAAAATAATAGATGATTTCTTTATATTTTTCTGCGGTCTCCGTATAACCATGAGAAATCATCACAACACCGATAGGATTATCTGTGCGATACCTCATGCAATGAATTTTTCTTCCGGTCTCTCTTTCCGGCCACAGTTCACTTTTCCTGACAGCAAGATACGGTTCCACCAGATTCTTCATTTTTTCTTTAAAATCCTGGTCCTGTATAATGACTTTTTCCATGCTTCTGCCTTTCCTGAAATTTCACTTGATTAATAAAATACTAGCATGTTTGATTCTCTTTTACAATTAATAAACTCTATATTTTCTGTATAAACTTTATTATTTCATTCAAAAAGGAGTGCTGTGATTATTTTCATTCACTGCACTCCACTAATTCCTACTCAATCTTTCTCATCCACTATATTTTGCGCCTGCCTGCAGAATTCATCCAGATTCATTTCATCGGCTGCATATTTCTGAAAGAGTTTTCCCATTTTCTTAATATCTTCCATAGGATGACTGGTAAATGGTCTGGCTTTCAGTTCCGTATTTTCCACATACGTTCTCATTACATCCATATCCGGAATGCCAAGGTCCTCCTCCATAATGATATCCATTCTGGCCGGCAGACAGTGTATCGCCGAAGAATATGCCACACTGCCTTCCCGGCTTGCCGCATAGGCTAAGAATTTCTTTGCCGCTTCTTTATTTCCGGAAGCCTTATTCAACACATACTGCCAGGTAGCAACGTTGGTAATATTCTCTTTAAACATTGGAACTTCCGCCGCATGTACCTTTTCTTCTTCGTATAATCCGGCACGCATAAAAACGTCTATAGTCCCACTGTACATAAATATAGACCCGTACTGTCCGGAGATAAATTTCTGTTCCATTTGCTCATACTGATCCAGAAACTGTTCTTTCGGCACATACCCATTTTTCATCATATCATGAAGGTATGCTGCAGCTTCCCTGGTATTTTCATTTGACCAATCCTGGTAATCACCGCCAAACATATTGATAAATTGAGAGAGCTCATTATATACATACGACTCCTCCCATGCGCTTCCATAACCATAATTCGGATAACCGTAATTCGTTTCCAGAAGTTTATCAAAATCTTCTTTTGTACGTATTTCTTCCAGATCGGCTTTTGACAGATATTCCTCATTTACCCAAAACAACATGATATCCATAAGATAGGGAACAGAATAGACTTCTCCATCAATCATGGCAATCTTTTCCATATAATCCTGAGGATAGCATGAAAGTATCTCATCCGACATTACATCTTTTCCCAGACATTCTAGATATCCCTGATATTTAAATTCGCTCATCATCTCATCATTTACTGCAATGATATCCACAGAATCATCACCGGATGAAAGAATGGTTGATATTTTTGCATGACGGCTGTCCGCATTCTGAGGGCTGGTCACGACATTGATATTTATCTGAAGTTTTTCTTCTGTTTCTTTTATAAACTGCTGAAATTCTTTTTTATCCCCATCTACATGCATCAAAGTGATTTCGTCAGGATATTTCGTCTCCTTCAGAGATTCTTCTTTCTGATTTTTTTCAATACCACACCCAATCCCTGACAGTACAATGGCACATATAAATATTAAAACCAGTTTTTTCACACCTTACACCCTGTCACTTTATCTTGGCCAACGATCCTCTTTTTTCATAAGTGGTTCAAAGTTCTGATGCGGCTCTGTCTGATACCAGTAAGCAACACTTGCCACATCATCCTGACGTTCAAATAATCCTCTGTAACCTACACCAATCTGCTGAATCGTTACCTTCAAGCCCTCATCAAAGCAGACAGGATCCTGAATATGCCACCTGTAAAATCCTCTCATCGGCATACAATCATCGTTATGATATAAATTATGAATTTCTTCATCATGAGATGAATAATATGGATATCCAAGATATGGTGTACAGTAATTCTGTTCTACCGTCTTACCATTTACCTGTTTTGCAAAACTCCAGGAACCTCCAAAATAATCCTCCGTTCCTGTCCCGCATATAGTTGGATATTCTTCATCTCCATCCATATAGAACTTAATCTCACCTTCACCCCACCAGTATCTCTCCAGTGTTGTAAGCGCCATATAAGTTCCGACATAATGACCCTTTCCTTTTACCTGGTCAAGGATTACATAATCTTTCTGAAGCTGCGTAATTTTCTCACGT
The DNA here is from genome assembly GCA_004556655.1 of Lachnospiraceae bacterium. GTDB lineage: Bacteria > Bacillota > Clostridia > Lachnospirales > Lachnospiraceae > Oliverpabstia. The sequence goes on along the minus strand of SFGF01000044.1, from coordinate 25,230 downwards.
CTCCACTGTGCATGGAAGTATGCAATATCCTCCGGCAGTTCTTCATGAAGACAATAATCTACTTGATAAAAGAATGCAGGAATTGGATTTGCATGCTGATTTTCCAAGGTGATTTTTGCCCTTTTTCTAAAAGGCATCTGGAAATAACAGTTCATACCTCTACTTGGAACCACCACAATCGGGATTGAATTTACAATACACTCTCTACCAAATCCGCAACAGAAAAAATCTCCGAGAGGGCTTTCCACAGACGGTTCCTCCTCATCATCCCAGTACATACGAAGTACCAGATCCCGAAGCACAAAGCAATCTGCCTCTGAAGTTTTATTTGTAACCGTAATCCAGATATGGTTGATCACACCCGGTCCGTCGATTTCTGCTAAAGTAACTGTTTCTCCACTGGGAATATCTCTCAGACATGGACTTCCTTTTCTGGATGGTCCCAGATGACTGGCGGCCATTCCGCCTTTTCCTTTTTCTCCCCGTGGATTTTCAGCATTAATTGCCCGGCTTTTCACATGTTTTGCCAATGGTAATGTTCCCAAACTTCCTGACATATCAAACATTTTCATACCTTCCTCTCCTAAGCTTTCACTCCGCCTGCCATAATACCGTCCATAATCTGTTTTTCAAATATTGCTACAAAGATGATAATCGGCAGAAGAATAATCCAACCCATAGCACTTACCAGATCCCACGGAACTCCATACATGTTATCCCGAAGCGGAAGCTGTACAATAGCTACAGATAATACCTGAATACCATTAGAATAATACAACGGGGTAAAAAAGTTATTCAGGCATGTAATAAAATTGATAATACAAACTGTTGCAATGGCCGGTTTCATTAGTGGTATCACCACCTGAAATAATCTCTGCGCAAAAGTGGCTCCATCTATAGCAGCTGCCTCTTCCAAAGAAACCGGTATTTCACCTACAAAGTTATTCAAAATCAAAACCGTAAACGGGATTACTGCACTGATATACAAAATAATCAACCCTGGATAGGTATCATATAATCCTACTTTCTGCATAAATTCATACAGAGGTCTGGCAGTTACTACTTCCGGAATCAGCATGGTAGCAAGAATAAATCCAAAAGCAACTTTAATCCCTTTTGACTGAAATCTTGCAAATCCATACGCAGCCATAGCACATAAAATAGTGCTGATCACCAGAGTAATTCCAACAATTAATACTGTATTTCCTATTTTATCAAGAAGTCCAACATTTTCAATCAAAAATTTATAACTTTCCAATGTTGGATGATCCGGTAAATAATCAATAGGCATTTTAAACAGTTCTCCCGGTGGTGTAATGGATGATATAAATATCCAGAAAACAGGAAACAAAATAACAAATGCCACGATTGCAAACAGCACCCAACGGCCTGCTGCCACACAACCTCTATATAACTGATATTTCTTACTGTTTTTCATCAATGTCCCCTCCTAATCAGAATATTTACTCATAACCCGGATATTGAACCAGCTGAAAACCGCCATAACGATAAACAACATAACAGCCAATGTAGATGCATATCCTACATTCAGATTCGTAAATGCCTCCATAGTAATACGATAAGCAATCAGTGAAGTATCCTCACCGGGACCACCGGATGTCATAGCATAAACCAAATCAAATGTAGTCAGTCTCCAGAGTGTAAACGGAATACAGAGTGTAATTACATTTTTAGTAATCAAAGGCAACGTAATTCTGAAAAAACTCTGAATACCATTTGCGCCATCTACCTTTGCAGCCTCATAAATATCACCGGAAATAAACTGCAGTCCCGATAACACAAGAATGGCAAAAAACGGAAGATCCTTCCATAAATCCATTGCAATTACTGCTGCTCTGGCCGAACCTGTGTTAATCAGCCAGTTATACTGAAAATCTGACACAAAACGACGAATCAAATCGTTAATCAGACCATAATCATTATTAAATGCCCATTTTGCTGCCATACCTATTACAACAGCCGGCATTGCCCAGGGAATCAGAACAATCGTTCTCAGGAAACGACGTCCTCTGAATTTCATATTCAAAATTAAAGCAAGAGCTACTCCGAGGACAACGTGAAATATCATAGACACCACTACAAAAATCACTGTAAACTTAATAGACGTAATTACTTTTGCATCTTTAAATACATTTACATAATTCGCTAATCCGACAAATTCATTAACACCGGACAAAATTTTTATATCAAATAAACTGTTTTTCAGTGTTACCAGAATCGGATACAGCGTTGTAAAACCCCGGATGATTACTACCGGAAGAATCAGTATCCATGGTATCCACTTCATTGATTTTTTACTGATTGTCACCTTTTTTCTCCTCTTACATATATTTTTGTATCTCAGGATAAAGGGCACCGCATGAAGATTTATTTCTGCGATGCCCCGATAACTGCTTTTTATAATTTACAGAAACTGTATTCTTCCCTGTACTTTTACACAACGGTTTTTATGCACTGTATTTTTCTACCAGTTCCTGTGCTTTTACACAGAATTCATCAACAGTGATTTCGTCTTTCATACATGACTGGAAAATAGTTCCCATATCTGTAATGAATTCCATGGTCTGCGGAAGCATCGGACGTCCCTGTACCTTACATTCTGATGCATATCTGCTGTACATTTCTTTTGCAGGATCTGTGTCAGGTACTACTTTTTCTGCTACATCTGCTCTGGCCGGATAACGGTCAAATGCTTTATAGGAAGCTTCCATTCCACCTTCATCTGCCATATACTGCAGGAATTTGATCGCTGCTTCTTTATTTTTGGATGCAGCATTTAATACATAACTCCAGGAGTCTGTAAAAATTGCTCTTTCACCTGTTCCGCTGAAATCCGGCACCATAGCCATATGGATTTTATCATCTCCCAGCATACCAGCTTTTTCATAATCAGTTCCAAGTCCCCACATAAACAGGCTTCCGTATTTTCCATCATTTGCTTTCGGATTCATCTGTTCATATTTATCAGCAATCTGATCGATCGGTGTCTGACCGTTGGCTACCATATCATGCATGAACTGAATCGCTTCTTTATTTGCCGGGTTTGTCCAGTCAAAATAGTCACCGCCGAACATATTTACAAACTGTGCGATTTCATTGAACACATAAGTCTTCTCCCAGGAACCGCCATATCCATATCTTCCATCACCTGAAGCAGCTTCCAGATATTTTACAAAATCTTCTTTCGTATCAATAGATGTGATTCCCACTTCATCCATAATTTCCTGATTTACCCAGAATGCCAGATATCCTGCATATCCAGGTACTCCTACGATATTACCATCTTTATCGGTAATCATCTGTTCCAGATATCCCTGTGCAAATTCACCTCTGATATCCTCTGTCATAACAGTATCATTCAGACCTTCCAGCCATCCTGAGTTTTTAAATGATGCACTCATCTCGTCATTAATTTCAATAATATCCACACTTGCATCAGCTGTAGACAAAATGGTTGTGATTTTCTGCTGACGAGTATCTGAATCTGTCGGAGCTGCAATTACATTAATATTCAGTCCTGTTGCTTCCTCCACGTTCTGAAGCCACTCATCAAAATCTGCATCTGTTGTGTTGATACTGTACAGTGTCAGATCATATTCTTCATCACTTTTTCCTGATGCTGCCTCTGTACCATCTGTTGTTGATGTGGCTTTATCAGCATTTTCCCCGCCACATCCTGTAAGCATTCCTGCTGCCATTGCCGCACAAAGCATAAGACTTACCACTTTCTTCTTCATTCGTTCCTCCATTCCCGGCATCTCATCTTTTTGTTTGCCGTCTGTTATTTTTGATAGGTAAAAAATACCAAAAACATCTACGAAACGAAATACAATATTTTTTGATTCATTTATATTATTTTTATCTTTGTTGAAATCCGGTTACTCTTTTTTTATAATGAAAAACGTAATACATAACAGCTCTCAAATACTGTTTCACTGCCAGGAAAGGAATTTTCAGCCATGAAAAATTTTTATAAAAAAATGCGATCTACGTTTTCCGGTTTTCGTACCAAACTGCTTCTTGCTTTTTTCATATGTACTTTACTTCCATTAAGTATCATCGGTATTATCTTTTATCATGTAACTTATGGGATTGCGGCAGATCGGATCATAAATTCCACTATTCTTGCCGACGATCAATTGAATATGCAGATCAATAATCGACTGAAACAAACGGAGAATGTGGCTGATTCCATCCAGTACAATATGTATACACTTTCTCATTCCGGCAGTGATCTTGATGAGTATCTTTCTGTATTCAATGATGTTCGCAACAATATTTATCTCTATAAAACTACTTTTGGTTTTCATCATATTATGATTTTTCTTCCACAAGACCAGCTGGGTGCAGCAGAGGGACTTTATTTTTATCCACTGGTACACTTTTCAGATTTCCATCTATCTGACAAACAGTTGGAAAATCCTGGTACAGATTCTATATGGTTTTATCAGACCAATTTGAAATTACCTTTTGTTTTATCCGAAACAGACTCTGCAAATGATGTGGTTGCCTGCTGCCGGGTTCTCCGCAACCAAAGCAGTGGGGAACTGGAATACGCTTACCTGATTCTCCTGAATCCCTATGAATTTTCGGATGCTCTGTCAGAAACTTTTTCCGATGCCCGGATTACCAGTTATATTTTATCGCAAGATGGAACAATTATGGCACATACTGACAGAACCCAATGCGGTATCCGTCTGACAGAAGAAAATTTTTCATCAGTTTCTTCACATACAGAAACTACATATGTTCAGAATCAGATTCATTATCACTCAGTACAACTGGATAACGGCTGGTACCATGTAACGGAAATTCCGGAAAAATATATCGGAGAAAACACAAGAATTCTTCTGAAAACAATTGTGATCACTTTGCTTATAACGATACCTCTGACTATTTTAATCATCATTATGATTTCAGGAAATCTCTCTGTACGTCTCCGACGCCTGTCAAACGCTATGCAAAACTTTCGTCTGGGCAAAGAAGTTACCTGCGAAAACCTGCTACCTGTTTCCAAAGATCCTTCTTTTTATGACGAAATTGACACTCTGGGACTTACCTTTATAAACATGCAGTCATCTCTGAATGAAAACATGCAGTCCATCCTGGAACTGTCTCTTTCAGAAGAAAAACTGAAGTATCAGCTGCTGCAATCCCAGATCAATCCTCATTTTCTCTACAATATTCTGGGAACCATCAAAACCTGCCAAAGCTTGGGGAAACTGGATATTGCCGATCAAATGATCACTGACCTGACCCGCTTTTACCGGTTATCTTTGCGTAAATCACAAGAACGCATTTCTATAAAGGATGAACTGGAAATAGCAAGACTTTATCTTGAAATGGAAAAACTTTGTCATAATGACACGTTGTCCTGGGAAATACATACCGAAGACGGAATCGAAAATTATCTGATCTGTAAGTTTACGTTACAGCCGTTTCTTGAAAACTGTATTCAGCATGGATATTCCCGCAGCACTACAAGCATTCATATCATACTGAATGTGATGTATGGAGATGATGAAGTCATCATTACCATTATAGATAACGGAATCGGAATACCACCGGAGCAATTGAAAGAATTACAGGATACGTTGAAAAATAAAACCGTAAATTATGAAAAACATTTTGGAATCGGAAATGTAAATAAAAGGATTTCAAGTCCTTCTTTCGGAAATGGTTCTGTACAAATCGAAAGTACTCCCGGAGAAGGTACAGAGGTTACCATTATTTTTGAACAAATGGAGGAATAGAAATGAAAAAAGTGATGATTGTAGATGACAATTATCTTTCCACCGAAGGTATTATAAAAAATATTAACTGGGAACGTTTAGATGCAGAAGTGACTCATGTGGAAAACAACGGTGAATCAGCCATAGAAGCAATCAAAGAAGATCCTGTAGATCTTATTATTTCTGATATAGAAATGCCGGATCTGGATGGGATCTCCATGAGCAGCCAGGCCATCGCCATTAATCCAATGGTAAAAATAATACTTATTAGTGCATATGATAAATTTGAATATGCTAAACGTGCCATCCGTCTGGGGGTCTGTGACTATATTGAAAAACCTTTAGATTACGGTTATCTTACTGAAAAAATCGAACACGCTTTCCGTACTATTGATCGGGAAAATCGCAATATGGAACTGCTGAAACAAAGCCGACCTGTCCTGACAGAAAAGTTTCTTTTGGATCTGCTCCACTATTCCGGCAGCGATGCGCACGATCATCTTGGAAGATATGCGGAATACCTGAATTTAAACCTGGACTACAACAATTTTTCTGTGGTTAAGTTGGAAATAGAAAACTCTTCCTCTATAGAAGCAGAACTGGGTATCACGCAATATCAAATGGAACTGATGAACGTAATGGATCTGCTTCAGGAAAGTTTCAGCGTCTTTGATACCGTTTACTTTGTCAAAGAATTCAGCGGCATTATCTGTATTCTGGCACAAAATACAAATAACCCCAATCACTTTTTTCAGGTCATCCATAAAATTGTTTCAACTTTTATCGACACTTATAAAAATAGCGTACTACAGCTGAATTTTGGAATCGGAACAATCGTAGACAGTGTCTGGAATCTGCATATTTCTTTTGAAAATGCTTCTCACGCTCTGAAATATCGTTTTTTCTTTCCTCATCAGAATATATTTGATGCAAAAGAAGCCATGGGAAAAGAATTCAGTCTGCTCTCATTTTCAGATTCCCGGGAGGAAGAACTGATCCAGCTGATCTGCCAGAAAAATACGCAAGCAATCGAACAATGGCTGCACAATTTCTTTCAGGAGTTATCCCAGAAATGTTACACAAAAAATATTCTGTTTATCCGAATTTATTCTCTCCTGGGCCGTATACTGAAATTTCTCTATGAGTTAAATATTGATACTTCAGATCTGGAAAATAAAATAATATCTGTTTACAATCAGTTTGACCAATTCAGCACTTACGAACAATTTTATCAGTGGATGAATGATCTGTGTATACTGGTCTGCCAAAAATTAGATACTTCTCTGAACTCCTACCACAATCAACTGTGCGAATTGGTTCAGAGTTATATTATAGAGAATTTTGAAGACAATGCTCTTTGTCTGAATGACATAGCAAAACATGCCAATGTAAGTCCTGCTTATTTAAGTGCCCTGTACAAAAAAGAACTGCGGACAGAGTATCAGCGATACGATATCTTCCTGCCGTATAGACAAAGCCTGTCAGTACCTGACAAAATCTAATCTGTCTCTGAAAGAAATAAGTACCAGATGCGGATATACGAATCAGTACTATTTCAGCAATAGTTTTAAAAAGAAACTTGGTGTTTCTCCTTCTGTCTATCGTGAACAAAATACCCAACTCTCCCCATCATAAAAAGTACGCCTTCCGGCGTACTTTTTTATCCCAATGCCACATCTAAAATCATCATCAACACAAATCCAACCGCAAAACCAATCGTTCCGATATTACTGTGTTCTCCCTCACTTGCCTCCGGTATCAGTTCTTCCACAACCACGTAGATCATTGCTCCTGCAGCAAATGCCAGAAGATACGGAAGCAGCGGCTGAATAAAACGAAACAGCAAAATCGTAACTCCCGCGGCAATTGGTTCTACGATACCGGAAACAGCACCATAAAGAAATGCCTTTCCTTTTCCCATTCCCTCTTCACTTCTAAGCGGAAGAGAAATGATCGCTCCCTCAGGAAAGTTCTGAATAGCAATACCGATGGACAGTGCCATGGCAGCCATCAGATTAATCTCCGCCTGATCTGCCATCATTCCCGCAAAAACCACACCTACCGCCATTCCTTCCGGAATATTATGAAGGGTAACTGCCAGGACAAGCATCGTCGTTTTTTTTAATGAACATTTTGGACCCTCTGCCTCATTACACCCCAGATGCAGATGCGGTGTAATACGGTCCATCAAAAGTAAAAAACCAATTCCCAGCAAAAATCCCACAGCTGCCGGAATAAAAGCGAACTTTCCCATGCTCTCCGACTGATCCATAGCCGGTATCAGAAGTGACCACACGGAAGCCGCCACCATAACCCCGGAAGCAAATCCCAGAAGGATTTTCTGTACCAGTGGTTTCAACTGATTTCTCAAAAAAAATACACATCCCGCCCCGGCTGCTGTCCCGATAAACGGAATCATAAGTCCCAAAAAAATTTCCATATTCTTACCTCACAATCTCGGACAGGGGTCTGTCCCCTATCTGGTTATCCCCTTGATACTAGCTTCATCACCCATGACAAGCAATGTCTCATCCGGCGAAAAAACATGATCCGAATGAGGAAGGGGATACATTTTACCCCCTTTCTTTGTTGCAAGAACACTGACCTTATAGCGATTTCTGACTGAAAGATCTACCAGACTTTTTCCATACCATTTACTGGGTACTGCCACTTCATATATGGCATACTCCGAATCCAGCATTACATAATCAAAAATATTATCTGCGCCAAATTTGACCGCCAGACGTTCTGCCAGTTCACGTTCTCCGTACACTACATAATCCGCACCATTTCGAAGAAGCAGTTTTTTATGAACATCTCTGCTGGCTCTTGCAAGAACAAAAGGAGCACCAAGATCTTTCAGCAATACGGTAATCTCCAGTGAAGTCTGGAAATTATCACCAATAGCAATTACGCAGATATCAAAATTATCCACGCCCAGGCTCTGCATAAATCTTTCATCTGTAGCATCACCAATCTGAATATTCTGCACAATCTCAATGGCAGAATCTGCTCTCTCTTCATTTTTCTCAATAGCAAGAACCTCGTTTCCTTCTTCAATAAATTTTCTCGCCATATGACGTCCAAAACGTCCCAATCCAATCATTAAAACAGATTTCATTCTAATTCTCATTCCTTTCTGTCAACCAATCTGTACTTTTTCCAGTGGCAGTTTAGAAGCTACCATTTTTTTCGGTGAGGAAAAAGCCAGCAAAATAGTAAGTGATCCCACTCTTCCCACAAACATCAGCAAAGCCAGCAACAACTTCGAGAACATCCCCAACTGAGGGGTAATCCCCAGAGTCAATCCTACCGTTCCCAGCGCTGAAGTTGTTTCAAACAGAGCAGTCAGCATCGTTACATTCTCCAGTTTGGATATCAGCATGGCTGAAGCGCTGATCAAAAACAGGTATATCATAAAAACACAGGCTGAACTTCTGAGAACTCCTTCCTCCATTCGTCTGCCAAAAGCTTCCTCCGATTTCTTTCTGCGGAAAATAGAAATAATACTGATGGTGAGGACAGCTATGGTTGTGGTTTTCATACCACCCGCCGTAGATCCCGGAGAACCACCCACCAGCATCAGCATGATCATCATGAAAATACTTCCTTCTGTTAACTTACTCAAATCCACTGTATTAAATCCGGCGGTACGTGTCGTAACCGACTGGAACATCGCATTTAGTAGCTGCTCCGGAATGGATTTTCCCTGTGTTCCGGTTTCACCAAATTCCATCAGAAAGATAATGACCGCTCCTGCGATAATCAAAATCACAGACGTTGTGAGAACAATTTTTGTATGCAGTTTGCATTTTTTAAAATGAAATCGGGTAACCACCAGATCTCTCCATACAAAAAATCCAAGCCCGCCTACAATAATCAATATCATAATCACCAGATTCAGATACCAGTTATTCCCCATAGTAACAAGGGAAGAAAATTGTTGCTCTCCACCCATCAGATCAAATCCCGCATTACAAAAAGCCGAAATCGCATGAAACACAGAATAGTAGATACCTTTTCCCGGGCCGTATTTGGGTATGAATACAGCACTCAATAGCAGTGCTCCCAGTCCTTCCAGCAAAAAAGTCCCCAGCAAAAGGAAACGGGTCAGTCTTACCACACCGCCCACCTGCGGTGCCGAAATGGAACTTTGCATCAGAACCCTGGAATTCAAACCGATTTTATGACCGGTCAACGATACCAGCCAGAGCGGAATGCTCATAAATCCAATACCGCCGGTCTGTATCAGACATAGGATCACGATCTGACCAAATGTAGTCCAATGCGTATAAGTATCAAATCGAACCAGACCTGTCACACAGGTAGCGGATGTCGCCGTAAATAAGGCGTCCGTAAATCCTGTTCCTTTACCACTTTTTGATGCGGCCGGAAGCATCAGAAGCAACGTTCCTACGAAAATGATAATTAAAAAAATTATGGGGATAATCCGCAGCGCAGAAGTGTCATGAATTCTCTTCTTTATCTTCTGACGCCACTCACTTAAGTTTTCTATATATTTTTCCATGTATCTGTTCCTTTAGTATCATATGTTATATTTGATTCTAAATTCTCCCTATATTTTTGTCAATGTATTCTGATTTTTTTATATATAAGTGGCTTTTTCCATAATAAAATTCTATTCTATTATTTAACACTGTATATTTCCAACAGCATCCCTGCACCTGCCGTCACAGCCAGAATGCTTCCTCCAACAAGTAATCCCGTCAGATCAGATACATAACGACTGATTTCCATACGGCACAGTACCATAAGAAGTCCTGCTGCAAATAAAACAAACCATACGATCGTCCTTTTACTCATCTTCCCAATTCTCCTTCTGTTGTATACTGTCTATATTCTCATCCTCTGGCGTATCCTTACTTCGATACATCGCAGCCAATGCCATTCCCCACAGTGGTCCGATTGCTAATCCCAAAGCATGGTTTTCCCATAGACCACAGCTGTTCAATGCTACACCTAACAGCAAACCTAATCCTGCTCCTACTGTAATGGATGCACTCTTTTTTTCATCTTTCTGCTTCTCCATGCCACAATTCACTGCTAATATAGCCAATGCTATTCCCACCAACACCCAGGGCAGAGCAGCCGTTACAAACTCTTTCATATCCGTTATTCCTCCTATTTCCTTCTTTTATCAATCATTATATTCATTGCCACATAGATTGCAACAGCAATCAAGATCGCGATAATGAGAATCATATACATATTGCTTAATGCAACTTTTTCTCCGAAAAAGTACAGATTACAGTCTACACTGTCACGGATGGCTTCCACTACCTCATCCGGAAAACCTTGATTACCCATTTCTTCAAAGACACCTCTCAGAGCATGGTTACGCAGGAGGGACGTTCCGTAAGTCCCCGGCAGAAAAGAAATAACTTTTTGCAATCCATCGGAAAACTGAGAGATTGGCATATAGGCCCCACAGACAAAACCGTATCCTGCACTGACGATGGTGCCAACCGCTGAAGCCTGCCCCTGAGTGGATAATGGAAAATTCACACAGGAAGACAGAGCCGTGCCGAACAACACCAGTAAAACTACATCCAGAAACACGTTTGCTACATCTCCGGCAGTCAGATACCATCCCACATTAGCCAGATATCCAAGACATACTCCTGTAGCGATAAAGCAAATCAGCAAAGTAGACAACAAAGTAGACAGGTAATAGCTCAGAGCTAATGTACTGAGTTTTACAGGCGCAATCGTAATATCCCTGCGAGCACCGGTAATCTTATCCTGCACCATAAGAAGATTGGAGCAGAATGCCACTGTCACACAGCTTACCGCCAACAGAGAAGAGACCAATTCTCCGCCGACACATCCGCCGATTAGCTTGTCAGATACTGTTGCACCTGCCGCCTCAAGAGTACTTCGAAACGTATCTTCATAGACATTGCTCAAAAATGTACCGTATAATACCAAAAGGATCAGAGGAGTGATCAATGAAGTGAAGAACATTCCCTTATCCTTAAAATACAGTTTGATATTACGTTTCATAAGAGAAGAAATTAAAGCACCACTTCTCATAATCTTCATTTTTCCGCACCTCCCACTAATTTTTTACCGGTTACCGACAGGAAAACATCCTCCATTTTCCCCTTGGTGATCTCATAATCCCTGAATAATTCCGGATATTGTAAAATCAGCTTTGTGGCTTCTGCCGTGTTGGGTACTGATATACGATAAGCATCCCGGATAGTCTTATAAGGTGCACCCAGCTTTCTGATTTGCTCCTCTTCTGCTCCGTAAATAGTAATAAAATCTCCTGTATAAGTATTCTTCAACGTCAATGGTGTCCCCTCGGCAACAATTTTGCCGCTGTCCAGAATCACTACATAATCTGCATCGGCAGCCTCTTCCATATAATGAGTAGTAAGAAACACCGTCATTCCTTCATTCTTTCGCAGATCTCCCACAACCTTCCATAAGATATTTCTGGTCTGAGGATCAAGACCGGTGGTCGGTTCATCAAGTATCAAGACTTTTGGTCTGTGAAGCAACGCCCGGGCAATATCGATCCGCCGCCGCTGTCCCCCTGAAAGTTTTCCTACCGTACGTTTCAGTAAATCCTCAAATTCCAGCAAATTTGCCAGCTCCGCCAACCGCTCCTTAAAGGCATTTCCAAAAATACCATACAGTGCCGCCCGACTCTGCAGGTTATCCCTCACAGAAAGATCTTTGTCCAGAACAGAATTTTGAAATACTACACCCAGGCTGCGTTTAATGCTGTCAGGGTCTTTATCAAGATCAACACCCCCGATATGTACACTGCCCGTATCTTTAGCAAGCTGTCCGCACATAATATTGATTGTGGTAGATTTTCCTGCACCATTAACACCAAGAAAAGCAAACAGCTCTCCCTCTTTCACACGAAAACTAAGATCCTGTACTGCTTTCACTTCTCCAAATGTCTTGCTCAAATGATCAATCTCAATAATATTCTTCATCCTTCGAATCCTCCGTTCTACTTGATATTCTATAAAAGATTCCAATTTTTAGATAGACATATTTTACAGGTGAATGTGTCAGTTTTGTATATAAAAATTCCCCGGGGAAATAAAATCCTCGGGGAATCCCTGCTTCTTCTATATTTTATTTCACATATTTTTCCAGTGTTTTTCTTGCTGCTCCCACACCGGCGATTTCTTCCACAAACATTTCTTCAATCTTCTCTCCGATTCCTGCCTCATACAGGTTGCTGCCAAAAATATTTGCATTGGAAAGAATATTTTTCAGCTGTCCCTGATAAGTTTCCGGTCTTCCCACCTGGATACCGTCCAGTTCCTTCGTCAATTCCGGAATCATCGGATCTGCAGAAAGTTCAAACTTATTTCCTTCATCATCTACACCAAGAAGGTATCTGCACCATCCTGCGATAGCCAATGGAATTGCTGTCAGTTTTTTTGCGTCTCCATAAGCTGCCACATAGGATTTGATGGTTTCTCCATAACGAATTCCCACTTTTTGAGAAGTATCCGTAGCGATACGCTGAGGAGTATCCGGCATAAATGGATTCGGAATTCTCACATTGATTACTTCATCTACAAACTCTGCCGGAGAAAGGATTCCGGGATCTGTAACAACCGGCATTCCCTCCACAGGACCAATCTGATGAACCAGTTTATTGAGCTGTTCATCTTTCATCTCATCCGCAATCAGTGTATATCCCAGAATACAGCCATACACAGCCAGAGCAGTATGCAGAGGATTCAAACAGGTAGTCACCTTCATCCGCTCCACTTTATTGACGGTATCTCTGTCTGTCATATACACACCTGCTTTTTGTAAAGCCGGTCTGCCATTCGGGAACTTATCTTCAATGACCAGATACTGCGGTCCTTCTGCATTGACAAACGGAGCAATATAGGTTCTCTTGGAAGTAATCACCGGTGCAATATCTTCTACTCCGGTCTTTTCCAATTCCGCACATACAGACTCTGCCGGCCGGGGAGTAATCTTATCGATCATAGACCATGGGAATGAAACCTGTTTTTCATCGGAGAGATATTCTATAAATTCTTCTTCCACGAATCCTTTTGCCTGCCATTCCTTTGCCATAGTCAGAATAGAAGACTGAAGTTTTTCTCCATTGTGAGAACAGTTGTCCATGGACACAACAGCCAACGGAGCTTTATTTGCTTTAAAACGCTCATACAGCAGTGCACATACTACTGCCATAGCAGATACCGGTTTTTCCGGTCCATTATCAATATCTGCCTGAATAAATGGAAAATAATTGCCGTCAGCACCTTTCAGCGCATACCCCTTTTCTGTAATCGTAAAGGAAATCATCTGAAGTCCCTGATCTACAAAAATTTCTTTCAATCGGTTCCATTCTTCAGCCACGCCAGACTGCGCTTTGATTGCTTCCGTCAAAGAGCCCAGTACTTTTTTGTCTGTAGAACCATCTGCTTTTAAAGTAACTGCAAGGACCAGATTATCATATGGTTCATAAATTTTATCCACCACATCAAAGTCAAAGGTTTCCACACAGGTAATTCCCTTATCTGTCTCTCCTGCGGCAATCAGAGTGTCTGCCAGACCTCCGATAAAAATACGGAAAATATTTCCTGCACCAAAATGTACCCATACAGGAGCCTTTTTGGTATTCTCAACCACTTTTTCAATGTCATAGGAGGGGAGGGCAATGCCTGCCTCTTCCCATTCCTTTTTATTTTTAATACCGTCTAATGTCAGCTTCATAATCTCTCACACTTTCCATCCATTAATTATCTTTTTTGATAGATTCCCAGAGTCCGCACAGATAAGCAGCTCCCAACGCACGATCATACAGTCCGTATCCAGGCATAGCTTTTTCACCCCAGATCATACGTCCGTGATCCGGGCGGATCGGTCCGTTAAATCCTGTCTCATACAGTGCTTTCATGATTGCATGCATATCAAAGGTTCCATCTTCGCTAAGATGTGCACTTTCCTCAAAATCGCGCATACCATCGTTGAACCGCAGGTTACGTACATGAGCAAAATGAATTCTTCCTTTCAGCATATGAATGGTGTCGATCAGATCATTGCTCAGATTTGTTCCATAGGAACCTGTACAGAATGTAACACCATTGTGTTTATTCGGAACCATATCCATCATACGTTTCAGTTTCTGCTGAGTAGAAATGATACGCGGCAGTCCGAATACGCTCCATGAAGGGTCATCCGGATGAATCGCCATATTAATATCGTATTTGTCACAGACCGGCATAATTGCTTCCAGGAAATATTTCAGATTATCAAATAATTTGTCCTCATCAATATCCTTATACATTTCAAATAACTCTTTTACCTTGGCCATACGCTCTGGTTCCCATCCGGGCATAACCGCACCGTTCATATCATCTTTGATAGCTGCAAACATTTTTTCCGGATCCATACCATCAATCTTATCCTGGCTGTAAGCAAGCACCGTGGTTCCATCCTCTCTCATACGATCCAGTTCTGTTCTTGTCCAGTCAAAAACCGGCATAAAGTTGTAGCATACCATATGAATATCTGCTTTTCCCAGATTCTCCAGCGTTTCAATATAAGCGGCAATATCTTTATCCCTTTCCGGGGCACCTGTCTTGATCGCATCACTTACATTTACACTTTCAATACCCGCAAGATAAAGTCCTGCATCTTCTACCTCTTTTTTCATTGCCAGAATCTCGTCCAGAGTCCATACCTCACCCGGCATTTTATTATAAAGAGTTGTAATGATTCCTTTTACATAACAAGTCTGGCGAATCTGTTCCAGTGTAACGGTATCATTTTCTTTTCCGTACCAGCGCATTGTCATTTTCATAGTTCAAAATCCTCCTGATTTTTATATTATTATTGTAATTAGCCCATAAAGAAATTCATCGGAATTGTAACCAGTGCCGGGAAGAAAACCATCAACAGCAGAATGATAACCTCAGCCAGCAAAAACGGCCAGACAGCTTTTACAATTCTCTCCATATTGATTTTTCCTGCACTGCATGCCACGTTCAGGACAGTACCTACCGGCGGTGTCAGAAGACCAAGAACCGTCATCAGAATAAACACCAGTCCGAAATATACCGGATCAATTCCTGCTGCTGTGATTGCCGGAAACAAAACAGGTGTCAGAATCATAATCGTCGGCGTAACGTCCATAGAAGTACCAACAAGCAGAACAATGCCACAGATAATCAGCATCAGTAATGTAGGATGAGCAATAAACGGTGCCAGAATTCCGGTAACAATAGACGGAATGTTTGCTACAGTCATCAGCCAGGAAGAAACCATAGCCGCTGCTGCCAGAAACATGATAACAGAAGAAGATTTTGCTGCGGACACCAGACAATCCATCAACATGGATATTTTTAATTCTTTATAAACAAACATACCGATTACCAGAGCGTAAACTGCTGTAATAACACCTGCTTCTGTAGGTGTGAATTTTCCGCTTCTCAGT
This sequence comes from Lachnospiraceae bacterium, assembly GCA_004556655.1. Taxonomy (GTDB): domain Bacteria; phylum Bacillota; class Clostridia; order Lachnospirales; family Lachnospiraceae; genus Oliverpabstia. The sequence goes on along the minus strand of SFGF01000044.1, from coordinate 9,024 downwards.
CCTACAAGAATAAATATTGGAAGGAGCAGCGCCCAGAATCCATCCAGAAGAGCTTTTGCGATTTCTCTCTTACTCTGACGTTTTGCTGTTGGAAGATTATGTTTTCTTGCGATAAAAAACCACAGAACACACAATGCAACAGACAGATATACTGCCGGAGCGATACCAGCCATAAACATTTTTGTTACAGATACCCCTGCCTGTACACCAAAAATAATCATTGGTACGGAAGGAGGCATAATTGGTGAAAGAATATTTCCGGCTGCGATCAATCCTGTACAGGTATCTCTCTTATATCCGGCTCTTACCATCATAGGAATCAGGATCGCACCAAGTGCTGCTGTGGAAGCAACTGCGGAACCAACCATGCTGGCAAACAGCAGGATAGCCATAATTGATACATAACCAAGTCCACCGCGTACATGACCAACCAAAGCATTGGCTGCATTTACAATTCTCTTTGTAATACCACCGCGGTTCATGAATTCACCTGCCATGATAAAGAACGGTACAGCCATCATGGAGAAAGAATCCGCTCCGGAAAACAGATTCTGAGACAAAATCTGTGAGTTAAATCCATTCAGATACAGCATCATACAGACACCGCTGAATAACAGTGAAAAACAAATGGGTAATCCTATCAGCATACCACCGATCAGGGCACCTAAAAATACCAACAATGTCATCTTATTTTCCTCCCTCTTCCTTTTCTATCAGGCGTTTTGCATACTCTTCATCAGACAGATTTTCTGCGTCTTCCATAGCTTCCGCAGCAACTTCATCATCATCAGAAGTGCTCATGGTAACAATCTGTGAAATCTCTGACGGATGAGTCACTGCATGAGCTATATTTCCAATTGCCATAATTGCAATGGAAACCCCTGTGATGATACCTGCAAAATACAATACAGAATAAGGAATCCCCAGTGCAGCTGTTTTTGACGCTGTATTCTGCAGCACCATTTTATAAGAACCATGAATCAAAATTCCCATAATAACTGCGATCAATGTCTGAGAAATCACATACATGACCATCTGAACCTGCGGTTTCATTCTTGAAATCAGCGTATCTACTCCCAGATGTCCGTTCACACGCATAGCGCTGATTGCTCCAATATAAGTTACATATACAAACAAATATCTTGACAGTTCTTCCGACCAGGTCAGTCCTGAATTAAAGAATGTACGAAGTACAACGTTCAGAAACACGAACACTACCATAAGGCCGGTAAGAATACCTGTAAAGTAATCAATTCCCTTAAACAGCTTATCCATTAACTTATTCATCGTCTTCTCCTTATTCAATGCTATCTACCATTTCTCTGACTTCCGGTACCCAGTCATACTGAGATTCCAGATAATCATATACCGGCTGAATCTTTTCAAGCATAACCTCTCTATCTTCCTCAGACAATTCTGTAAATGTAAGTCCCTCATCTTTCATAAACTGTTTGTCTGATTCCAGCTGCTCAATATACAGGTCCCATGCATAATCCGAAGCTTCAGCGGCAGCTTCCTCAAAGATCGCCTGATCTTCCTCGTCAATGCTGCTCCAGAATTCATCTCCTGCAAAAAGTTCCAGGGAAGCAATGATATGATTTGTGTTATAGACATAATCCTGAACCTCATACCAACCTTCCGTCTTAACTGTGGCAAGCGGATTGTCCTGTCCGTCAGCAACCCCCTGCTCCAGAGCAGTAAACACTTCGCCCATATCCATGATAACAACATTGGCTCCAAGACTTTCTGCCAATTTTACGTGAATCGGGTTATTCGGCATTCTCAATTTCTGTCCTTTAAAATCATCCAGGCTTTCCAGCTTCTTATTGGAAGTAAATACACGAGCACCGTTAGGCAGCCAGGAAAGAAGCTGTACCGGCTGACTTCCCTCTATATCATCTGCAATATAATCTCCCAGTTCTCCCTGATAACATCTTCTTGCATGTTCCACATCCCGAAACATAAATGGGAAATCAGGTATAGCCATCTTTGGTGTTTCTGACCACATGGAAGTTCCGACTACACACATCTCAATAATGCCGTTCCTTGTATAGTCATAAGTAACTTTTTCACTTCCAAGTACACTTGAGTTATAAATCTGAATATCATATTTATTACCCGTTTTTTCTTCTACCATTGGTTTAAAGACTTCTTCAAGGGCAACTGCTGCCGGTGTCTGAGCTGACACACAAACTGCAATCTTTACCAGCTTTCCTTTACTCTCTCCATCCTGACCGGAACATCCGGTAAGAGAACCAATTGCCAGGACAGAAGCCGTAAGTACACATAGACCTCTCTTTGCAATTTTTGCAAATTTCATATAAATACATCCTCCTATATTAGTATGATCTGAACCATTTTACCTCACTCACAAACCCAACGCCTTGCATACTTGTATGGTAGTATATTTGAATGATTTTTACAAGCCGGAAAAAACACTAATATTATTGTGTTGTTTTTGTGCAATTCTTACATTTATTGCAGGTTTTTCCATTTTTATATTGACTTTTTTTCTTCTTACTTCTATTATACTAGTATACAAGTTATCTCATTTACTTACTCATCGCCAATAAAATCACTCACCAATAAAACATCTTGTCAAAACCAATTAATATTTATTAAGAAAAGAGGACTTGTTACATGAAAGCAATACAAATTGTAAAACCAAATCAATTAGAAGTCATTGATATTGAAAAGCCTGTGATCGATGAAAAGAATAATGTCTTAGTTAAAATGACAGCTGCCGGTATCTGCGGTTCTGATATGGGTATCTATCATGGAACCAATGCAGCCGCCACTTATCCGAGAATTATTGGTCATGAAATGGTTGGAGTTGTGGAAGAAACCGGTACAGATGTGAAAAATCTGAAAATCGGTGACCGTGTGATTATCAATCAGGTTACAAGCTGCGGTGAATGTTATCCATGCAGAAAAGGAAGAGGGAATGTGTGTGATAACCTGAAAGTAAGAGGTGTGCATATTGATGGAGGCTACAGAGAATATATCGCTGTACCGGAAAGTGACTGTTACCTTCTTCCGGATTCTATTTCAGATCAGGATGCCGTTATGATAGAACCTACTACAATTGCCATTCAGTCTTGCACAAGAGCAGAGCTGGAAAAAGATGATATGCTTCTGATCTACGGTGCAGGTGCACTCGGAAGTTCCATTCTGAAAATCGCAAGTAAAATCTGCGACCATATTATTGTTGCAGATATTATGGATGACAAACTGGAAGAAGCAAAACATGCCGGAGCAAAATATACAATCAATGCCATGACTGAAGATTTCCAGGCTAAAGTGCTGGAGTATACTCACGGCCGCGGTTCTACCGTATCCATTGACGCAGCCTGTGTAAAGAATTCTCTCCTACTTTTGTTGCAGGCAACCGGAAATGCAGGCCGCGTCATCACTATGGGATTTTCCACTGCCGCCACAGAAGTAAATCAGTTCCTCATCACCTCCAAAGAACTGGATGTGAGAGGTTCCAGACTGCAGAATAAAATGTTTGGAAAAGCGATTTCCATGATCAATGAAGGAACTCTGGATCTTACCGATTCTATCTCCCATACTTTCCCGCTTACAAAAGCTCAGGAAGCATTCGATTTTGTGGACAGCCGTGATCCTTCTATCCGGAAAATAGTTTTTACTTTCGATGAACTCTGCTAAATACTGACTCCATGAAAAAATTATGATAAAGAGGATGAAGCAAAATGTAGATTTTCTACAGAATTTGCTTCATCCTCTTTCTTTTTAAGATCGAGTATGGAAAATTTTAAATTGAAGTAGTATACTAGTATTGTTGATATATTGTAACTGATTGGAAATAAATAGATTTCCATAAAAAAGTGAGGACTAAAAATTGACTATGAAGATTTTAGACAAAATTCCATATGAAAATGCCCGTTCTTACGCCATACGGGTTCTTATGTATAATATTATAAATCTGGAACTTCCTCCCGGAAGTGCCGTAAGCGAAAATGAACTCTCTACAGCGCTTTCCCTCTCCCGTACTCCCGTCCGTGAAGCACTCATTGAGCTGAGCCGTATCAATCTTGTGGAAATACTTCCCCAGCGCGGAAGTTATATTTCAAAAATTGATTACGATCTGGTGGAAGAATCCCGATTCATGCGGCTGGTTATGGAAATTGCAATTTTGAAACTGGCCTGTGAAGGAATCTCTCAGGAATATATTACAAAACTGGAAAATAATCTTAAGGAACAAAGTAAATATACGGAACTGGAACATGCAGCGGAATTCATGGAACTGGATAACGAATTTCATCGACTGATTTTTGAATCTGTTAACAAAATGTGGTCCTATAAAATCGTAAATGATCAGATGGTGCACTTTAACCGATTGCGTGCACTTTCTTTAAAATCCATCAAAAATAAATATTCACTGAAAGATCACGAAGATATTCTATATGCAATCAAACGACAGGATGCTGAGATGGCAGAAATGCTTATAACACGCCACCTGACACGCCATCAGATGGAAAAATCCGAACTTCTGGAATTATATCCGGATTACTTTCAATAACAGGTGACCCCTGTCCTGTACCCTATCCTGTTTGGGTCTATGCAAAATTTTTATACTCCCAGTTACCTTTTTCTTACAAAATCAGGGCAAATTCACTTGTTTTTCATGAATTATGTCCCTATATCAAAAAATCGTGTACTGAGAAACTCCTTTTTCGTAAATTGAGTTTCTCAGTACACGATTTTTCTGTATAGACCCACACCCGGGACAGGGGTAGCAGTTCAGAACAGGTGTCCCTACTGCTCTTTTTCATATCTCTCAGCCTCAGGATCCCGAAATCCATCCATCCGGCTCCACTCCTTCGTCTCATCATCACGAACCGTCTCCGACTGATTCTGATACAGAAATCGCACCAGCGGATATACATCAATCCAGATCTGATTATTTCCCTCTCTCTGTGATTCATCAAATATAAGCTGCATTCCAAAATGAAGATGATATTGATCAATATTATTCACATTTTCTTTTGTGCTGTAACCTGTACGTCCCATGTAGCCAATCACATCTCCGGCCTGCACTACGCTTCCTTTCTCAAGACCCGAAGCATACGGTCTGTTCTGCCTCAGATGTGCGTAATAGTAGTACCGTTTTCCATCAAAACTATTAATTCCTATTCTCCATCCACCATACTGGTTCCAGCCAAGTTCCGACACATAACCGGATTCCACCGCTATCACAGGAGTTCCTACCTGTCCCATCATGTCATGTCCCAGATGATTTCTCCTATAGCCGTAGCTTCTGGACACACCAAAATCATCATAATCCGAATAGGGAAATCCTTTTGCTATGGGATGAAATGCTTTCAGACCATACTCGGTTTTCCATGTTGACTTATTATCGTTCTTCTCAACAGTTTCATTCTTTTCCTGAACCTGATACTCACCTATCATACCCCCAAGAATTGCCTCGTAAGCTTCATGATAATATGCGTAGTATTTCATTTCCCGGGTCATCTGATCTATCGTAGTCTTACCGGAAGCCAGTTCTTCTGCCGCTTCATTCATATCCGCTGGCTCAAACCGACAAAAATCTCCACCATAACACGCCGCCAGATACGCCAGAAGTTCTACCCAGTCAATGGGATGCTCCGTATCATGTGTCTCAATATCATATTCACAGGCAAGCTGCAGCGCTTCTTTTGTCACATGAAATTCAACCCATTTAATATATTCTTTCTTCCCTGCACTGCCTGACTCCGTCTCATACAACACATTTCCTTCCGCATCTTTTATATCTGTTCCTGTTTCAATTTCTGTATATCTGTTCTTTTTCCAGAGAATGCTTCCTGCAAAGCATAAAGAAAAAACAGCAAAAAAACAGAGCATGATAACTCCATATTTTCCTTTACTATATACTGTTATCAAAAAATTTTTCATTCTTTACCAACACTTACTTCGGCTTAGAAACAGTATATTCAGTTTATGAAAAAAATATCATGCTCCAGCACAAATATACTCTTTATATATTACTTTTCAACACTCTGTACAAATGGGAATTCTTTTATCACATTTCCATTCATCTCTATCATATTCAATATACGACTGGCAGTGCCAGAAGGATGATTTGTTCCGCTTTCCCAAGCTTCTACAGTTTTTACAGACACACCAAGATAACCTGCAAACAAACGCTGAGACATACCTGTGGATTTTCTAATCTTTAAAATTTCTTCTGCTTTATATTTCTTAACTGGTATGATAGTTACTACACGTCTTTTTAGTGTTTTTTCATTGTTTTCAGCATCATTCACTGCTTCTGTAAGACCTTTTATTATGCTCTCATATACATTCTCCATTTTGACCTCCAATTTCACTGATTCTTACTATATTTTATTTTCCAAAATATCAATCATTTTCTTAATGCTATTTCGTTCAGCTTTTGTGAGATTCTCTTTTTCATTTTTAGAATATACTGTAATCAAGTATACTGTTCTTTTTACAGTAAAATCCACATAACAAATCCTTGTACTTCCACTTTTACCCTCATTTGTAAATGCGAATCTCATTTTTCTCAGTTTTCCTGTTCCACGAATTACTTTTCCAACTTTTGGGTCTTTTAATATTTCCAATTCTAATCTACGTAAATCTTCATCTGTAAATCCCAAATTTTCCCAGCGCTTAACAAATTCTGCTGTTTGAATAAAAGTTCTTGTCATTATTCTCCTCTTTGTCAATTTTAATATATCCTATTAAATAGGGTATGTCAATTAAGTAACGAATAAATTTTCTTTCAATATAAATAAAATGTTATCATATTCAAAATGAATTATTTGACAAATACAGTCGAATTTATTATTTTATTTTTTTAAAAAGGAGCTATCGGAAAATCCTCCAGCTCCTTTTCAATCTTATCTTATTTTATTTCACTTTCACATACATTCCTTCATCTATCGGGAACTGTACATATGCCTCCTCGATCATATCTTCCGGTATTGTATACCATACATGCACTTCCTTAGTTTCTCCTGCTCCCAGGCTCATATAGAAGAAGTGGGTGCTTCCCACATATGCAGAAGAATCAAAGTAATAAGGCAATTCATATCCAATATCATAAGAATTGAATCCTCTAAAATTATCATCTTTCTCATATCCCTCTATCTGATCTGACAAACGATACGTTCCATCTGCCTGTTCCTGCATAGTATACCATAGCAGAGCCATTGCCACATCATCATCTGGCTCCTGTGACTGATTTTCCACCTGAACCGTCACTTCCACATTTTTCATTGGAACTGTACCCAAATCTCTGGTCTGAATCTCTTCTCCATTCCATTCTGTCACTGTTCTGGTCAACGGTGCAAATGTCCCATCCTCCTGGATACATTTCATAACCTGATCATAATCATCAGTGTTTTCATTATTCAACATTTGTGTATTCACCGTATCTGAAATTTTTATATCTGTCACTGTATAATTAATATCATCTATCAATATTGATTCGTTCAGACCCTTGATGTTTTCTTCCGGTATGGTTTCTGCCTCTACAGTTTCCATTTCCTCATTTTCTCTTAGCTGGTCATAGGAAAATGCCTGATATGTTCTGTCCGGATCAAGCTCAGGTGCCTCCCTGTAGGTCAGTCCTTCACATACCTTCATCATCTCTTTCTTAGACAGAGAATCACATCCCATAACTTCGATCACATGTCCTTCTTCCTCATAAAACAGAAAAATATCCCAAGGATAAGTGTATCCTTTTCGTTCAATAATCACAGCTTTTGCATCGCCAATCTGCTGCTCCTCATATTGGCTTACATCCCCGATAGAATAATTCTGCAGATATCCTGCATCCAGGATACTGATACCATTTGCACCATATTCACCATTTGGTGAGTACTTGCATTCTTCCCACTGCTGATACCCTTCTGGCAAATATCCTGCAGTAATCTCAATTGGAGGAATATAATCATCCGGCTCATGATTCACCTCATAAGTCACTGTATTCTTTTCCTTATCTTCAGAAATAACAGCCTGAATTCCTTTCACTGCTGCATAGGTTGTTACAGAAAGTCCCACAACCAATGCCAAAGCCGCCGCCACACTTGTAAAAGAACGAACTTTATATTCCTTTTTCTGATTCTTTTCCATGGTATTCAAAAGTCTTTGTTTCTTTATTTCATATTCATCTGTAAACACATGATTTTCTGTGCATGTATCATACTGTCTTTCTTCTTCCAACTGTCCGATTTTCTCCAACAGATAATCCATATTTTTTCTGCTCACAATCACATTCCTCCCATTCCATTTTCGTCTGAAGCTGTTTTCTTGCTCTCTCCATTCTCTTTGAGACATTATCACAACTGATATCCAGAATCTGGGCAGTCTCCTTTACTGAGAATCCATAATAACACCGAAGTTTTATCACTTCCCGGTACTCCTGCGATAACCCCTTTAAAAGTTTCTCAATCATTTCCCGGTTTTCAACCGCATCTATAGGAAATACCTTCATTTTTGAATCCGTAACCGCTGTATCCTCAGACACAAACCGTTCCACTTCTTTTGCATTTTTCCGATACAGATCGATAGCCGTCGTCTTCAAAATCTGCATTACCAGCCGTTTTGTCTCCTGAGAATCTGCTTCTTTGATTCTGGAAAGATATCCGGTCAGCTTAAGAAAACTGTCATGAACTACATCCTCCGCCTGTTCCGGCTGATGAAGAATCCCATACGCTGCCGCATACATCTTCTGCTCATATAATTCATACAGTGATTCCAATAAAGCTTTTTCGTCCCGTTTCTTTTTCCAGTGCATCCTGTCACCTCCCTGCTTTTGTGAGCGCTCTTATCTATTATAACGAAATGATGGAGGAATTTCTGACAAAAAAATTTCCCGGAAACATTATAACTTCCCGGGAAATTTTCTGCTATCTATATTTATTTTGATTCAACGGACAGGGGACAGACCCAATGTCGTTTAGTTAAGGATTTTGTCCCGTTTCTTAGTAATTAAAATATTTATAAAAAGGCTGAAATTTTTTCGATATTTTA
>SFGF01000043.1 GCA_004556655.1 Lachnospiraceae bacterium | reverse complement strand
AGTATATCTCCTTCTTGGTGTGGAGCTGCAGTCAGAAGTACACTATGCCATGCCGGTAAAGGATATGGTATATGATGCACTGCAATACTCTTCCCAGGTAGAAGAAGCAGCAAAAGCACATCGCAGAGAGAGAAAAGGAAAAGATAATATACAGACTGGAAAGAACAAAAAAACCAGCAGCGGAGAGTATCTGTCCGGTTTTTATAAAGAAGACAGGCTGCTACCGGTGATAACGCTTGTCATTTATTTTGGACCGGACCAGTGGGATGGACCGATATGCCTGCATGAAATGCTGGCAGTAACTGATGATAAACTATTATGCTTCATTCCGGATTATAAAATCAATCTGATCACACCGGAAGGTCTGGATGAAGAACAACTGGATCGATTTGGGACAAGCCTGCGGGAGGTATTGTTGTTTACGAAGTATTCAAAAGATAAAGAAAAGCTGTATAATCTTGTGGAAAAAGATACAAGATTTCATAATATAGAGCAGAAAGCAGGAAGGGTAATCAATGCAATTACAGGAGCAGGATTGAGGATGGATGAGAGTGAGGAATATGTTGATATGTGCAAAGCAATTCAGGATATGAGGGAAGAGGCAATGTTGACTGGTAAGCAGGTAGGAAGACAAGAGGGCCAACAATTAAAAGAAAAAGAGATAATTATTCGGATGCTGAAAAAGAAAATTTTTACATATGGAGAAATTGCAGAGATAGTTAAAACTTCTGAAGAAAAAGTAAAAGAAGTGGAAGTTGAAATGTTGAATATGAAATAGAATTGATAGAAGCTGTTGTTTTAATGATTGAAGAAATCGTAAAACGGCAGCTTTTTTCCATTTTTGCAGGTGCGTGAGTTTCGATTTTTTCATTTACATGGTTTGTCTGCCTTGTTATAATATAATAAGGCTAAAAATGCCCGTAAGACGAAGAGAGGACGCTGGTACCACCGGTGAAATGGACAGGAAAATGAAAGTTGTAATTCTGGCAGGGGGATTTGGTACGAGAATCAGTGAGGAAAGTCAACTGAGACCAAAGCCAATGGTAGAGATTGGAGATAAACCCATACTCTGGCATATCATGAAATTGTATTCTCACTATGGATATCATGAATTTGTGATATGCTGCGGATATAAACAGCATATGATAAAAGAGTGGTTTGCGGATTATTATCTGCATAACTGTGATATTACCTTTGATTTTACGCAGGAAAATAAAATGATTGTTCACAATAATATATCTGAGCCTTGGAAAGTAACGCTGGTGGACACCGGTTTGAATACCATGACCGGAGGTCGGATCAAGAGAGTGAAAGAGTATCTGGATGGGGAACCGTTTTTTCTTACATATGGAGATGGGGTGTCAGATGTAAATATTGAAGAGTTGCTCAGTTTCCATAGAAAAGGCGGTCGGATGGCTACTTTGACAACAGTTCAGCCCATGGGTCGATTTGGCTCTCTGGATATCCGGGAAGATGGAGAGATTACGAATTTCCGTGAGAAGAAGATAGAAGACAGTGGTTGGATCAATGCGGGATTTATGGTGCTGGAACCGGAAATTATCGATTTGATTCAGGATGATAAGACTGTATTTGAAAAATATCCGCTGGAAGAAGCAGCAAGACGGGGACAGCTGGATGCATACCGTCATAAAGGATTTTGGCAGTGCATGGATACCATGAGTGAGAAGAAAAAACTGGAAGACATGTGGGCAGCCAACGAAGCCCCATGGAAAGTCTGGGAATGATGGAGAAAAGAATGAGAAATAAGAATTTCTTTAGTGGAAAAAAGGTATTTTTGACCGGGCATACGGGATTTAAAGGTTCCTGGCTGTCCAGAATATTGATATTGTCAGGCGCGCAGGTGACGGGATATTCTCAGGAACCGCCTACAGAACCGAATCTGTTTTCCATACTTGGATTAGAGAAAGAGATGAATTCCATAATCGGTGATGTACGGGACAGAGAAAAATTAGCGAAAGCCGTGAAAGAAGCGCAGCCGGAACTGGTGCTGCATCTGGCAGCGCAGCCGATCGTGCGGGAATCCTACAAAAATCCGGTGGAAACCTATGAAACCAATGTAATGGGAACTGTCAATATTCTGGAAGCAGTAAGACAGGCGGGAAGTGTGCGTTCGTTTTTGAATGTGACTACAGATAAGGTGTATAAAAACAATGAATGGGAATGGGGATACCGGGAAACCGATGAACTGGACGGATATGACCCTTATTCCAACAGTAAATCCTGTTCAGAGCTGGTGACACACAGCTATAAAAGTTCATTCCTGGATGAAATGGGGATTGCGGTGTCTACAGCCCGGGCCGGTAATGTAATCGGCGGCGGAGACTTTGCGGCTGACAGGATTATTCCCGATTGTGTGAGAGCGGTGTCTTCCGGTCATAAGATTCAGGTAAGAAATCCCCATTCTACCAGACCGTATCAGCATGTGCTGGAACCATTGGGGGCATATCTGATGATCGTAAAAGAACAGTATGAGAATCCTAACATGGCAGGAGCTTACAATGTGGGACCGGATGACAGAGACTGTATCACAACAGGAGAACTGGCAGATCTTTTCTGTGGTGCATGGAAAAATGGAGCGGCATGGGAAAATCTGTATGCGGGAGGACCTCATGAGGCAAATTTTCTGAAATTGGATTGTTCTAGGATTAAAAATACATTTGGGTGGAAACCTCACTGGCAGGTGAAAGATGCGGTGGAAAAATCGGTAGAATGGTATCAGGCATGGATTGACGGGCAGGATATGGTGAAACTGACGGATGAGCAGATTGAGACCTATTATCACTGTTGAGGTATGTAATCCTGAATAGATCATATGCATGGTTTGAGGTTTAAAAGAATGGAAAGAAAAAGAGAAATCATCTGCGGAAGTGCTGCACTGCTGATATCGGCTGTATTTTTTGTCTGTTGTCTCAGGGTTCAGTCACTGGCAGAGATTATATCATCTTATGGAAATATTAATATTCTCGTATATGGCATGACACTGGTTTTGTTTTGCCTTGTTTTTGCTGCGGGGATGTTGTTGTTTTCACAAAATAAAAAATGGGATCTGGCAATTCTTGAAAATAAAAAAGTCAAATGGACCGCATGGATAGCATTACTGGCAGCCAATGTAATTTTTTTTATTGTGATGCTGTATAAAGAAACAGATCAGTATGCAGGAGTTGCCTATAAATATGGCTGGCATACCCAGCCATTTCTCTTTGGAGTTGTTGTTTTTACGCTGGAAACGACAATATTTTTATGGGCATATTCCAACTGGAAGGCAGATGGAAAAGCGGCAGATTGCTTCGTGTGGTGTGTTTATGGTATTCTTACGATTCTTGTCTGGTACAGTATGGATACACCGAATATATTCGGACGAGGACAGAGTGGTGACTGGTTTCACGCGCATGCCTATTATAATTCCATATATAACGTACATTGGGGAATGCCGTATACGGATGAATTGACCAGTGTTTACGGACATTATGCCCTGCTTTGGAAAATTTCCATGAAACTTATTGGGGGAGATTTTCGCAAATTTGTCTTTTTGATAGCAGCGTTAGGAGCATTTACTCATCTTTGTGCTTTTCTGGTACTGCATCAGGTTGTGAAGAGCAGATTACTCCGGATTTTGGGAGCAGTTGCGATCACATTTCCCATACTGGGAATGCGCGGTGGATATTACTGGCAAGTATGGCCACATAGAATGGTTTTCCCAATGATTCTTCTGTTATACGCGGTATTGGTTTTGAAGAAAAATAAACTCAGCTGGAAAACATCTGTGGGAGGATATATCATTTGTATTTTGGCGGTGATCTGGAACACGGAAACCGGAATGATACTGGCTGTAGCATGGGCAGGAATGCATTTGTCAATAATCCTCAGCAGACAAGATTTTACATGGAAAAAACTGTTTGTCGGAGTGATGTTACATGGTACCGGAGTGGTCGGATCATTTTTGGGAGCTTTTGGTGCAGTCAACCTGTACAATGTTTTAAAACACAGCCCAGCCAATACGATCAAAGAGTTTTTGATTCCCCTTATATCAGACAGTTATATGACGGATATTCTTCGACTGGATCTTCCTATGTATCCCAGTGCGTATATGCCGGAATTGATATTGTTTTTAATGGGAGTTGCGCTGGGAATTTCTCAGTGGAAAAAGGTTCAATCCACATCCTGTAGGGTATTCTGGGACATACATCTGATATTTTTTATGAGTGTCAGCGCACTGGGACGAATGGTGTATTATATAAATCGTCCTTCTTATCATAACCTGGATTGCTGTCATTTTTCTGCAGTGATTCTTATGGCATATTTGGGACAGAAAGGACTTCGTTTTCTGAAAAATAGAGAATGGAGGAGAATAGAGAAGATATCTTTTGATAAAATGATCATGAACGGAATAGCTTCTCTATGTGTGATTGTTCTTCTGATGCTTTCAACCTGTAATGTATTGCAATTTTCGCAGAATAGCCAGATCAAAGAAAATTTTCATAATAAAGAGGAAATGGATAATCTTGCCCGGGAGATTGCAAATTATGTTCCGGCGAATACATTTGGTTTTGGGTTGAATGTGGCGGAGCTTTACAGTCGGCTTCACTGGAATACACAGTATTTCAGTATTGATTTCAGTGACTTGTCTGTGGTGAGACAAGGCGGTGTACGACTGGCTGATACATTGAAAGAACAGAATGTAGAATGTTTGCTGACTACGAAATCCACATTGCCGATATGGGAAAGAAATAATCCGGAAGAGTATCAGTGGTTTTGTGAGAATTATACAGTGGAAAAGAGTTTTCCAATTTCTGTGGAAGAATATCAATTTTATGTAAAAAAGTAAGAGGAGATAGAAAATGTTTGAACAAATGACAGAACAGGAAGCCAGAGCACAGATTCTGGAAATGACGAAAGAATATTGTGAAAAATATCATAATCAGAAAAAGCCATATGAAAAAGGAGACAGAATTCCTTATGCATCCAGAGTATATGGTTCAGAGGAAATGGTGAATCTGGTGGACAGTTCACTGGAATTCTGGCTGACAGCCGGACGGTTTACGAAAAAATTTGAAAAAGAATTTGCAGAATATCTGGGAGTAAAATACTGTTCGTTGGTAAACTCCGGATCGTCGGCAAATCTTCTCGCTTTTATGGCATTAACATCCCCACTTTTGAAAGAACGTCAGGTTCTGCCGGGAGATGAGGTGATTACTGTAGCGGCGGGATTTCCTACAACAGTGGCTCCCATGATTCAGTACGGGGCTGTCCCGGTCTTTGTAGATGTGACAATTCCTCAGTATAACATTGATCCGCAGCTTCTGGAACAGGCAGTTTCAGAAAAAACAAAGGCAGTTATGCTGGCTCATACATTGGGCAATCCGTTTGATCTTCAGGCGGTTCGGGATTTTTGTCGGAAGTATGATCTGTGGCTGATCGAGGATAACTGTGATGCTCTGGGGTCCCGATATGTAATTGACGGAGAAGAAAAACTGACGGGAACCATCGGAGATATCGGAACTTCCAGTTTTTACCCACCGCATCATATGACAATGGGAGAAGGTGGTGCTGTATATACGTCCAACCCGCTGCTTCATAAGATTGTCCGCTCTCTCAGAGACTGGGGAAGAGATTGTGTATGTGCGCCTGGACAGGACAACCTCTGCGGGCACAGATTTGACCGTCAGTATGGGGAACTTCCGCTGGGATATGATCACAAATATGTGTATTCACATTTCGGATATAATCTGAAGGCTACAGATATGCAGGCAGCAGTGGGATGTGCACAGTTGGAAAAATTCCCGACATTTGTGGAAAAGAGAATCCATAATTTCGATTATCTGAGAAATGCACTGAAAGGGACGGAGGATAAACTGATTCTTCCGGAACCATGTAAGAATTCTACACCGAGCTGGTTCGGATTTTTGATTACTTGTCGGGAAGGTGTGGACAGAAATCAGCTTGTGCAGGCGATTGAGGCAAAAGGTGTACAGACAAGAATGCTGTTTGCGGGCAATCTGATCAAACACCCGTGTTTTGATGGTATGCGTGCTGCCGGTAAAGGATACCGTGTGGCTGGAACTCTGGAAAATACAGACAGGATTTTGACAGATACCTTCTGGATCGGTGTATATCCGGGTATGACAGATGAAATGCTGGATGCTATGGCGGAGGCTATTAGGGAAGCACTGTAAAGGAGAAAGATATGTTTTTGGATGAGAAACTTCGCTGGGCAGGTTTCTGGATGCTGGATGCGCTGAAAGGAAAGCCGGTACGAAAATATTATGATCAGATAAAATATGCATGGCAGCACGGAACTTCCGTGCAGGCGACAGAAGAGAGAATTCAGGCATTGATTTCTCATGCAGTAAAGACGACAGAGTTTTACAAAAAGTATCCGGAAGATATCAGACTGACGGATCTGCCTGTAGTCAATAAAGATACGTTCCGTGAGAATTATGCGGATTTTCTATCTGATTCATATAAAGATGCACCGGATAATCGGGAGATGTGTACCAGCGGTTCTACCGGAACGCCGCTTCGGATGATTCAGAATAAAGATAAAATCAATCACAACACAGCAGGCGGTATTTTTCTGGGAGCCGTAGCCGGATATTATATCGGCATGAAAGAAGCGTTTATTCGTGTCTGGGTAAATAATGTAAAAAAAGGAAAGCTTCAGCTTTTGATGGAAAATCTGATCATGATGGACAGTTCCCGGATGGATGATGAGGCGCTGGAACAGATGCTCCAAACCATTAAAAAGAAAAAGGTAAAATGTCTGGTAGGTTATTCGTCTGCACTTGGCGAACTGAGCCGATATATGGAAGAAAAAAAGATTGACGGTGTAGGATTTTCTGTGAAAGCAATCATCCCGATCTCCGAAACAATGCCGGATCCGGTGAGAAGGAAGCTGGAAGAACAATTTCAGTGTCCGGTCCGTGCGTGGTATTCCAATGAAGAAAATGGGATCATGGGGCTTCAGAACAAAGAAAACAGCGGGTACCATATTGACACGGAAACTTATTACTATGAGATTTTGAAGATGGATTCTGACGAACCGGCAGAACCGGGAGAACTGGGAAGAATCGTCATCACAGATTTATACAACTATGCGTTCCCGATTTTACGATATGATAATGGAGATACCGCCGTTGCACAGAGAAAAGAGAAAGACGGAAGATATAAATTGTATTTGACAGAATTGTATGGACGACGGAGTGATCTGATCTATGACTGTAAAGGAAAGGCAGTGACTCCATATATTATTACCAATAATCTGTGGGATATCAAAGGAGTAAAGCAATATCGTTTTATTCAGGAAGATCTGACAAAATACACCATCTGGCTGAACGGAAATCCCGAGGAAATGGATCGGGAGGAAATTCTGGGAAGGATTCGTCCTTACCTGGGAGAGGAAGCGGAGATTACAGTGGAACTGGTAGACGAGATTCCGGTTCTGGCTTCCGGAAAACGAAAATATATTGAGAACCGATGTGAACAGTATAAAAATCGCACAGGGTTCTGCGGCTGACATCAGATAGATCAGCAGTTTAGAAAGTGGGTACATACATGAAAGACGGAAAACAGAAAAAAGCAATCGCATCCAATACCTTGTATACTATGGGTGGTATGCTCGTGATGAACGGAGTGCTTCAGCTGGTGATTTATCCTCTGCTTTACAGGAACATGGGAGATAAGGAACTGGGAGAGCTTTTGTTTATTATGGGACTGGTAGCGATCGTATGCCCATCAGTCGGGCAGGCGCTGAATACCAGTCGTCTGGTGGTCAGAAGAAATTATCCGGTGACCAATGGGGATTATAACTGGCTTTTACTGATTTTCGGAGGAGTGGGAAGTGCTGCAGCGCTTTTACTATCTACAGACAGCCTGGAAAGTACCGGTATGGGAATCGGTATCTTTCTGCTTTTGATGGTTACGGTGTTCCGATATTATGGCGACGTGGAATATCGTCTGAACCTGAATTATCAAAGATATTTTATTTATTATCTGCTGATCGCCGTGGGATATGTGGCAGGATATGGGGCATATCGTCTTACAGGGAACTGGGTGCTGATCTTTTTAATCGGTGAGATGGCGGCGATTCTTTATGTGGCTGCCACAGGGCAGATATTTAAAGGATTTTTTACAAGAAGTTCCTGTTTTTCTGTGGCATGTCAGAGAGGATTTTTTCTGACACTGTCTTACCTGCTTACAAATACAACCCTGAATATTGATAAACTGGTGCTGAAGATCTTTATGAATGAGGAAGCTGTTACGCAGTTTTATGTGGTTTCTCTGGTGGGTAAGACCATGGTACTTCTTATAGCACCGATTAATACGATCATTATTTCTTATCTGACAAAGAGAAAAGAGCTTTTGAATCGTACACAGTTTTTAAAAGCCGTACTGGCAGGCGGAGTGGTGAGCTTTTTGTTTTTCCTTGCGAGCCAGATCGGAACACCACTTTTTGTGTGGCTGTTTTACAGAAATCTTTATAATACGGTAAAAGGACTGATAACCGTTGCCAATCTGGCACAGATATTAGGACTTTATTCGGCATTTTTATTTATTATCGTGCTGACATTTACAGAAGAAAAATGGCAGCTGTGGCTGCAGACCGCACATTTTGTTATACTGACGATTGCATCTGTGATATGTACAAAAATGTTCGGGATTCAGGGATTTGCCTGGGCATTGCTTGGAGCGAATACCCTTCGTGTGGCAGCAGTGATCGTACTGGGAACTATAAAAGCGAAAAAAGGAAGGAATGAGACCTATGCAGACAGGTGAGGTACTGAGAAGAGTTGTTTTTAATACGCTGGACGCTGCAAAAGGCGGGAAATTAAAAAAACTGAAAGAAGTAAATAAAAGAGAGATTACAGAAGGCGTCACAGAGGAGTATATGGAGAGAAGAACGAAAGCTCTTCTGGATTATGTAAAGGCTCATTCACCTTATTATAAAGAACATCCGGAGTGGAAAGAACTTTCTGATTTTCCGGTGTTCACTAAAGGTGATTATCTGGAACATTACGATGAGATTTTATCCGACAACAGTAAGGAACAGGGAAATCTTTATAAGCTGAGCACCAGTGGTTCTACGGGAACACCATTTACTGTGCTGTGTGATGGTGATAAAATGAATCGTGTCAATATGAATTTTATTTCCTGTATGGAGCTGAATGGTTTCCGTATGGGGATGAAGAGAGGCGAATTTCGTGCATGGATCAAAGGAAAAAATACCATCAGCAAATGGAAGTCTTTCAAAAATAATCTGATCATGATCGATATTTCCAATATGGGAGAGGAATCTCTTGAGGGAATCTGCCGGGATATTGAAAAGAAAAAGATACAGGTGTTGGTGGCTTACTCCAGCGCACTGACTGCATTGACACAGTATCTTGAGAGAACAGGCAGGGATATGAAAAAATGGAGGGTAGAGATGGTATTTTCCATGGGTGAAGCTCTGCCGGACGCAACCTATGATCTGATCAAAAAGTTATTTGGATTTTCGCCGGTCCGCTCTTATGGAAATAATGAAAATGGATTTATTGCCATTCAGCTGGGTGAAGATCCGGAATACACCATCGATCTGTATAATTTTTATCCGGAAGTATTGAAAATGAATAGTGATGAACCAGCCGATCCGGGAGAACTGGGCAGAATAGTGGTGACAGATTACTATAACAAAACATTTCCGATGGTACGGTATGACACCGGGGATACCGGAAAGATGCGGATGTATCGGGATGAAAAAGGTCGTGTACATGGAAAATTCGTGGAAATTTACGGACGGAGAGGTTCTCTGATGTATAATTGTCAGGGACAGCCATTGTCCATTCATGTGTTTATGAATATATTGTTGAAGTTTGAAGGTATTGTATATCAGGCACGGTGTATTCAGTGGGAAAAGACAAAATATGAGCTGTTGGTCAATGCAGACAGAGAAAAACTGGATATCGAGGAAGTGCTGGCAGCGTACAGAAAATATCTCGGAGAAGAAGCGGAGATTCAGGTGACTTATGTGGATGAGCTTCCTATACAGGCTTCGGGAAAATTCATGGTCTGTGAGAACAGATGTCCGGATTATAATGAATAACTATGAAAAATAAAAGGAAAAAAGTATGAAAAAGAAAGTTTCTGATTATATAGCCGATACGTTGGCGACATACGGGATTCGACATGTGTTTACGGTCACAGGAGGAGGTGCCATGCATCTCAATGATTCCCTGGGACATCATCCGGAATTGTCCTGTATGTATCATCATCATGAGCAGGCTGCAGCTATGGCAGCGGAGGCTTATGCCAGAGTGGACAACCATATGGCAGCTGTCTGTGTGACTTCCGGACCGGGAGCTACCAATGCGATTACCGGAGCTTTATGCGGCTGGATGGATTCTATTCCCATGTTGATCCTGTCCGGTCAGGTACGGTATGATACGACCGTTCGCAGCAGTGGATTGAAAATAAGGACTATGGGTGTTCAGGAGTATGACATTGTAAAATCCGTAGAGCCAATGACAAAATATGCAGTGATGATCGAGGAACCGACAAAAATACGTTATCATCTGGAACGGGCACTGTATCTTGCTTCCCATGGAAGACCGGGACCATGCTGGCTGGATGTTCCGCTGAATGTACAGAGTGCAGTGATCGAGACAGAAGAACTGGAACCGTATGACTGCCGGGAAGACAGTAATCAGGTTCCGGAAGAAATATCGGATGCTGTGATTGAAAAGATTCTGGAAAAGATTAAAAATGCCCGACGTCCGGTAATGTTTGCCGGACATGGGATACGTCTTGCAGGAGCCTATGAGAGATTTCAGAGACTGGCGGAGTTTCTGGGGATTCCGGTAGTGACGGGAATGAGCAGTATTGATCTGATGGAGTCCGCACATCCTCTTTATGTAGGAAGAAACGGCGGAACCGGTGACCGGGCAGGAAATTTTGCCATACAAAATAGTGATGTATTGCTTTCCATCGGCAGCCGTCAGAGTTTTCTGCAGACAGGATTTGCCTATGAAAAATGGGCTCAGAAAGCATATACAATCTTAAATGATATTGATGGAGAAGAATTGAAAAAGAAAAGTCTTCATGTAGATCTTCCGGTGGTGGGAGACGCAGGAGAGTTAATTGATAAATTGATCCGAAAGTTGGAAGAAAGAGGATGTACCAAAGAAAATACATGGTTTTCCCATTCTGCGACAGCTTCCGGATGGCTTGAAAAATGCAGCGGATGGAAGAAAAACTATCCGGTGGTGACAGAAAAGCATTATCAGGAAATGGAACCGGGACGTACCAATATCTATGCATTTTATCAGCAATTATCTAAAATACTCCCGGAAGGAGCACAGATTCTGGTAAGTGTGGGAACTTCCCGGGTGGCAGGAAGTCAGGCAATCTTTTTGAAAAAAGGTCAGCGCTTTTATACAAATGCGGTGACAGCATCCATGGGATATGGACTTCCGGCAGCAATCGGTGTTTGTATAGCATCCGGAGGAAAAGAAGTGATTTGTGTGACGGGAGAAGGAAGTCTGCAGATGAATATTCAGGAACTGCAGACGATCCGCCATCATCAGCTTCCCATTCGGATATTTGTGATCAATAATGAGGGATATCATTCCATACGTCAGACACAGAACAGTTATTTTAAAGGAAATCTTGTAGGTGTAGGGGAAGAGAGCGGGGATCTGAGTTTTCCGAATCTGGAAAAACTGGTACCGGCATACGGGATTGCCTACGACAGCTGCCAGGACAGCAAAACACTTCGGGAAGATCTGGAGAGAGTATTGAGTGGTCCCAGTCCCTGTGTCTGCCAGGTATTTGTTACCAAGCAACAGAAGACGGAACCGAAACTGGCATCCAGACAATTGCCGGATGGAACGATGGTATCCGCTTCTCTGGAAGATATGTATCCATTCCTTCCCAGAGAAGAGATGGAAGAAATCATGAGTGAAATGTGAGGAAATCAGAGATGAAGAGAGTCGTAGTGACGGGCGCTACCAGCATGATCGGTCAGACTTTGATTCAGGAATGTCTGGAGCATGGAGTTCAGGTCTGTGCGGTAATCCGTCAGAATACAGGGAGGAGAGACAGGCTTCCCGAACATCCGAATCTGCAGCTGGCAGAATGCAGTCTGGAAGAAATAGAAAGGCTGCCGGAAATTATAAGTGGAAAATGGGACACCTTTTATCATATAGCCTGGGGATATACCGGAGCAGCGAGAAATAAGAGTGTTCTGCTTCAGAGTAAAAATATTGATTATACGCTGAAAGCAGTACAGGCGGCATCAAAACTTGGCTGTACACGTTTTATCGGAGCAGGCTCCCAGGCAGAGTATGGACCGCTGGATCAGGAAAAAATCGGACCGGATGCGCCGGAACATCCTACAACACCTTATGGTGTAAGTAAGCTCTCAGCCGGGAAACTTTCCCGACTTCTCTGTGGGGAGCTTGGCATGGAGTGGATATGGCCCAGAATATTCAGCGTTTATGGAATTTATGATAAAGAGAGTACAATGGTGATGACTGCTCTTCATCAGTTTATGAACGGAGAAGAGACAGCATTTACTCCGGGAGACCAGCAGTGGGATTATCTTTACAGTAAAGATGCAGGAAAGGCTTTTTATTTGATCGGAGAGAAAGGGAAAAACGGTTCTGTTTATTGTGTGGGAAGCGGACATTCCCGGCGTCTGAAAGAATACATATTGAAGATACGGGATATTGCAGCACCATCAGCCAACCCGGGGATCGGCAAAAAGCCATATCCTGCGCAGCCAGTGATGAGACTGTGTGCGGATATCAGCAGTCTTACGGAAGATACCGGATTTATCCCGGAATATGAATTTTCAGAGGGGATTTCAGAGATGGTCTGCTGGATAAAGGAAAGACAAAAAGAGTGAATCGAGGAGTGAGGCACATGAAGAAAAAGATATCTGTGGTGATTCCTACATACAACGAAGAGGAAAATGTTAAGCCACTGGCGCAGGCAATTGTAAATGTTATGGAAAAGGAACTTCCTGAATATGATTATGAGATTTTATTTATCGACAATCATTCACAGGATAAGACACGGCTGTTTCTGCGTCAGCTTTGTGGAGACAATAAAAAAATAAAGGCGATCTTTAATGCCAGAAATTTTGGTCAGATCCGTTCACCTGTTTATGGTCTGAAACAGGCAACCGGTGACTGTGTGATCCGGATGTGTGCGGATTTTCAGGATCCGGTGGATATGATTGTAAAATTTGTCCGTGAGTGGGAAAAAGGCTGGAAGATCGTGATCGGAATCAAAAAGTCCAGTAAGGAAAAAAAGATAATGTACTGGATTCGTACCTGTTATTATAAATTAATAAGAAAGATAACAGATATTGATCACATAGAGCATTTTACCGGATTTGGGCTGTATGATAAAGCTTTTGTAGATGTGGTAAGAAAGCTGCATGACCCTATGCCATATCTGAGAGGAATTATTGCAGAGTTGGGATATGACTATAAATCCATTCCTTATGAGCAGCAGAAGAGAAAAGCCGGAAAGAGTAAAAATAATTTTTACAGTCTGTATGATTATGCCATGATCGGAATTACATCGTATTCTAAAGTGGTACTTCGTATGGCAACATTCATGGGATTTATTGTGGGTGGAGTCAGTCTGATCGCCGGTATTGTATACTTTGTCTTAAAACTGATGTACTGGGATCGGTTTTACGCAGGAGTTGCGCCGATGTTGATCGGAGTCTTTTTCCTGGGAGCCATGCAGTTATTCTTTATCGGTTTTTTGGGAGAGTATGTTTTGAGTATCAATACCAGAGTCCTGGATCGACCATTGGTTGTGGAAGAAGAGAGAATTAATTTTGAGGAAGATGAGGAGACAGCATCAGATGAAAAAAAATCGTGTGGAACAGAGAAAATTACCAACAGTAAAATGGAAGAGTAACTGGAGCAGTATGAAGCTTTGGGAAAATGAGAACTTATGTAAACTGGATTGGATTCTATCCAGTGTGATTCTTCTCATTTTATTTGTTTCCTGTGTGCAAGGTGATATTCGTCTGACAGGAAACAGATCTTTCCTTTTGTATGGGCATTTTACGGATTTTTACAAGGCCAGCTATGAACAGTCCGGCGGGTATTACGCCAATTATCTGCCCAGTACTTTTATCGCTTATGCGGTCTGGAATCTGCCTCTGTATCTGACGGGGCATGTACCGGAGGCAATCCTGACCAACAGCTTTGTAAACATTATGTGGTACAAACTGCTGCCGGTTCTTTTGTATTACGCAACAGGGCATTTTCTGTATAAGATTGGCATAGAAGTCGGATTTGGGGAGAAAAAATCCAGACTATGTAAATTTGCTTTTCTGGTATTTCCGGTTGCGGTGTTCAGCCAGTTTATCTTCAGTCAGTACGATATTTTCACCGTGTTTTTTATGGTGCTGGGGTTGTATTTTTATCTGAAGGACGATATGTGGAAATTTGCATTCCTGTTTGGATTTGCGACGACGTTTAAGTATCAGGCAGTTTTGTATTATCTGGTACTTCTGGTACTGAAAGAAAAGAAAATCCGTAATTGGATCAAGTATACAGTCGTTATGGTGCTGCCTGTTCTTGTGGAAGTACTGCCTAATATCGGTTCTGTTTATTTCCGTAGAAATGTTCTTGGATTTGGTGCTTTAAAATTTGTCCAGAAAGCATTTTCCATTGGATTTTTTGATGGAATCAATCTGGTAGCGGCGGCAGCAGCTTTTATTTTGTTATGGGCGTATCAGCGCCGAACCAGAGACGGAGAAGATTTATTTTCATGGGCAATGTTTTTCTCCGTATCCATGAGTTTTGCCATATTTGGAATGGCATCATGGAACCCGCAGTGGCTTTTGATTATGGTTCCGTTTTTGGTGCTGAATATTATGATGAATGAAAATGGAAATATGATGGTGATGATAACCAACATATTCGTCCTGGCATTGTATATTTTCAGCAGCCAGACCATGGTGGGTGAAAATGTATTAAACTGCGGTATTTTCAAATACATTCTTCCCAGCCAGGAATTTGCCGTGCGGATGTGGGATGTATACATGTTCCATGATGAAAAACTTCTCTGTACAGCCATGTGGGTGGTTCTTCTTGCTTATGTGGTTTTTGGTCATCCCCGGTATCACAATCGAAAAGGAACGATCATATCGAGCGGTTTGATCTGGCAGATTCGCTCCGCCTTTCTTTTTGGGGTGCTGGCGTATGTAGTGCCGTTGGGAATCTGTGCCGCTGCCATGTTCCAGGGACAGATTGTTTTTTCAGATACCAGCTTGAGAAATCTTGAACAAAATAATATTATAGAAATAGATGAGAATTCAACAGTAAGTCAGGAGATCATAGCCGACGGTAAGGAATTGTCAAAGATAAAGATCCGTGTATGGAATGGAGAGCAGAGTATTTCGGATCAGATTTTTGTAAAAATAAAAGAAGCAGATACAGGTAAAATCGTATATGAAGGAATAAAGGAAACAGACGAATTTAAAAATAATTCTGCTTTATACTCTTTTGTGGATGGATCTGTAGAGGTACAGGAAGGAAAAACCTATGTGCTGGAGCTTACAAGTGAGGCAAAAGACGGGCAGGGAATCGGATTGTACTGTGTGTCAACAAACAGCAATCAGGAGCTTCTTGCAGAAACGGAAGAAAGAGCCGATTTTGGAAACTGTCAGCTTCAGATGAAGGTTACGGGAGTGAAATAAGAAGTTTCAGAAAGAAGGGATACCCATGGTAAATTTTGAATATTATACTCCGACAAAAGTGATATTTGGAAAGAATGCAGAGGAAAAGACGGGAGAACTGGTAAAAGCGCAGGGGTGTAAAAAAGTTCTGGTTCATTATGGAGGGAACAGTGCAAAAAGAAGTGGATTGCTGGATCGTATCTGCAAATCTCTGGAGAAAGCAGGAATTGATTTTGTGACCCTGGGCGGAGTAGTTCCCAATCCGCATCTGGGAAAAGTGCATGAAGGCATTGCTCTTTGTAAAAAAGAAGGTGTGGATTTTATCTTGGCAGTCGGCGGAGGAAGTGTCATAGATTCCGGAAAGGCGATAGGCTATGGGGTGGCCAATGAAGGAGAAGTCTGGGATTTTTATGCAAAAACCAGAGTTCCCAAAGCATGTTTGCCGATTGGCGCGGTACTGACAATAGCGGCTGCAGGAAGTGAGATGAGTAATTCTTCTGTTATCACCAACGAAGATGGATGGTTGAAAAGAGGATACAATGATGATATATGCCGATGCCGGTTCGCAGTGATGAATCCGGAACTGACGTATACATTGCCGGCTTATCAGACAGCCAGCGGATGTGTGGACATTATGATGCATACCATGGAGCGCTATTTTACAAAAGAAACGGATACCGCCCTGACAGATGGAATCGGTGAAGCTCTGATACGCACAGTGATGCAGAGTGCCCGTATACTTAAGGAGAATCCGGAAAATTATGATGCCAGAGCGCAGGTAATGTGGGCCGGAAGTCTGTCCCATAATGGTTTGACAGGCTGTGGCACGGTAGGGGACTGGGCCAGCCACCAGTTGGAACATGAACTGGGCGGAATGTTTGATGTGGCTCACGGTGCAGGTCTTGCAGCTGTATGGGGAAGTTGGGCAAGATATGTGTATAAAGAAAAACCGGAACGGTTCGCTCAATTCGCAGTGAATGTGATGGGTGTGGCCAATGATGATTCCCATCCGGAAAAAACTGCTCTGGAGGGAATCAAACGAATGGAGGAATTTTACCATGCAATTGATATGCCGATATCCATCCATGAACTGGGTGTGGATCTGACAGAGGAACAGATTCAGGAACTGGCTTACAAATGTAGTTTTATGGATAAACGTACCATTGGTCAGTTTAAAGTACTGAACAGGCAGGATATAGAAAATATCTATCGCATGGCAAAATAAAAGTACAAAAAAAGGCACTTAAGTAAAAAAGGAGGAGGAACAATATGGCAAAATACAAATGTAGTGTATGTGGGTATGTTTTTGAGGAAACAGAAAACAAATGTTTCGAAGATCTGGTAGAGTGCCCGGTATGCGGTCAGTCTCCCAGCAAGTTCCAGAAAGTGGAAACAGCGGAAAAACCTAAGGAAGACAAAGGAAAAGAAAATGAGAATCCACTGGCGTATCCGGCAGAGTTTGTGCGCCATGATGAAAACTGCCGTTATATGGCAGAGATTCATGAGATGGCACTTACAGGAAAACCGATTATTGAAGCTATGGGAACACAGATGCCGATGCCATCCTGGGATGAGATTCTGATTCTGGGGGCACAGCTGAATCCGCCGCCGCTGATGGAGGATGATCCGGTGGATTCTACTACGATCATCGGTAAGCATGCAAAGCATCCGATGGTGCTTGATATGCCGGTGTACATCTCTCATATGTCATTCGGAGCCATGTCCAAGGAGATGAAAGAGGCTCTGGCAAAAGGAAGTGCCATGGCAAAGACAGCGATGTGCAGCGGTGAGGGAGGAATTCTTCCGGAGGAAAAGGCTGCCGCTTATAAATACATATTTGAGTATGTACCCAACAAATACAGTGTTACACCGGAAAATCTGATGGAAGCAGATGCGGTGGAGATTAAGATTGGTCAGGGAACCAAACCTGGTATGGGAGGTCATCTTCCGGGAGAAAAAGTAACACCGGAAATAGCGAAAATCAGAAATAAACCTCTGGGACAGGATGTAATCAGTCCATCCAAATTTCCTGATGTAACAACAAAAGAGGAACTGAGAGATCTGGTACAGCAGCTTCGCTATTCTACAGACGGCAAACCAATCGGAATCAAGATTGCTGCGGGAAGAATCGAAAAAGATCTGGAATATTGTGTATTTGCGGAACCGGATTTCATTACCATAGACGGAAGAGGCGGTGCAACAGGAGCAAGTCCGAAACTGGTGCGGGATGCTACCAGTGTTCCGACGATCTATGCTCTTCATAGAGCAAGAAAATATCTGGACAAAGTAGGTTCGGATATTGATCTGGTGATCACCGGAGGACTTCGTGTATCTTCCGATTTTGCCAAAGCATTGGCTATGGGAGCGGATGCAGTGGCAATTGCTTCGGCGGCATTGATCGCAGCAGGATGCCAGCAGTATCGGATCTGCGGATCAGGAAAATGTCCGATCGGCGGTGCAACACAGGATCCTGAGCTTCGCAAACGTCTGAAAGTAGAAGCGGCAGCTCAGAGAACAGCAAACTTCCTGAACTGTACCAAGGAAGAGCTGAAAACTTTTGCACGGATTACCGGACATGAGAACGTACATGATCTGAATGTGGAAGATCTGTGCACCATCAGCAGAGAAATATCAGAGTTTACCGATATTGCACATGCATAAATAGAATAGTAGCTATTTGGGCATATATATAAAAGAAATCTCCCTCCAGATACCATTATATTAAACATAATGGGCATGGAGGGAGATTTTTTGATAAATTAAACACAGATTACATACAAATTCAGCTACATAAAATAACCTTTCTGTCTCCCGCATCTCCGTGAATCGTATAGTCAGTGATTTTTCCATCTTTCCATTCAATATCAACTTTCACATTTCCCCGTGCACAGAGTCCTTTTACAGAACCATCTTTCCAGCGGGAGGGAAGAGCCGGGAGAAGATAGATGGTGTTTTCATCTGACTGCAGCAACATTTCACAGATTCCGGAGGTGACGCCGAAATTTCCGTCGATCTGGAAAGGAGGGTGAGCGTCGAAAAGATTCGGGAAGGTTCCGCCGCCGTTTACATAATTCATGTCCTCATTGGCAGCAGAAGGAACAGGATTTAACTGTTTGTCTATCAGATGCAAAGCACGGTCTCCGTCACGAAGTCTTGCCCAGAAATTAACTTTCCATGCCAGACTCCAGCCTGTTCCGTCATCTCCTCTCCGCTCCAGTGTTTTTCTGCAGGCATCAAACAGATCTTTCTGCTTTTCAGCAGTGATCAGGTCAGCCGGATGCAGGGCATAAAGATGGGAAACATGACGGTGATGTACTTCTGTCTCTTCCAGTTCTTCATTCCATTCCAGAATAGTTCCATTTTCACCGATAGAAAGTGGTTTGATTTTAGTAATGGCATCGCAGATTCGTTTATAAAAATCATCGTAAATCTCTAGTGTTTCGCAGGAATTTTTGCAGTTAGTGAAAAGATCCAAAACGATAGAGTTCATCATAGCGGTACTTTTTGCAGTGGCAGCCATAGAGCCGTCTACAGCAAAGATATTTTCCGGGGAGGTAGCAGGGCAAATCATAAGGCTTCCGTCCATATCCTGAATCAGAATATCCAGATAGAAAACAGCGGCTTCTTTCATCAGAGGGAAAGCAGTATCGGCAAGATATTCTTTATCCAGTGTATATTCATAGAGTTCGTAAAGGGAGCGACAGAGCCAACCGGATGCACCGGACCAGAATCCCCAGCTGGGATTGCCGCATATGGGAACGGAGTGTCCCCAGATATCGGCATTGTGATGCACAACAAATCCTTCAGCGTGATAGAACTCTTTTGCTGTTTCATGTCCTGTGACAGCCAGATCTTTGATCAGGTGAACCAGAGGTTCCATAAGTTCCGGCATACTGCATGCCAGAACCGGCCAGTAGTTCATCTCCGTATTGATATTGGTCGTGTAGTTTGAGTTCCAGGGCGGGGTAGTACTGTTATTCCAGATTCCCTGGAGGTTTGTTGCCAGAGTTCCTTTTCTGGAAGAAGAAATCAGAAGATATCTGCCAAAATTAAATAGCAAAGTATACAGACCGATATCCGATGAATCTTTTCCAAAATTCTGCAGCCTTTCATCTGTAGAAATCAGAGTATTGCTGTTTCCGCCCAAGTTGAGAGAAACGCGGTCATAGTAGGACTTATAGTCGGCAATATGCTCTTTTTTCAGTACATCGAAACCGAGATGAAAAGCTTTGTCCAGTGTTTCCAGACAACGATTTTTATATTCTCGGCCTTCAAAAAACGGATATTTGTCAAAGCCATTGTAGCTGGACTTGATGGTGAAATAAATAATGGTATCGGTTGCGTTTTGAATCGAAAGTCTGTCCCCATCAGAGATCAGATCTCCGTTGTAGTCCACTTTTACAGCACCCCGGAACAAAATTCCACGTTCTTTGGGATTATCCGAGTAAATCAGGCTGTTGCAGGGATATATGGGGCTGTGGGTATCAGCATCCCCCGGACACTCTCCATCTACGATCAGGATATTTTCATCGATATAAACCTGAGATTTCAGAGGACAGCTTATATTCAGAGAAAAAGAGAAAGGTTCTTTTTCTTCAGATGTAATCCGATAGACAAGGACATCATGCGGGTAAGAGATAAATGCTGTCTTTTTATACGTTTTTCCGTTGCTGTTATAACTGCTTGTCAGGACAGCATTTGACAGGTCCAGTCTGCGCTCATAATTGTCGACATCTTTCTTATCGAAGGTAAGGACAAGATCTCCAAATGGAAGATAAGCCTGCGACCAGCAGGTAAGAAAATTTTGCTGCAATTCATCATTGGCTTCTGTATACAGACCTTCCATAGCCATTTTTTGAGCCCCCACATAAGAATCATAAGCCCCGTCTTTTATCACTTTTCGCGGATGTCCTGACCAGAGGGTATCATGGTTGAGAGAAATTTTGTCAGATTTTATGCCGGAATAACACATGGCACCCAGAGATCCATTTCCCAGAGGAAGAGCATCCATCCAGTGGTCAGCAGGTTTGTTGTAATACAATGTATAGGTATTCATATCGTTCCTCCAAAAATATGATAGGATTATAGTATCATAGCTGGCAGATTTTGTCATTGGAATATATTGTTGTAAGAAAATTGACGGTTGTTCCTATAATTAAAAACTGCTACACTGTTCATAGCGTGATGACAAGGAGGGAATATATGAATCAGAGGGAGCATCCGATGATCCGCGCGATAGCGGAGATAAAAAAAGCGGTAATAGGAAAAGATGATTGTATTGTCAAAGTGATGACAGCCATTCTTGCAGGCGGTCATATATTAATAGAAGATATTCCGGGAGTGGGAAAAACAACGATGGCACTGGCATTTTCCAGAGCACTGAATCTCAAACAGAACAGGATTCAGTTTACTCCGGATGTACTTCCGGCAGATGTGACGGGATTTTCTTTGTATCAGAAGGATACCAGTCAGTTTGTCTATCAGCCGGGAGCAGTGATGTGCAATATTTTGCTGGCAGATGAGATCAACCGGACATCACCGAAAACGCAGGCTGCGCTTCTGGAAGTAATGGAGGAAGGAAAGGTGACGGTGGATCATGTGACCCGAGAGCTTCCCAAACCGTTTGTGGTGATTGCTACGCAGAATCCGGTAGGAAGTGCGGGAACCTCCATGCTGCCGGAATCCCAGTTGGATCGTTTTATGATCTGTATGAGTATGGGATATCCGGATATGGAATATGAACTGGAAATCGTAAAAGGCAAAATCAATACCAATCCGCTGGATCTGGTAGAACCGGTCATGAGTGGACAGGATCTTTTGAGAATGCAGGCACAGACAGGCGATATTTTTATTCATGATGCGGTTTACCGTTATATCGGGAAATTGGTGACAGCCACCAGAAATCATTCGCTGATCGAGCTTGGCGTCAGCCCCAGAGGAACCATTGCTCTTGCAAAGATGGTACAGGCACTGGCATTTCTCAGAGGAAGAAAATATGTGCTTCCCGAAGATGTGGAGGATGTATTTCTGGATGTGGAGACTCACAGAATCCGGATGAATGCGAAAGCCAGAGTTAATCATGTGACAGCAGAAAATGTATTGAAAGACATTCTGGATGGTACGCAGAAGCCTTCTGTTGTGAGGAAACAGTAAGTATGAAAAGTAAAATAATATATTTTCTGATCTGGACGGTTACGGTGTATCTGGGAATTTTATA
This sequence comes from Lachnospiraceae bacterium, assembly GCA_004556655.1. Taxonomy (GTDB): domain Bacteria; phylum Bacillota; class Clostridia; order Lachnospirales; family Lachnospiraceae; genus Oliverpabstia. The sequence continues at coordinate 9,935 of SFGF01000043.1, read as the reverse complement.
TTACAGCGGTACCCTGCTGGGTCTGGCGGCATTGGAAATATTTCTTCCGGTTGTTTCGGCATTGCTTTTATGGAAAGCGGCAAGGAAAGTACAGGCAAAAATATATCTTCCCATAGGTGTAACGGAAAAAAATCAGTCGGTAAACGGGGGAATTGAAATCCAGACCAAAAGCAGAATCCCCTTTCCACAGATTCAGGTAAAGATGAAAGTGAGAAATCTGTTTTATCCCCAGGAAGAACAGATTGTTTTAAGAGGAATGGCAGACGGAAAATCCCGGACCAGACTGAGAACCTCTATTTCCGGTGAACACTGTGGTCCCACGCTTCTGGAAATTCAGGAAGTACAGGTGTACGATATTTTCCGGCTGTTTTCGAAAAAAATTGCCGTATCAGGGAAAGAAGTGCTTGCGGTACTGCCGGAATACTATACGGCTGGTGTAACCCTTCAGGAAAACATGAAGGATTTTCTTGCGGAGAGTGAAGAATATGATAAAAATAAACCGGGAGATGACCCTTCAGAGATTTTTCAGGTCAGAGAGTACAGAAGTGGAGACCGGATGCAGAGTATTCACTGGAAGCTGAGCGCCCGTACCGATGACCTGATGGTGAAAGAATACAGTCTTCCCACGGGGACACCGGTAGTATTATTTTTGGATATGAGGTATCAATCCGGAGAAAATTATGGGTATCTGGATGAATTTATTGAGTCCGGACTGGCCGTTTCTCAGGGACTTCTGGAAGCGGGATGTGAGCATTACGTTGTTTGGTTTGACCGGAAACGTCAGGATCTGGAAAGGATAGCAGTGAAAGAAACAGATGATCGTTATCTGGTGACAGAGAGAATTTTTTCGTCGGGTCCGTATCAGGATGATGTTGAGATGGAAGAACTGTATCGGGATAAATACAGAGGGGAAACCTGGCATACACAGATTCTTTTGAATCTGAAAAAAGAGCTGTGGAAAGATGGGGAACTGGAAGCAGAGTTATCCGGACATGCCAGGGATATACTGGAAAATGAAATTATTATATAAAAGAAATGGATTAATGATTCTACGGTGCCTCTGCTTTTTTATGTGTATGGCAGGAGCTCTTTTGATGGCTGCAGAAGCTTTCGGTTTTGAACTGAACATACTGTATGTGATGATCGGTATAGGTGCAGACTGTCTGATTCTGGGAATCGAAGAAGTATGGGGCGGTCGTTGGAAGTTCTGTTATTATGGCTGGAATATACTGATCTTTGGATTGGGATGTTTTCGCTGGAAACAGGTATTTGGCGGATATCTGGCAGTGGAAAATGGAATCCGTGAAAAATTAAATGGATATTATGGAATCAGTCTGGCACTGAGAAAACTGGAACTGGAAAATGAAAAAGGAGAATGGTTCGTATTTCTGGTATTTTCTCTTCTGATTGCTATTTTGGGAAATCTTGTAGTGAAAAGAGGTCGCATTGCCATGATGACCCTGGTGATGGTGCTCCTGTTTTCTTTAGAACTTTTATGTGGATGCAGATTTCAGAAAATGGGAGCATATCTGATGGCAGGCAGTATTTTGAGCCTGTTTGCCATGGGATATCGAAAAGAAAATCGCAATCAGAATGCTCTGTATAAAACCGGTCTGTGGGCGATGGGAATCGTTCTGAGTTTGACGTTGTTCTGTGGACTGGTGGTCGGTCCGATTCTGTATCGTCATGCAGAAGAGATGAACACAAAACTGTACGATATGATACAGCAGGGAACAAATAAGCTTGCTTCTGCAGTGAACAGTCAGAACGGTCTATTTGGTAATCATACACCCACGGCAGACGGAAGTCTCAACAATTATCCTGTAGATCAGGATCAGAAAACGGATCTTAAGGTTACACTGGATGAAAAACCGGAGTACAATCTGTATCTGAGAGGATTTGTAGGGGACACTTACGAGGGGACTTATTGGCATGGAATTGATGAGAAAGAATTTGAAAAAGTGTTTCCTCAGGAAGATGCGGCGTATCAGATCCAGAATATTTTGTATCGATATATAAAAACCCAGTCTGAGCAGCCGGAAAAAACCATCACAGTGGAACGACTGGATCCGGGCGGAGAGTACGGATATGTACCGTATGGCTTTGCGACCCCGGATGATGCCAATGTGTATGGTGACAGTTACTATTCCAGTGCGGAAAAGGAAAATACATATACAGGTTATGTAAACTGGAAGCAATGGATCGGAGAAGGAGCGGCAGGGCAGCCGGAATCGGAGCTGGAAGAACAATATCGAAATTATGTAGCCAGCCAATACTTGAAAGTTCCGGTGAATGGATTGGAAAGGCTGAAAGAATACTGCGGGCAGCAGGAGTTGTCCAGTGTACAGGAAGTAATAGATTTTGTAGTGCCTGTGGTGCAGGAGGGAAAAAGCTATAGTATGGATCTTGATCCTGTGCCGGAGGGAGAAGATTTTGCAGAATATTTTTTCTTCGAACAACAAAAAGGATACTGTATTCATTATGCTACCACTGCTGTTTTGATGTTTCGTCTGTTGGGAGTGCCGGCAAGATATGTAACCGGATATGTGGTATCGCCGGAAGAATTTGAAGAAAACGGAGATGGATATACGGCAGAGATACCGGATACGCAGGCACACGCCTGGGTGGAAATTTACCGAAACGGTAAGGGATGGATTCCATTGGAGGTGACTCCGGGTTATGGTACCGGTGTAAATGGTGATGCAAATGGAGATGGTATGGAAGATACGATTCCTCAGCCGACTCCAGCAGAAACATTGCCCACACCGGAAGCAAATCCTGTGACACCTGCACCGGAAACGCCGGATGAATCGGAACAGCAGGATACTTTGATGTCCGATCTGCAGGAATCAGAAGATGGGGAAAAAGTCAGCCCGGAGCAGGAGAAACAGAATATTCTATTATCACTTGTTGCGATTGCGCTGCTGTTGACGGCAGTATGGGGGCTGATACTGGCAAACAGGAAGAGGATATTGAAAAGACGCAGATCTGAATTTTTTCAGAAAAATCAAAATAAAGGAATCTGCGAGATTTCTTATGGATTGTCACAGATGCTGAAAGATGCGGGAGTCGCCCAGATTGGACTGGATGAGTGTTTGGATGACGTGGAATATGCCCGTAGAATGGAAGAAAAGCTGGAAGGTATAGAGAGCGGAGAATATGTGCAATTTATCCGTCTGACACAGCAGGCCGCGTATGGTCGGGAGAGAATGACAGAAGAACAGAGACAGGAAAGTTACGCTTTTTATCGGAAAATAGCAGTATTTCTTGTACAGGGAATGAGCAGGAGAAAAAAATTCTGGTGGAAATACATGAAATTTTATGAAATTTCATAGAATGTGTAATGATATCTATCAATCAGGAGGATTCATGAAGCATCAGACTGGAAATATCATGCTTGCTATTTTAGGGATGCTGTTGCTTCCACTGGGGTTTACGGCTCTGATTTCAGGAAAAGACGCAATCGAGATAAATAAACAGAAGGATATGGAAGTATATCTTCCTATGATGCTTTGCCGGGAAATACCCTGGGATTATGAGGAAGAGATGCTGAAAGCACAGGCTGTTCTGATTCGGAGCAGCCTGTATCTGCGTCTTGAGAATAAAGAACTGGATCAGACTGAACTGAAAGAAAATCTGGAAAACTATAAAAACAATTCACAAAAAGAGCAGTATCAGATGGCTTATAAAAAGATGGAAAAAGCAGTAAATGCCACAAAAGGTCAGGTGATCAGTTATCAGGGAGAAATCTGTTCCGGTGTATTCCACAGAGTAAGTGCCGGGCAGACCAGAGAAGGCAGTGAGGTACTTCAGGATACAAAAATGTCATTTTTAAAGAGCGTGGACAGCAGTCAGGATATTCAATCGGAGGATTATCTGCATGGACATTATTTTACAGAAGAAGCATTGAAAGACCGACTTTTGGAAATTTATCCGGATATTGAACTGTCAGATCAGCCGCTGACAGAGCAGATAGTTGTGGAAAAAAGAGACAGTCAGGAATATGTTCTGGAAATCAGGGTGGGAAATCTTACAGTTCCGGGAGAAGAATTCAGAAACAATCTGGAACTTTCGTCCAGCAATTTTACCGTGCAGAATCTGGATGGGAAAATCCGCTTTTTGTGCAAAGGGCTGGGTCATGGACTGGGACTGTCCCAGTATGGGGGCAATGAACTGGCAAAAGAGGGAAAAACATATGAACAGATTTTATTTACATACTTTCCGGATGTGATATTGAAAAAGATACCTTTATCTCTCTGAAGCACCAATCCATATAGATGATATGAAAAATTATGGTATAGTTTCTATATTTCTGGCAATCCTATGAATGTGAACGATTAGAGATTGTTAGAGGTGAAAGGTATGATGAAAAAAGACAAAACATTAAAGATTGCGTTTTCCGGCGCATTGCTGTTGGCCGTTGTGGCGGCAGGGATTACCATGTACCGTTCAGATAATGGCGGAGAAGAGCAGGCGAAACAGCAGGAAGAGGAGCAGCAGTTGACGGAAGAACAGCAGTCAGAAGAGGAGATTCCGGAGACTGCAGATGTGACTGCAAATGATGCGCAGGCAGAAAACACACAGAATCTGGGAGAAGATGCATCTTCCGACCAGAATGCAGCAGTAACTGCAGCACCTGAAGCTACGGGGGAACCAGAAACATCTTCTGAGGAGCAGACCGAAGAAAGTGCGGCAGCTGCTGAGACAGCAGGAGAGGAAACAGCAGATACAGCGGCTCTGGCACAGCCGGAACTGAACTTCAGTGAAGACAGTACAATGTTGTGGCCGGTAAGCGGTGAAGTTTTGATCGATTATAGCATGGACACAACTACTTATTTTCAGACACTTGATCAGTACAAATGTAATTCGGCCTTGATTCTTGGCTCTGCGGTTGATGAACCGGTTCAGGCAGCAGCAAACGGTCAGGTTCTTTCTGTGATTGAAAATGAAGAGACAGGAACTACACTCACGATGGATCTGGGAAATGGGTATCAGGCAATATATGGACAGCTAAAAGATCTCACCGTCAGTGAAGGACAGATGGTGTCAGCCGGAACGATCATCGGTTATGTGAACGAGCCTACAAAATATTATGTAAAAGAAGGAGCAAACCTTTATTTTGCCATGAGAAAAGATGGCGAGATTATTGATCCCATGATCTATATCGAGACAGTGACCGAATAAAAAACAGTCAGACCGGAGCAAAAATACTTTTTCTGCATATGATAAAATATAGATAAAATCCGCAATCGAAAATATATCAGATACTGTCGGGACTGGAAAGGTTGTTCTATAATCTTCTGACTCATGACATCAAATTTTCTTCCGGAGGCATCAGGCGTTCGGAGCGGGTGAAGTACTGTGGTGTCGATTGCTTGACATAGAAGGCTTTCTGCTGCTTTTTGAGCAGCAGGGGCTTTACATATAAAACAGTAAACTGGTATGATAAAAAATAATAAGTGAAAAACAAAAGAGGATTATCATGAATTACACATATATTGTGCGCTGCAGTGACGGCACATACTATACCGGATGGACCAATGATATTGAAAAGCGCATAAAAACTCATAATGAAGGGAAAGGTGCCAAATACACCAAGACCAGACGTCCGGTAACGCTGGTATATTATGAAAGCTTTCAGACAAAAGAAGAAGCCATGCGAAGAGAATGGGAGATCAAACAGATGAAAAGAGGGGAAAAGGAGAAACTGATGGGAATCGGGGAGTAGATCTTCGGTTCTTTTTTTGTGTAACAAAATCTTTAGATTTTATTATAATCAGAAAAATGACAATAATAGCCGATTTTCTGACAGAAATTCAATAAATCCATACACTATAATAGAAGAAAAGAAAAAGGGGACAGTGTGAGAAATGAAAAATTACCAATATAGGGATGTAAATTTCAGAGGGACGATAGAAAGAATAATGTATACTACAACAAACTTTGCAGGGGAAATACGTGATAAATATGCAAATGTATATTTGCCATATGGTTATGATGGGGAAGATCGTGAGAGACGATATAATATACTTTATTTAATGCATGGAGGCGGTGGTAATCCAGATTGCTGGATTGATTGTTGTAAAATAAAAAACATGTTGGATTATGTCATTAGCGTAAAAGAAGTAGAGCCACTTATAGTTGTTTTTCCGACTTATTACAAAGAAAAAATCGGAAGGGTTGGTAATCCGGATGCAGCTTTGGAACGGAATAATGTTATGTTTTTCCAAAAAGAATTAGTAGAGGAATTGTTGCCGGCGGTGGAGAAAAAATATCATACATATGCAGAAGATGTAACAAAAGAAAAATTGATATCTTCAAGAATGCATAGAGGATTTGGGGGATTTTCTATGGGAAGCTGTACCACGTGGTTTGCTTTTATACAGCATATGGATTACTTTTCCACTTATGTACCTCTTAGCGGAGATTGTTGGGCAGTAGAGTGTATGGGAGGCGGAACCAATACCAAAGAGACCGTTGATTTGTTGGAAAGATCAGTTATAGAGTCAGGTTACAGTCCAAATCAGTATTTTATTTATGCAGGAACTGGAACTGAAGATCCGGCAAATAAAGCATTGACACCGCAAATTGAAGAAATGAAAAAAAGACAAAATGTATTTCAGTTTGATGAAGACTTTGCCAAAGGCAATTTGCATTTTATTTTGGCAGAGGGTGCAGTACATGCATACGAAGCCGTATATGAGTATTTATATAACTATCTTCCGTATTTGTTTAAAAAAGAATAAGCAGGGACTATCAAAATACTAAAATATTTTCGGGAGGAAAAGAAATGGCTTTTATACATATGAATTTAATCTCAACATCACTTATGAGAACTGTGCCTGTGAATGTCATTATACCGGCAGACAAGCCAGCTTTACCGGGGATGTCAGTGAGAGAAAATAAACCATATAAAACATTATACCTTTTACATGGGGTTTTGGGCAGTTATGTGGATTGGATAAATGGAACCAGGATACAAAGATTTGCGGAAATGAATGATCTGGTTGTGGTTATGCCGTCGGGTGAGAATTCTTTTTATGTAGATATGCCAGGTGGAAATGACAACTATGGTGAATTTGTAGGAAAAGAACTTGTAGAGCTTACAAGAAAAATTTTTCCATTATCCCATAAGAGAGAAGACACCTTTATTGGAGGACTTTCTATGGGAGGATACGGTGCGATTCGCAATGGATTAAAATACCATGAAACATTTGGTTATATTATCGGGTTATCATCTGCCTTAATTACAGAAGATCTTGCAGAAAGAAATGAAGATGATAAAGTGATGTTTTATGAGACAAAAGCATTTGCGGAGCGCTGTTTTGGTGATTTAAAAGAACTTCAGAAAAGTGATATGAATCCCAAATATCTTGTACAAAAATTAAAAAAACAAAAGATTGAATTTCCTAAGTTTTATCTGGCATGTGGAAGAGAAGATGGATTGCTTCCAAAGAATGAGGAATTCATGAAATTTTTAAAAGAAAACGAGATAGATGTTACTTATGAGACCGGACTTGGAGCACATGAATGGGATTTTTGGGATACATATATTGAAAGGGCAATCCAATGGCTTCCCACAGAAAGTACAATGGAGGGGCTTAACAGCGGAAATATAGGAGACAGATAAAGTGATTAGTTAGGAGTAATATATTGTGAAGAATCAGCAGTTTTATTTAAAGACAGCAAAACTTGCAATCCCGATTATGCTGCAGAATATGATTACCATAGGAGTTAATATGGCAGACAACATAATGGTAGGTTCTCTTGGCGAAAATGCACTTTCAGCAGTTGCGCTTGCCAATCAATTTATAAATATCTATCAATTCTGTTGTATGGGACTTGGACAGGGAGCTTCTATTATGAGCTCCAGATTCTGGGGGATGCAAAACAGAAAAGCATTGAAACAAACAATTGCAATAACCACCAGAATATGTTTGTTTTTGGGTGTATTATTTACGTTTGTTACCTGGTGTTTTCCTGAAATGATTATGAAAATATTTATTTCTGAGCCGGCAGTTATCAATGAAGGAATTCGTTATTTACGGGTATTATCAGTGGGCTGTCTGCTTATGGGACTATCTCTTGCGTATGCAAATGTATATCGAAGTGTAGGGAATGCCCGATGGCCTTTGTTCAGTTCAATTGGAGCATTTTTCCTGAATATTTTCTGTAATTATATGTTTATTTTTGGAAAATTTGGAGCACCGGAATTAGGTGTTGCGGGAGCTGCACTTGGAACATTGATTGCACGTATTTTTGAATTCCTGTTTATTTGCGTACATCTTATATTTTTTGATAAAATCATAGAATTTCGAATTCGTGATTTGTTTATGAAGTGTGAAAATCTGATGAACGAATATATCAGGATCAGTATTCCGGTGGTAATCAGTGATACCTTGTATGGATTTGGAAATAGTGCTGTATCTATGGTAATGGGAAGAATCGGAAGTCAGTTTGTATCGGCTAATTCTATTACTCTTGTGACGCAGCAGCTGAGTACAGTATTTATTCAGGGAGCTGCACAATCAAGCAGTATTGTCATTGGGAATACGCTGGGAGAAGGAAAAATTGAGAGAGCAAAAAAAGAAGCAAATCGATTCTTGTATATGGGATTGATTATGGGAGTAATATCAAGTGTGATAATTATTTTAATCTCCGATCCGGTAATTCGCTGTTACAATATTACACCGGAGACAGCGGCAATTGCAAAACAGTTAATGTATTCCATAGGAGTGATTATGCTGTTTCGCGGTATAAATAGTATGATGACAAAAGGCGTACTGAGGGGAGGAGGAGACACCAAGTTCCTTATGATGGCGGATGTTATGTTCTTGTGGCTTGCAAGCATTCCACTTGGATATATTACAGGTGTAGTACTGCACTGGTCATCTTTTTGGACATATTTTTTCCTGAAAATTGATGAGATTATAAAGTGTTTTTGGTGTGTCTGGAGGTTAAAAAGCGAAAAATGGATTAAGAGAATTTCAGGATAAAAAAGAACTGTCATATAAAGACTGATGATTATCTTTATATGACAGCTTTTGAGAAATTTTTTCATTGTGGTAAATCGTTTCTATCACCTAATAGATTTTTACGGTAATCTGTAGGGGTGATACCTTCAAATTTTTTAAACATCTGAGTAAAATGTGAAAAGTTACTGTAGCCCAGATCCAATGCAACTATGCTTATTGGGATGTTGGGATTACCCAGCAAATCTTTTGCAACATCCACTTTTACCTGTAATATGTAATTTTTAATATTTTGTCCGACTTCTTTTTTGAATAATTTTGTAAAATATTCAGGACTTAAGTGTACATAATCTGATACATCTTTCACAGAAAGATTTTGAGAAATGTTATTCGCAATATATTCTTTTGCCAGCTGAACGGCATCCTTTTGAGTTACAGAGTCAGAAAATGTCTGGATGGCTGGAATAATAAAGGAAACAGATTTGCGCAGAGCCTGCGTATTTTTAAATCCGTCCATGTAGTCATTGTAAGTATATTCTTGTGTGAAAAGGTTTGTTACGTCAATATTGTGCTGGTAGGCATAAATGAAGAATATCTGTGTCAACTGCTGATGCAGATCACATAGTGTTTTCAGGTTTGTTTTGTTAATGGATGAGATAAAGTCTATATAGGATAAGATACTTTCCTGTAGGTTGCCAAATTGTTCTGAATTTAGTAGACGGCTCCAATGTGCTATATTGTCAGCAATATTTAAGGAGTTTTCATGGATTTTTTCACACTCAGTAAAATATAGACTAGGTTTTTTGTTTACATTATTATTAATAAACGTATCTATTCTGTGGACCTCATCACGCAGCTTCGGTAATTTTATTATGTTTCCGACATAAACAGATAGCTCGGGGCAAATAAGTTCACAAATATGGTGATAAAACAGTTCATAGGAGGAATGTTCTAAAGCAGATA
>SFGF01000042.1 GCA_004556655.1 Lachnospiraceae bacterium | reverse complement strand
AGACAAACTGAACCAGATCGTTCAGAAGATCTACGGAGGAAAGAGAGCAGTTCTTACAGCCAATGCACAGAAACAGGCAAAACAGCTGGAAGACATGGGATATGGCAACTGCCCGATCTGTGTAGCTAAGACACAGTACAGCCTGACCGATGACCAGACCAAACTGGGTGCACCGACAGACTTTGAAGTAACCGTACGTAACCTGAAGATTTCCGCAGGTGCAGGCTTTATCGTAGCTCTGACAGGAGAGATCATGACCATGCCTGGACTGCCGAAAGTACCGGCTGCTGAGAAGATCGATGTAGACGAGACCGGAAAGATCACTGGTCTGTTCTAATAAACTACATTCAATGACGAATCGCAGACAAACATTCCGTATGCAGAGTGTTTGTCTGCATTCATGATAATAACCGAAAAGGAGAATGGAACAATGGGATTTTCAACTGTACCATGCAATGAATTTGTGGAAGTGCTTGCTTCAAAAGCACCGGTACCGGGCGGCGGCGGAGCATCTGCTTTAGTAGGCGCAATCGGAACCGCACTGGGCAATATGGTAGGAAGCCTGACTGTAGGCAAGAAAAAATATGCTGACGTAGAAGAGGAGATGTGGGAGCTCAAGAAAAAAGCGGATGAGCTTCAGAAGGAACTGCTTCATCTGATTGAGAGAGATGCAGAGGTTTTTGAACCACTTTCCAAAGCATATGGTATGCCGAGAGCAACAGAGGAGGAAAAAGCTGAAAAAGCACGAGTAATGGAGATTGTTTTGAAAGATGCCTGCTCCGTACCGATGGAAATTATGGAAAAATGCTGTGAAGCAATCGATATTATTGTAGAATTTGCTGCAAAAGGTTCCGCACTGGCAATCAGTGATGCCGGAGTTGGTGTAGCATTCTGTAAAGCAGCACTGAAAGGTGCCAGCCTGAATGTTTATATCAATACAAAATCCATGCAGAACAGAGAATATGCAGAGGAATTGAATGCAAAATGTGACGCTATGCTGGAAAAATATACAAAAATTGCAGATGAAGTATTTGACAGCGTATTAGGCAGACTGAAATAAGGAGGAACCAGAATCATGGCAAAACAGTTATTGGGAAAAGAAGTTACAGCAGCACTGAACGAAAGAATTAAAGGCAATGTGGCTGCGCTGAAAGAAAAAGGAATCAATCCTACACTGGGAATCATTCGTGTAGGTGAAAACGGAAGTGATATTTCTTATGAAAGAGGAGCTACAAAACGTTGTGAAACACTGGGTGTTGAATGCGTAAAATTCCTTCTGCCGGAGGATGTTTCTCAGGAAGAACTGCTGGCAACTATCGATAAAGTAAACAAAGATGACAGTATTCATGGCGTTCTTTTGTTCCGTCCGCTGCCGAAACATCTGAATCAGTCCGTGATTGAAAATGCGCTGGATCCGGCAAAAGATGTTGACTGTATGACAGACGGATCTATGTCCGGTGTATTTACCGGAAAACCGGTTGGATTCCCTCCATGTACACCACAGGCATGTATGGAGATTTTGGATTATTACGGAATCGACTGCACAGGTAAAAAAGCGGTAGTAGTTGGCCGCAGCCTGGTAGTTGGAAAACCTGCAGCTATGATGCTGGTTAAGAAAAATGCAACCGTAACGATCTGCCACACAAGAACAGTTGATATGCCGTCTGTAGTTAGAGAGGCAGATATTGTTATTGTAGCAGCAGGCCGTGCAGGTGTTGTGGATGATACCTATCTGAGAGAAGGACAGACCGTAATCGATGTTGGTATTAACGTTAATGCGGAAGGCAAACTTTGCGGAGATGTAGACTATGCAAAAGCTGAGCCGATCGTAGATGCAATTACACCTGTACCTGGTGGTGTTGGAAGTGTTACAACATCTGTACTGGTTGGACATGTAGTAGAAGCTGCAATGAGAAAATATATGTAATGAGACAAGGATAATTTAAACAGCTCCGAAGATTTTCTTCGGAGCTGTTTAAATTATCCTTTCTATCCCCTTGAAAAAATCTGTGTTTCTGTTAAAATATGTTTAGTGCGAATTGATACGAAAGAAAGCGCATGTCCGGTCGTAAGGTGACGGACGTATTTGAATTAAGAGGAGGAAATCATGAGTAAAAAACCAACCGTTTTAATGATTTTAGATGGATATGGATTAAATGACACATGCGAGGCGAATGCGGTATGTGAGGCTAAAACTCCGGTTATGGATCAGCTCAAATCACAGTGCCCATTTGTAAAAGGAAATGCCAGCGGGATGGCAGTAGGACTTCCGGAAGGCCAGATGGGTAATTCTGAGGTCGGACATCTGAATATGGGCGCAGGTCGTATTGTATATCAGGAATTGACCAGAATTACAAAAGAGATTCAGGATGGAGATTTCTTTAAGAATGAAGCGCTTCTTGCGGCTGTAAATAATGCAAAAGAAAATAACTCTTCCCTGCATTTTATGGGACTTTTGTCAGATGGTGGTGTTCACAGTCATAATACACATTTGTATGGGCTGTTGGAGCTTGCAAAAAGAGCAGGTATTGAAAAAGTATATGTACATTGCTTCCTGGATGGTCGTGATACTCCTCCGGCATCCGGTAAAGGATATATCGAGGCTCTTCAGGAAAAGATGAAAGAAATCGGTGTAGGAGAGATAGGTGTAGTATCTGGACGTTATTATGCGATGGACAGGGATAACCGTTGGGATCGTGTAAAGATGGCTTACGATGCTCTCACAAAAGGAGAAGGAGTAAGAGGAACAGATGCAGCAGAAGCAGTACAAGCTTCTTATGATGCTGATAAGACCGATGAGTTCGTTCTTCCTACCGTGGTTGAGAAAGACGGAAAACCGGTAACTGTTGTTCAGGATAAAGATTCCGTTGTATTTTTCAATTTCCGTCCGGACCGTGCAAGAGAGATTACCAGAGCATTTTGTGATGATGATTTCAAAGGCTTTGAGAGAGAAAAGAAATTGGATCTGACATATGTATGCTTTACTGATTATGATGAGACGATTCAGAATAAACTGGTAGCTTTCCACAAACAGGAAATTAAGAATACATTTGGCGAATATTTGGCTGCTCACAACATGACACAGGCACGTATTGCTGAGACAGAGAAGTATGCACATGTAACTTTCTTCTTCAATGGCGGTGTTGAAGAACCAAATAAAGGCGAGGAAAGAATCCTTGTGAAATCTCCGAAAGTTGCTACTTATGATCTGAAGCCGGAAATGAGTGCTTATGAAGTGTGTGACAAACTTGTGGAAGCAATCAAATCCGATAAATACGATGTGATCATTATTAACTTTGCAAACCCGGATATGGTTGGTCATACTGGCGTAGAAGCAGCGGCAATCAAAGCTGTGGAAGCAGTTGATGAATGTGTAGGAAAAGCAGTAGAAGCTCTCAAGGAAGTAGATGGACAGATGTTTATCTGTGCAGATCATGGAAATGCAGAACAGCTGATTGATTATGAGACAGGTGAACCATTTACCGCTCATACCACAAATCCGGTTCCGTTTATTCTGGTTAATGCAGATCCGTCCTACACTCTGCGAGAAGGCGGATGCCTTGCCGATATCATTCCTACTCTGATTGAGCTTATGGGAATGGAACAGCCTGCAGAGATGACAGGAAAATCCTTGCTGATTAAGAAATAATTATTATAAAGGTATTTGCAAAAGAGAAGTCTTAATTTTGTAGGGCTTCTCTTTTTTATACTTTTTGACAAGAACCAAAAGGTATACGATTTCGATATATGGAGATACTACGAATGGAAGTTAAATACAGGAGGGTTATCATGTATCGTTATTTACCGATTCGACGAGTATACGCACGAGAAGTTTTGGATTCCAGAGGAAACCCTACCGTCGAGGTGGAAGTGACTGTCGGTGAGGGAATTATGGGAATTGACGGATATACAGGAAGGGCGATTGTGCCTTCCGGCGCTTCTACCGGAAAATATGAGGCGGTAGAGTTAAGAGATGGGCAGGAGAGGTTTGGCGGTCTGGGAGTATGGCAGGCGGTTAAAAATGTAAATACCAGACTGGCAGACAGGATAGTGGGTGAGAATGTTCTGAATCAGGCATACATTGACAGGATATTACAGGAAGAAGATGGTACTGACAACAAAAGCAGTCTGGGTGCCAATGCCACGCTGGGAGTATCCCTTGCTGCGGCGAGAGCAGCGGCAAAAGCACTTCGTATGCCTCTTTACCAGTATCTGGGAGGAGTTCATGTAAAACGCATGCCTGTACCTATGATGAATATTCTTAACGGAGGACGCCATGCGGATAATACGGTGGATCTTCAGGAATTTATGATTATGCCTATAGGTGCATGTTGTTTTCATGAAGGTCTTCGCATGTGTGCGGAAGTATATCAGAGGCTGAAAATCATATTAAAGCACAAAAAGTTGTCTACTGCAGTAGGAGATGAAGGTGGTTTTGCCCCGGATTTGAAAAGCTCGGAGGAAGTATTAGAATTAATGCTGGAAGCCATTCAGGATGCCGGTTATAAGCCGGGAGAAGAGATTTCCTTTGCCATTGATGCGGCGGCCAGTGAGCTATATGACGAAAAGAATGGAAAATATTATTTTCCGGGTGAAAGTAAAATGTCCGGAGCTGAGATATATCGTTCATCGGAAGAAATGATTTCTTATTATGAAAAGCTGATTGAAGAATTTCCAATCGTTTCCATCGAGGATGGATTGGAAGAAGAAGACTGGGACGGATGGAAGGAGCTTACCCGCAGGCTGGGGGATAAGATACAGTTGGTTGGAGATGATCTGTTTGTAACCAATCCCAAACGTCTGAACTGTGGGATTCGTCTGGGGGCAGCAAATAGTATTTTGATAAAAGTAAATCAAATCGGAACTCTGACGGAAGCTTTGGACGCTGTTTGTGAAGCGCAGCATCACGGTTATAGTGCAGTGATTTCCCATCGATCCGGAGAGACAGAAGATCCATTTATCGCTGATCTGGCGGTAGCATGTAATGCAGGTCAAATTAAAACCGGAGCACCCTGCAGAACGGAGAGAACGGCAAAGTATAATCAACTTTTACGAATCGAGGAATATTTAGGGCAGGTTGCTGAATATGAGAACCCATTTGAAATAAAATACGGTGAAAGAGAAGAAAAATGTTGAAAAATTCCAATTCCTATGGTAAGATGATTAAGGTTGACCATAGGAGGTGTGATTATGGATATTTTACGGATTGTATTGACGGTTATTTTTGTAATCGATTGTATAGCTTTGACAGTAGTAGTATTGATGCAGGAAGGAAAACAGAAAGGTCTTGGAGCAATTTCCGGTATGGCGGATACGTACTGGGGACGTAACAAAGGTCGTTCCATGGAAGGAAAATTAGTACTGTTTACAAAGATTTTGGCAGTTTTATTCATGGTTCTGGCTGTTGTGTTAAATATGAATTTTTAATAGACGGATGATTAATTTGTAACCAATGACTAAGGCACTCTTGCATATTATGCAAGAGTGTTTTTCAATCTATAGTATTATATGGACAGGAGAACAGTGGACAAAAAGAAACTAAAAAACAGAAAAAAACTGATATTGGATTTTATTTCCAATAAAGAATATGCTCCTATGAGAGCAAAAGATATTGCCATGCTTCTTCAGATTCCAAAAGGAAAGAGAAATGAGCTTTTTCAGGTATTGGATGAACTGGAAGCAGAAGGCAAGATTTTGAATCACCGTGGTAAATACGAAAAAGTAAGACAGAAGGAAGAAAAGAAAACGGAAGAACTGCTGGAAGGTACTTTTATTGCAAATTCCAGAGGATTTGGTTTTGTCGAGATCGATGGTCAGACAGAGGATCTGTATATTCATGAGGAAGATACGATGTATGCTTTTCACCAGGACCGCGTGCAGGTTCAGGTAAAACCTGAGCAAAATGGGAATCGTAGAGAAGGAAAAATCGTGCAGATCATCGGTCATGGTATCACAGAAGTAGTGGGTACTTTTGAGGAAAGCCGAAATTATGGTTTTGTGATTCCTGATAATAGTAAGATACAGAGAGATATTTTTATTCCCAAAGAGCATACACTGGGTGCAGAAGACGGAGACAAGGTGGTTATAAAGCTTACCAGCTATGGTGGTAAAGATAAGAATCCGGAAGGCCGGGTACAAGAGATTCTGGGAGCAAAAGGACAGCCGGGGATTGATGTATTGTCCATTGCACGCAGCTATGAGCTTCCTATGGAATTTCCCCAGAAGGCGGCTAATCAGGCGGAGCGGGTACCGGATCATGTTCTGGAAGGCGATTTTCAGGGAAGGATGGATCTGAGGGACTGGACGGTTGTGACCATAGATGGAGAGGACGCAAAAGATCTGGATGATGGCATATCTTTGACTCGGGAAGGGAATATTTATCATCTGGGAGTTCATATAGCCGATGTAAGCAATTATGTTCAGGGTGGCAGTGCTCTTGACCGTGAAGCACTTAAAAGAGGAACCAGTGTCTATCTGGTGGACAGAGTGATCCCTATGTTGCCAAAGCGACTGTCCAATGGAATTTGTTCCCTGAACCAGGGAGTAGACCGTCTGGCGTTAAGTTGCCTGATGGATATCGATTCAAATGGAAAAATGATCAGTCACCAGATCGCAGAGACAGTGATCTGTGTAAACCGGAGAATGACTTATACAGCAGTAAAAGGTATTCTGGAAGGGGATAAAGAGCTGCGTAAAGAATATCAGGAACTGGTGCCTCTTTTTCATCATATGAGAGATCTGTCAGCGATACTTCGTAAAAACAGAACAAACAGAGGATCTATTGATTTCGATTTTCCGGAAAGTAAGGTATATCTGGATGAAATGGGACATCCTATTGAGATAAAAGCGTATGAGCAGAATGTAGCCACAAGGATTATAGAGGATTTTATGCTGATTGCTAATGAAACAGTGGCAAAAGAATATTGTGATCGGGAAATTCCGTTTCTCTATCGAACCCATGAAAATCCGGATCCTGACAAGATGGAAAAAGTATTGACATTTATTCGTAGTCAGAATATTCTGGTTCATAAGTCTCATGAAGAAATCACACCGCTGGAGATTCAGGAGATATTAAGTTCCATCGAGGGTGAACCAAGCGAACCACTGATCAGCCGGCTGCTTCTGCGTTCCATGAAGCAGGCTCGTTATACGACAGGCTGCAGCGGACATTTTGGACTGGCAGCAAAGCACTATTGTCATTTTACTTCACCAATTCGTCGTTATCCTGATTTACAGATTCATCGCATTATAAAAGATACGATCCGCGGCAGGATGAAAGATGAGAAAAAGCTGTATTATGCGCAGATTCTGGAAGATGTTGCACTGAAGACAAGCGCACTGGAAAGAAGAGCGGAAGAAGTTGAACGCGAAACGATAAAACTAAAAAAAGCGGAATTCATGGAATCACGGTTATTTCAGCAGTTTGATGGTATTATTTCCGGTGTGACCGGATGGGGGATTTACGTGGAGCTTCCGAATACGGTGGAGGGATTGGTGCATGTAAGTACATTGACAGATGACTATTATGAATTTGATGAAGAGAATTATTGTCTTGTGGGGGAATCATCAAAAAAAGCATACCATCTGGGAGATCCAGTCCGGGTGATGGTTTCGGAAGTAGATATAAATACAAAAAGTGTTGATTTTATACTTGTTAAAAAACTGGAGGGGTAAGTATGGCTAAAGAAAAAGGCAGCCGCCTGATCGCCAATAATAAAAAAGCATATCATGATTATTTTATAGAAGAGACTTACGAAGCAGGAATTGCACTTCATGGAACAGAAGTAAAATCCCTTCGTATGGGTAAGTGTAGTATAAAGGAATCCTTCATACGAATTGAGAATGAAGAAGTTTACATCTATGGAATGCATATCAGTCCTTATGAAAAAGGTAATATTTTCAATAAAGATCCGCTGAGAGTGAAAAAATTGTTGCTTCATAAGGCTGAGATACGAAAATTAAGAGCAAAGATTGCAGAAAAGGGGTATACTCTGGTACCATTGAAAGTATATTTTAATAACAGTCTGGTGAAAGTGGAGATCGGACTGGCAAAAGGTAAAAAGCTGTACGATAAAAGACAGGATATTGCAAAGAAAGATCAGCGTAGAGAGGCAGAAAGAGATTTTAAGGTGAGAAATCTGTAGATACAAGTGATTTGCTGTAAATATATTAAAATAATGTGCAAATGCAAAACAACAATACAACTTGACAAGCATCTACATTTAGAGTATACTGAATAAGCTGATAATAATCTGCATTCAGAACTTTTCTGAAAACCATACAAATCTTCGGGCTTGTACTGGTTTCGACGGGGGTTTCGAAGTTTGGGAAGCCATCCGCGGCTCTGGGACCGCGTCAAAAACCTGGAAATTAAATTTAAACGCAGACGAAAATTTAGCGTTCGCTGCCTAATGGCGGCTGTCGTTGCCTGAACCTCCCGCAGTTCAGACTTCGGCATCAAATCAGGCGGGGCACTTTTTTCTCAAAGCTTTGAGAGAAAGAAAGATATTATGAAGCTACTGAGGGCAGCAGCCTGTCATTCGGCGGTTGTCTGAGGGAATGTTAAAAGAATGACTGTGATGGGAGATGCCTGAATGGACAGGCTTTCGGACGCGGGTTCGATTCCCGCCAGGTCCATATGAAAAGTGCCGTATTTACGGCACTTTTTTTGATTCGTGTTGTATTTCGTGTTGCATAGAATCAAAATGAGAATTAATTTTTTCGGTAAATTTCTTTTCTTCGTCTGCAATAACGTTTCTATATACCGCTTTTAATACTTTGTCAGTTTTCCATCCGCCTCGAGCCATAATGTATTGATCAGGAATTCCAATTGCATGCATGATTGATGCCGAGTAATGTCTGAGATCATGGAAACGAAAACTAGGCACTCCGGCCTGTTTCAGAATTTTTCCAAAATTCTTCGAAATGTCTTCTGGATGCATTTTTACAAGTCGTCCTTCTACTCCTTTTAATTTCTCGATTACGAAGTGAGGGTATTCCACAGAACGATTACTTGACAAAGTTTTTGGAGATTTAATAGTCATTCCTCCGTCCTTAGATCTTACCATTGATTTATTGATTGTAATAACATCACCGTCAATGTCTTTATCAGTAAGAGCACATATTTCACCACGTCTGAGAGTACCAAATGCTGCGAGAAGTACAGCCTTTTCAAGTTCAGTTCCTTCGATGTATTTCAAAAGCTTTTTTATATCTTCGTCAGAAGGTACATACAGCTCATGATATTCCTTTTCAGGTAGCTTCGTTGATAATTTGAATGATGGTTCATATACACTAAGAACAGCCGAAATAAATCCGTGTGCGTTTGCTACAGACTTAGGTGAATGATTTAGAGAATATGCATTTGCCCATTTTTGTATGTCTTCAGCAGTCAATTTTCGTATTCGTTTCTGTAGAATTTCCGGATAAGCGTTTTTAAGTAAAGTATTATATCCTCGAATAGTAGTTGTAGATAGAATATTTTCTTTTGAAGCAATGTATTTCTCCATGGCTTCTTTTAATGTATAATCTGTACGTGAAATCCTTTCTTTATTCGCAGCATATTCAGCAGCCAGTCGTTCTGCTTCTCGTTTTCCTCTATTTGATGGATCAGTGCAAGTAAATGACTCATATATCCGTTTCTTTTTAATTGATCCGTCTTTCTGTTGGATGTATTCATAATGTGAGAATACCTGTACTCTCCATGAGCCGGATGGCAGTTTTTTTGCTTTCATATTATCATCCTCCTTAAAATTGGGTATAAAAAATACACCCTGTTCATTTTGAAGGATGTATGGTAAAATACTATTGGTTGGATAGTGACCGTACACCCTTTGGGTTGACAGGTTACATCTATAATGGTCGCTCTGGTGTTGGTAGCACTAGGGCGATTTTTTATTTAAGAGAATTAGTAAAAGGTTCTATCGTATTCATTCCAAACATATTCTTCGTAATCTGGCAGGTTCTTTTCGAGCCATTTTTGGCGTTCTTCATAGAATTTCCTTTTCTTTTCCATTTTTCTACGCTCTCTATCTCTGTTTTTTCGATGATATTCACGGTGTCTATAATAATTTGGATAGTAAAGCCAAATATTTAGCTCGGCATCGGACTTATCAGGATTTTGCTCTTTCCACTTTTTATAATCCAAAAGTGTTCTATTGGCTGCCGCATATGACATACCAAATTTGTCGTGTATATCATCGGATGTGCAGCAATTATTGTTATCAATTGCAACTCGTGGTGCCAACATGTAACTGGCGAAACAATCAGCTTCATCTTCGGTGTCTGGACAATCTGCTGTATGTTCCAGAATGTAATGTCCTAATTCATGCATTAATGAAAAACGAATACGTCCGTTTGAATTAGTAGAGTTGTAATATACAGACATTCGAAAACGAAAAGCATCGTTTGAGTAATGTGAAATCGCTTTGTATAGTTCCGGTTTTTGTGTTTTGGTTTCGTTGTATGTTATAGTACGTATCCCATAGTGTTCTAAAATTGAAAAACAATTTATAGGAAAGGAATGTATATCACATTCTTTATAAACTTCAAGAACTTTTTCTTTTATATGCAATATATCCAAAAATATCACCTGCTTTATTTTTCATTTTCAGACAACAGTTTGATAAGATGCATTCTTTCTTCTGGACTTAACTTGCGTCCATTTCTAGCAATGAGTACCTCCATTTGTTCGAATGTTGGTTGCTCAATGATAGGAGTACTTTGTCCTGCCATTTCTTCGAGTTGTTCAACTGTTATTCCAAGATTTCTGCAAATGACAATAATGTTGTTTACGCTTGCCTTCCCGACTCCATTTTTTATTATTCCGTAAAGTGTTGTATACGGTATACCGCATTTTTGCGCAAAAGATTTTAGATTGTATCCCTGTTCTTTTATTAAAGCGTTTAATATTTTAGCCATTTCCATCAAAGTGTACCTCCTTTTGCTTTTGATTATATACTATATTTCGCATTTTGTAAACTGATAAAATACGGAATTTCGTAATAATTCTGAATTCGGTATTTTATGTGTTGACAAAATACCGAATAACGAATATAATCATATCATCCGATACGGAATATCGAATTTTGGAGGTGATTAAGTTGTATAGAAACTTACTTGAAGTTATGAAGAAAAAAGGAGTTACTGCATTACAGATTGCTAATTTATTAGAGTGCAGACCTGCCACTGTATCAGACAAGCTCAATGGAGTTGTGAAATGTGGTTTTTATTTCAGCGAAGCTCGTAGAATAAAACAAGTATTCTTTCAGGAATACGATTACGATTTTCTGTTTGAGCAATTTGACGAAGTGGCTTAAACCATTGTCTATTTGTAGTATAGAACATATGTTTGGATATTGCAATAGGGGATTATTAAAAACGCATTAAGGAGTGACGCATGAAAGACAAACATTTCTTCAATGGTTATATTTTTGGGATAATTGCCGCACTTCTGATCTTATACGTGATATTTAAAATGTTGTTTGAAGATGAATGGCAGGTGATTACATGCCAAAAGTAAGTATTGGTAAAAATTCCAAATTAAATGATTCTGCAAGAAAGATATATAGCTTCTTCTGTACAGGTATATCTGATGAACAAGCGTGCAAGATAATGGGATATAGCAGACCAACACACTACAAGCGAATGAAGAATCCTGAGCAGTTCACATTAGAAGAAATCAGAATACTTTATAGAGAATCGAAGCTTCCAGACGAAGTGTTTATGAGAATGATAAGGGAGGATCCAGTAAGATGAGAAAATTTGGATGGATTTTATTTGCCGTAGGAGCATCTGAATTCTTGATTGGCGGCGCTGGTTTAGACGGTCCGACATTTGCATCAAGTGCAATCCTTACTGTAGCATCGTTTCTGATTGCGGCAGTTGGATATAAATTAAGAGAAAATTCCATGAGAAAGGAGAGAAAAATTGAAGCAGCCAAAGAAGCTATTCAGAGATCAAAAGAAATTACTTTCAATATGTGGGTTAAATCCTGCCGAATGGATGAATCATTTTGAAGATAATAATTATCTGCATGTGGTACATAAAAGATCCGGTGAGATCAAGATCATTGATAAGAATGATATGGAAGTAGTGGAGAGTAGAGTAAGCAATAAATTAAAAAGTTCTGATAGTAGCGGAACAGTAACTACCAAAAATTCTGAACATAACAGAATAATTAATAAAAAAGTGCCCTGAGCCGACCAAAGCAATCAGGGCGCGAGAAATATATCTTACAAGTGCATTGTAGCACGGAAATGGAGAAATAGCAATGAAATTACAGAATGATTTTAAAGTGCTTGATAATAATACTGTTTCCATAACAGGAAGCATATCTTCCGAATTTAGATTCAGCCATGAGATTTTTGGCGAAACATTTTACATAGTTGATATATCTGTGGAAAGAAATAGCGGCGTATTCGATGTGGTGCCGGTCATGGTATCTGAACGATTAATTGATGTTACAAATAATAATATCGGACAGAAAGTCAAAGTATTTGGGCAGTTTCGTTCATATAACCACCATGGGGATGATCGCAATCGCTTGATACTGAATGTATTCGCAAAAGAAATCGAATTCATCGATAGCGATGATGATTGTGACGATAGCAACAAATTATTTCTTGATGGGTTTGTTTGTAAGCCTCCGGTCTACCGAAAAACGCCATTGGGAAGAGAAATCGCAGATCTATTGATTGCTGTAAACCGCCCCTATGGAAAATCGGATTATATCCCCTGTATCTGCTGGGGAAGAAATGCAAGGTATGTTGGTGGGCTTAAGGTTGGTGAACGCATTGAGGTTCATGGAAGAATTCAGAGTAGAGTGTACACCAAGAGATTGCCAGATGGAAGTTCTCAGGAAAGAACGGCATATGAGGTTTCTGTGGGTACGTTGGAGGTAGTTGAGAAATGAGAAAATTAATGTTGAAAAAATTGACAATCCAGAATTTCAAAGGTTGCCATGAGAGAATCATTGAATTTGGTGAAACAACAGATATTTTCGGAGCCAATGCTTCCGGAAAAACCACCATCATGGATGCGTTCTGTTGGCTGATGTTTAACAAGGACAGTGGTGGTTCTGAAAAATTCAACATCAGACCGCTAGATTCGGATGGAAAGATGGTTGATAATGTCGAGATTGCAGTAGAAGCCACTCTGGATATTGATGGCGCCACAGTTACTCTGCAGAAAGTCCAGAAACAGAACTGGGTGAAAAAGCGTGGGACAGATGTGGTCACATTACAGGGAAATGTTAATACCTACGAAATTAATTCATTCCCAGCGAGCGAAAAAGAATTCAAAGAAAAGATTGCTTCAACCATCCCGGAAGATCTATTTAAACTTCTCTCAGACCCACGAGCATTTGCTTCCCTACCATGGAAAAAGCAGAGAGAGATTCTGTTGAAGTTTATATCGGAAATCACGGATGCGGATGTGTTGGCAACAAATGAGATTGAATACGCACCAATTGCTGGGGAAGTTTTGGCTGCAGGTACAGAGAAAGCGACAGATAAAGCCAAGAAAGCCATGGCTAAACTCAAAGATCGCCAGAGAGAATTGCCGGCGAGGATTGACGAGGCGAGCAAGTCGTTGGTGCCGGTTCCGGAACTGTCAGACCTCGAGATTCAACGCAACGCTCTGAATGAACAATTGGAATCCGTACAGAAACAGCGTGACGATACATCAGAGGCATATAAATTAGTAGCAGAGATTCAAGCCGAAACCATGCAGACAAAATTAGATATTGGTGGAATCGAAAGTAGAGCCAATGAAAGTTTGGATGAACGCCGCCGGGAAGCAAGACGGATTCATGATGATTTGGAATCGAAAGCCTATGAATTATTCCAGAAACGGCAGAGAAAAGAGAGGGAATTAAAACAACTGCAGGATTCTATTGAAGAAAAAGAAAAGCTTCGGACAAGCCTGGGTGAGAAATACAAAGAAGCAAGGGCCATGAATCTGGATGAGTCAGAGACAGTATGTAAGATGTGTGGGCAGGTGCTTCCAACAGACCGAATCGACCAAATCAGAGCGGATTTCGAGAAGAACAGAAAAACTATAGTTGATAAGATTTCACATGATGGAAATAAAGTAAAATCTGAAATTGACGAAATTAAGTCCAAGTTATCTTCTCTTCAATCGGAAATTGAATCCCTCAAAGTTGCCTGGAACAACGCAATAACAGAGAAAAGTAAGGCTTATGAAAAAATGAACTCGATTCCTGCATCAGTCGATATTTCAGAAAATCAGGAATACCAGGCATTGCAGACGAAGCTTTCAAATCTTGAGATGCAGCTTGGAAATATGGATACCGGAGAGAGTTTGAAGAAGCGGTTGGAAATCCGCGAGCGTGGTATCCGTGAAGAACTGGATGCGGTAAATAGGCAGTTTGCGGCGGTTGAAGCCAATGAGAGAGTGCAGGAGCGAATTGATGAGTTGAAAGCTGAGCAGAAAGAGATTGGTCAGAAAGTTGCTGATCAGGAGCAGAAGATATTCCTGCTTGAGAAATTTTCACGCACTAAGATGGATATGCTGGCGGATGGTATCAACAGCAAGTTTGGAATCGTATCGTTCAAGCTGTTCGAAATACAGATTAACGGCGGCATGAAAGATACCTGCGAGATGATGGTGGATGGTGTTCCGTATAGCTCACTGAACAGTGCCGCCAAGATGCAGGCTGGACTTGATGTGATTGTGGCGTTGGCGAGACTCTACAATGTGAGCGTTCCGGTTTGGCTGGATAACCGTGAGAGTGTGAGCGAGATTCCTGAGATTGACGGACAGGTGATTAATTTGTTTGTGAGTGCGGAAGATAAGGAATTGAGAGTGGAGGTGGCGTGATGGGTAAAAAGAATAAAAAACGTCATTCGTCATGCCAAAACTGTAATGAATGCCAGTACATTGGAGAAGGTGATTATGCCTGCATAAAAGATGTGCCGAAAATAGTACTGACAGAATTTGGAATACCCACAGGTGATTATATGTGGTGCAGAAAGGAGAAATAGACCATGCAGCTTATCAAAGTGAGATTTTTAAAAGATGGTAAACCAACCGGAAAATCCTATACATATTACAGCCCTGTCGATGTTTCTGTTGGTGATACTGTCCAGATTAACAGCACAGCTACTGGTGTTGTGGTTAAGATGGATGTGGCAGATGAAGAAGTTGCATCATATCGGGATAAAATCAAGACCATTGTGGGGATGGTGAATGATGATTCAGTAGAAACGTTGTAGGAGGGGGATTGTTATGCAGCATATCGTGCAGATTGCTTTTGATTTTGACGATGATAAAGTAACAAAAAGCATCGAAGCTAATGTTGAAAAAGAGGTAATTAAGAATATTACCAAAGAAATCGAAAAGGAATTTTTTGAGAAAAGTTACGGTTGCGAAAGCGGATTGAAAAATGTGGTTACTTCTGTCGTAAAAGACGTTATTGAAGAAAAGAAAGACGATATTGTAAAAACAGCTTCTCAGATGCTGTGTGAAAAGTTGTTTCGAAGTAAGGCAGTAAAGGAAGCGGCTCTGGAGGCAGTATTAAATGACAAGGAGGAATCATCAAATGCCAGATAAAGATCAGTGTTGTGGTACTTGCACACATTGCAATTTTACATCAGGAGAATGGTGCTGTGATAACGAAGATAGTGAAGCCTATGGTTTGAGCGTGGATTACAGTGATTATTGTTATGAATATAAAGAAAGGGAGGATGATTGATTATGGCAAATACAACAGTAGTAGCAACAGGAAGTACAGCATTGTCTAATGTACAGCAGGAAGTCGGAATTGCAACGTATCTTGGAAGAGAGGCGGTCAGAGCAAATATTGCAGGTGTAATTGGAGAGAAGAATGTGACAAGATTTATTTCAAGTGTAGTGTCAGCTGTTCAGATCAATCCTACGTTGGCGGCTTGTACGAATGGAAGTATTTTGTCTGCAGCCTTACAGGGAGAGGCGTTGCAGTTAGCTCCAAGCCCGCAGTTAGGACAGTTCTATATGGTTCCATACGATAAAAAAGGAAAGGTGAACGGTAAATCTGAAACAGTCGCAAAAGAAGCCCAGTTTCAGATTGGGTGGAAAGGATATGTGCAGCTTGCTATTCGTTCCGGACAATATAAAAAGATTGTAGTATCAGAAATTAAGAAAGGAGAATGCGAATACAATCCGATCACCGAAGAAATAACGTTACATCCTATTATGAATCCATCGGAACGAGAAAACGAAAAGACGGTTGGATATTATGCCATGTTTGAATTGATGAATGGATTCAGGAAAGAATTATTCAGTCCAAGAGAATCAGTAGAAGCTCATGCTAGAAAGTATTCTTCGGCGTATCGTTATGATTTAGAAAAAGGAAAGAAGTCAAGCGTTTGGACAACTGATTTCGATTCAATGGCAAAAAAGACACTGATTCGTCAGCTCATTGGAAAATGGGGAATCATGTCAGTGGAAATGCAGCAGGCATATGAAAAAGATATGTCTGTGATCGAAGAAGATGGAACGACAAGATATGTAGATAATGATGTAAGCGTTGAAGCGCAGGTAGTCGCTGACGTTGCAGAGAACGCTAATTCAGTTCCATTTCCTAGAGACGTACAGGAGACAGTGAATACTATACAGGAATCACCAAAGCAGCAGGTAACCAAGGATCCGGAAAAGATGCAGGAAGAAGTCGTTGATGATGATGAAATTCCAGATTTCATGAAGGGTTGATGATATGGAAGTAGTTTCATTCTTACAAGCAGTGCAGAGAGATATGGAAGATAACATTTACAACTTCACAAAAGACGGTAAATGCTCTTCCTGTGGGAATTGTTGTAGTAATCTTCTTCCAATGAGCAAGAAAGAAATCCAAACCATTCACGAATACATACGTAAGAATAACATCCGGGAGAGTAAGCATATTCTCCCGATGGCAAAACAGCCATACGATATGATTTGTCCGTTCCGTGATAACGGAAATAAGATCTGTACGATTTATCCGGTGAGACCGGAAATATGCCGACAGTTTATTTGTGACAGTGAAAAGAGAGCGAATCATAACCGGGAACTGCTGAGGCAGACAAGGGAAATCGTTATGGTGATAGAAGAGTTTTTCGGAGGTGAAACATGAGAGTAATTAGTAAAGATGGAACAGTTGATATACCGTATGATGAAACTGTATTCACGGTGAATGATACATACATTCATGCTTATCATCCGGCAACACAGACACTTTTGGTGGCGAGGTATTCCAGTGATGAAAAGGCTTATAGAGCTATGGAAATGATGCGAGAAGCATACACTGGAAATCCTTTTATCCTACAGAATATAGAAGTACCACAAGAAGAAGTAGGTAAATTAAAGAATATTCTGAGAGATTGTGTGGTTATCATGACAAGAGATGAACAACCTCCGAGGTTTGAGAGAATCACAGAGATTGTATTCCAGTTTCCAGAAGATGATGAGGTGGAGATATGAAGAGTGTACGAGAAATAATTGACAGTCTTGATGGTGAAGAACTTTGCAAGTATTGTTCATACAGCCCTGATTGCTCTGGTGGCGTTCATGGCAGTCCAAACGGACCGATTTTCCCACCATGCTCCGATGGACTGGACGAGGGTGATTTTGATTTGGAAGCCTATCTGGCAGATTCGGAGGAAGAAGATGAAACTTAGATGCGTTGGATCATCATCAAAGGGTAACGCATACGCTCTGGAATCCGCAAATGAAATTCTACTACTTGAAGCCGGATGTCCGATTCTGGAAGTTAAGAAAGCGATTGGATGGCAGATCAGCAAGGTTGTTGGATGTGTGGTCAGTCATTGCCATGGAGACCATATCTGGAAAATCCGAGATTATTGCAACATCGGATTCCCAATATACACCAATGATGAAACAGCAGAGTTTATTGAAACAGTATACG
The DNA here is from genome assembly GCA_004556655.1 of Lachnospiraceae bacterium. Taxonomy (GTDB): domain Bacteria; phylum Bacillota; class Clostridia; order Lachnospirales; family Lachnospiraceae; genus Oliverpabstia. The sequence goes on along the minus strand of SFGF01000042.1, from coordinate 14,639 downwards.
GTGAGAAAGTATTGAGTGTGCCAGAGTTCCAGAGATTCCGCCTTGGTGGATTCACAGTACAGCCGTTTTATCTTCCACACAATGGAGTGCCAAACTTCGGGTATCTTATCGAACATTCCGATATGGGGAAATTACTCTTCATGACCGATATGGAATATTGCCGATATGATTTCAAGGCACTCGGAATTAATCATCTTCTGGTGGAAGCCAACTACGACATGGAACTGGTTGATAAGAGTATCCCAAATTACTCCCACAAGCTTCTTGGACATTGCAGCATTCAGACGGCTTGCGGAATTATACGGACAAACAGATCTCCGGAACTTCGAACTGTGACACTGTGTCATTTGGGAGCGTTCAGTGATGAGGGAGATTTTAAAAGACAGGCGGCTGAATCTGCTGGAGCCGGTGTGAGTGTTTATGTGGCAGATGTTGGTAAGGTGTTTGATGTGTGGCTGATGCCATTTTGAGGAGGAGTATGAGAAACAAAACAATATTTATAAGCGAAAAAAATTTAATGTTTGTGATTGCGGGACAGCTGTTTGAACAAGCACCAAACAGACAGCCAAGAAAAGCAGAAATCATCGTGCAGAAAGCTCGTGACAAGTTTAGAAGTGATGAGCGATGTATAAATGACAATGAGTTTTACTCTATCCATATTGAAGAAGATAAGTTCTATGATTTCCTGAAAGAATTGCTTTTCTCGATTCCTGAGTTTGAAGAACTTAATTTGTCACAGGTTGAATATGAAAAAGGTGTTTCTGTGAACGATGAAAACCGTTCCCGATTTACAATTATTACCAGATATGACAAACATAATTCGGAGTCATGGAAAACGGATTTTATTGATCTTGATGCATTTGTGAGAAATGTTGAGCACGTATTTTGGATGATACATGACAGCGAATGCGATTGCTTTCTGTGCGTGAATCAGCCTGCGGATACAAAGTCTACTCTTGAGTGTGGAAATTCAGAAAACTGCAAAAACTGCTCCGTGAATCCGCATTTGAAGAACAACTATGAAGGTAATAGACAACCAAGAGGTGAGTATACATTTGCATGTAAATATGACTGTTATAAACACAAATACATATGCTGTGAAGAATGTGATGAAAAGGATATTTGCCAACATGTTTGCGATTCAAAGTCTAGCGAGTGTGGATTAGCGATCAATCATCGAGTTATACGTAAGGAGTAGGATATGGATTGTAACAATATAAACTGCAAGTATTACCACAAAGCCGAGAAAGCGAAATATATCGGTGGCATAAATATTTCTCCAGGCGGGTTCTGTAAGAAAGGATTCTGTGTGATGAAACAGAGGAAAAATAAGAAAAATAAGTAACTCAACACCAATTTTGACCGGTCAAATTTACATACATTAACTATAAATTTCGATTTTATAACTATAAGGAGAATAACACTATGAGTAAAGTGAATCTTGAAGAGTTTGCAGGTGGCGCCCTGCAGGAAAAGTTCGACACAGCTATGGAGCAGGTTTTGGCAAATATGCTTGACCCAAACACCCCATGGAAGAACAAAAGAGAAATCAACATCAAGGTAACATTCGAGCAGAATGAGGACAGGGATGATACCACGGTGGATGTATCAGTGGTTCCGAAGCTGGCAGCAGCTAAATCAATTGGCACCAGAATGGCTATCGGTAAGAACATCAAAACAGGTGAGTTGTACGCTGAGGAATATGGAAGTCAGGTTCGTGGGCAGATGTCAATGAATCTGGAAGTGCAGGATCCTGAAAAAACTGATACACCACAGGAATCAGCAGGTAAAGTCGTTGATTTGAGATCAGCAAGATAATGGGAGGAAAAACATGAGTGGAATTAAAGAAGCATTACAGTATGTTGTAGGGCTGAGATAGCCGGAAATTATGAGCGTTGATGGCGAACAGTATTGTGACAAGGAACTGCATCGTATCAGCTTCAACCCGAAAGCAAGAAGTATCGAAATGACCACACTTACAAGTCTGGTAGAGTACATAAAGGCAAACATTGACACCATGGACGAGAACATGATTATTCATGTACAAAGTCCAACAAAAGTTGCACTGTATTCTAAGCTTGACGATGAACGTGAGCGTGAATTCCTGGTGGAAGTGAATGCACAGGTGCCGGAATTTAGATATGGAAGATATATGGATCATGAAAGTTTCCTGATCGCACTGCAGTCTAAGTTTATTGATAATCCGGATCGTGAGTTACTGCTGAAGTTTACCGGTACGGTGGAGAGTGGAACGGTTTCCCAGTATGGTGATGATGGTATCACGCAGAAAGCCACGATTAAGACCGGAATTGCGTCTAAAGGCGAAGCTATCGTACCGAATCCGGTAAAACTCAGACCGTTCCGGACATTCCTTGAAGTTGAGCAGCCAGAGAGTGCATTTGTGTTCAGGATGCAGCAGGACGGTAATGGCGGTGTGAATTGTGCCATTTTCGAAGCAGATGGCGGTGCGTGGAAGAACGCTGCAATGAGAAACGTGAAGGAGTATCTGAAGTTCGAATTGGCTGATATGCCACAGTTTACGGTGATTTCATAAGAGATTTAAAGCCGCCTGCCTGATGGTGGGCGGCGAGTTAGGAGGATTTTATGAAATTGACAAAATCACTTGTTCAAATCATATTGCTATTGTTTTATATGTGTTGTTTTGGAATGATTACGGTCAGAGCGAAATTCCCAGATGAAACAGAAGCGTATTATGAAGGATGGATGTTTTAAATAGTAAGGAAGGTGATGACTTATCAATAAAGTGATTATAATGGGACGTCTGGTTCGTGATCCGGAGGTTCGATACTCACAGGGCGAACACTCAACGGCGATTGCCAGATATACTCTGGCGGTTGAACGAAAATTCAAGCGTGAAGGTGAACAGACTGCAGATTTTATTTCTTGCGTGTGCTTTGGAAAATCCGCAGAATTCGCCGAGAAATATTTTCGTCAGGGGCTGAGAATTACGATTTCTGGAAGAATCCAGACTGGTAGCTACACCAATAAAGACGGAAATAAGGTGTACACCACAGATGTGGTTGTGGAAGAACAGGAATTTGCAGAAAGCAAGGGGAGCGGAAGTTCTGGTGGCGGACAGTCTGGTGGTCAGCAGGTGAATGCATCAAAGCCAAATGACGACGGATTTATGAATATCCCTGAAGGGATTGATTCGGAACTTCCGTTTAATTAAAGGATGGTGATTCTAATGAGTGAAGAAAAGAAACCGTCTGAGGTGATTCAGGAATTCTTGAATTGTCTGGAGTTTTGTAAACGTGAATATAAAGCAAATAAAGAGAAATATGAAGCTATTGACAACCAGACCTATGATTGGTGTCATAAGTTTGAAAACGCAAAGAATAAGCAGGAAAGAAACCGGCTTGCAACAGCTTTTCATAATTTACGGGTGCAACGCAGGTCTCATAAAGATAAGGCAAAACTCTATGGGAAACTTGCATGTTTTGCCCAAGACAAATCGAATGAGCTGTTTTTGAAAAGGCTGAGAAAGATTCTTACGGAACAGGTAAAAACAGAGGAATGGCTTGAGAGTGATAGGGCAGGTGATGGAGTTGACGAGAATGCAGTTTGAGGTTGAAGAAATAACAAAAGCTAAGAGTAAGCCTATGTTTAGAGCTAAGACAACCACCAAAGATAATCCAAAACACGCTTTCAATAATGCTTGGGTGTTTGGCGACGTCATTCATTCTGGTGGAAAAACCTATATTCATCCTGCATGTAATAAAGTGAATGTAATCAATGAGCTTGGAAAAACAATTATCATGCATGAGGTAATACCGGATACTCTTTGCCGATACACCGACACATCATTTATCACTAAAGAGGACTTCTGGGAAGGTGACATTATAGCCTATGATAATGCCATTGGTGTGATCCGATACGGATTGTTCAATTCCAAATATGTTGGGTTCTTCGTAGAATGGCAGGGTAGACATCATGACATGCGTAATGATCTGGTGTATTGGATTCCGAAGGTAGATAAAATCGGAAATGTTTTCGATAATCCCGAACTGTTAAAGGCAGGTGGATGTGCATGATAACAATTCTTGAGGACACTCGGCAGCAGGAAAAGAAACATGAAAACAAGCACAAATACTTCCGTGAGCATGGGATTCTCTGGCGTAGGGTAGCATTGGATTGCGGGGATTATACTCTTCCGAATGACCGGAGTGTGGTAATTGACACAAAGAAAGATATCGAAGAGTTTATTGGTGATATCCAAGTCAAACAGATGTCGAAAGGTGCGATTCGGCAAGAGATTCTTGCTATACAGAGAGGATGCTGGATTCATACAGATATTGCAAACTCCATATTCAATCTAATCGCCGGTGACGATGATGGAAGATTCCCAGAGGGAGAAATCAGTCAGTTCTGCTGGAATAACCGGATTGAAGGGACTATTTATAAGTGCTGTGTGATGCAGAAGAACGGGGCAGCAAATAAATGTGTGGGAACAGTGTATATGGATGAAAAGCCGAATGATGGAGTGAAAACAGAGATGCTTATGAAGTATCCGGGATCCCACAAAGTCACTGTAAAGACCACAACTGCCGAAAAAGAATTCCAGAATCTATATGTGCAGCGGTATGGGTTCCTGCATCGTGATATCAAAAGGGCAGTTAACAACGGTACAAAGTTCATTCTTCTGATCGAATCCAATCGTAAGATCAACAGTATTGACGATTTGGAACAGCACTTTGTGAATAAGCGGCAATGGCTGTATGAACAGAGAATTCGTAAAGACTGGGACATTCCGAGAAATGCTGATTTTTCAAAGGCTGTGGAAGATCTGAAAGCGCAAGGTGCAAATATTCCAATCGGTCCGATGAATGGGGATAAAGTTGCAAAGATCATGCGCACCATGGAGGATAAGTACGGTGTTGAATTTCAGTTTTGCCGGAAGAGCGAAAGTGGAAAGCGTATTCTGGAGCTTCTGGGAGTTGATGTGAGTGTTGTTTGATGAAGACATAGAACGGGTGAAATCACAGGTATCAATGAGGGATATAGCGAACCATTACGGCATGAGAGTGAATCGAAAAGGGCTTACCCTCTGCCCTTTTCACAATGATAAGCACCCAAGCATGCAGGTGTTTTCCGGATATATCAAGAACGATGGGTACTATTGCAGATCATGTGGTGCTGGCGGTACGATATTTAATTTCGTGATGGAATATGAGGGAAAGACATTCGAAGATTCTGTGAGAATTGTGGCATCTGTTTTTGACATTCAGATTACTGATGGGAAGAATCTGAGTGATGATGACAGAAAGAGAGCAGCGTATCAGCGAATTCGTGCGATGATGCAGGAAGAAGAATCAAGAATTGAGTTGCATGGACTTACGGTGTTATCAGGGACAATAAATTTATTTCAGAGCGTTATGCATGTGTCACATCCATATGGAGAATTATTCTGCACTCTTGGGAATATGCTGCCTCTCCTACATGAAGAATGGGATGAGAGATTTCAGCAATATTGCGATAGGAGGTGAACGATACATGGAGTTAAAACAAGAAAAACCGATACATCTAAGATGTCCAAAATGCGGATATGATTTTTCTTACAATACGAATCACATTGAAGAAGAAATAGACAGGCTTAAATGTGAAATTACTTCAATAAAAAATCAGATGACAAAGTATAAAAATAGTCATCCTGATTCATTTCGAGATTCATGGTACCGAAGAGCAAGCGCTGCCATTTCAACAAAAACTGTTCAGTTGCAAGAACTGAAAAAGGCAAGGAAGGCTACTGCGGTGGAAATTAAAGCACAGCAGAACAAGATATTCTATCAGTTAGTGAAAGAAAGACTGGGAGCTGACGAGGCACTTAAATTGATGAAAGAAGCGGAAGATCAGCTTGTTTATTACGATTGGGATATGGCAACGCAAACTTTCACAAGATTTGATGGCGCATAAAGGAATGTGATTTACATATGGTCAGCAAGGAAATATGGATAATTTACAATGATGTCTGGATTTATCATAAAAAGTATCTAGAAATGCGAAATGACGATAAGTTTTTGAGGTCAATGATATCAGATAAGGATGATTTACTTAAAAAATATACCGGAAATACTTTTGCAACAGAACTGATATTTGTGGCGTTTAAGGCTCTAATCGCAGATTGGAAAGAGAAATTCACACCACCAGAATAAATGCAACAGAAAGGCTAATCATATGAGCAAAACAAAAAACAGGTCGAAAAATCCTGATCAGAAAAATAACTCCGATGATAACACACAGGATTATCAAGACCGCCAAAGAAAAACAAGTTCAGTGATTCCCGTTTTTGAGGAACGTAATTGCTATTATCTGGATAGAGGAAATGATCAGACGGCAAAACAGCTGACAAACTTTGTTATGGAACCTCTGAAGGGTATAAAAATGCAGGATGGAGATAAAACCGAGATAGAGTTTCATCTTCAAGACGGACAGATTATAACGAGCCTTATTGACGGGACCAGCTTTTCAAGTGTGCAGCAGTTCCGGAGGCAGATAAAAAAGTTGTCTGGAATAGATATGACATTCTGTGGAAATGAGGTTGAACTGGTACTTATCCAGAACTATATGAAAGCAAAGTATGCTGGATATAAACACTGCATGGGACTTCCATATACCGGAATCTACAAAAAAGATGGTGAATGGATATATGTTGGAGATGAAAAGACGGTTGATGCACGTGGAAAAACTACAGATTCTATTATTTCTGTAGTAGAAGACAATAAGGCGATTGAATCCGACATATTGGATGTTAGACCGATCACCAAGACAGAATTGAAATTACTATCCAGAGACCTATTTCGATTTAATACATACGAACGTACAGTTAATATCATTGGTTGGTGCTGCTGTGCTTTCTTAAAGGAGAGACTGAGACAGAAGAGGATTAAATTTCCCCATTTAGTTGTTTCAGGACAAGCTGGATCAGGAAAGTCAGAGACCGAAGAAAAGATTATACAACCATTATTCTCTATGCAAGGTGGAGGAATCATGTGTGGGGGAATATCGAAATTCAGTATTCTCAAAACGCTTAACAGCACCAATCTCGTTCCGGTAATTTACGAGGAATATAAACCATCAAGAATTGGAAAAATCGCTGTTGATCTTATGTCTGATGCACTTCGTGGTGCTTATGACTGTCAGGTAGCACAGCGAGGAAGACCGGATCAATCAGTGGTAAACTACATGAGACGTGCGCCAATCGTGGTTGTTGGTGAATCAAGTTTTGATGAACCGGCAGTAAGAGAACGAATCATTGATGTTCAGTTTGCAGAGAGTGATCGTGAATCGGTCCATACAAAGCATTTTAATGCGTTATGTGGAAGAGAGCAGCTTTTGAATAAGCTTGGGAAATCATTGCTTCAAATGACACTGTATCTGACGGATGATCGTCTCAATATACTGATTGAGGAAAGTAAGGTATTTTCAGATCAGAAACTCAAATCGAGAACTATTCTGGGAATGTCAAATGTGTTCCTGGGAATCCTGTTTTTGTCTGAATTGTATAATTCCTATGGATTAAGCCTCTGGGAAGAAACGGGACTCACTGATGATATCGTGAAAAACTCAATCATAGGAAATGCTGTTAATAATCAGGACGGCGGCATGGTGGAAAGCATTATCACAGATTCAATCACCAAACTAGATACAATGGCTAAAAAAGGGATATATAGGAAAGGTATTGATTTTCTGGTTTCTGATGATAAGAACGAGTTGTGTTTACGGCTCAACCTTATGTATGACGAGTTCACCAAATATCTCCGTGATAAAGATGTGAATTGCGACCGACTTTCTTTCAGGCAGTTCACAAAGCAGCTGAGAAAAGAAATATATTTCAAGGGATATGATAATCGTACTTTCAAAGCTCCGGGAGACGGAAATCAGGAAGAGCGTGCGAAATGCTACATACTTAATTTGAAAAAATTGTGTGCATCATGTCCGGACTTGGAAGTGTTCAAGAGCGAATTCACCACGGATGATGACGGATTCATGGATGTCAACGAACAGACAGAGTTACCTTTTACATGAAAATGATTCAAAGGAGACAGAGCAATGGCAAGTGTAACTGCAAAAGATATTCCGGAAGAGCAGAAATTTTTTACTGAGCTCTGGAATCTACGAAAAAAATATTATATCCCCGAAGATAGTGATGAATACTGGAATTCAGTAGTAAATGACTTCACGGAACTTAAAGACAAATATAGAGGTGTCAGCATTTCCTACAGAATAATTCTTCTGATTATAGATGACTTGGAACTGAGATATAAGGAGAAAAAGTATGGCAAATAAAAACACATATAATGGACGGAAAAGAATGAATCCAGCATTGGCAGCTATGAGCAGACAGTATCAAGATAACATATTGATCCGCTCATCCAATAAAGCCAATTTATTACTCACTCTCATGGTGTTGCATTCTAAATTTGATTTTTCGGAATCGGATATGGATAAGTTTCTTTCAGAATATCGAAAGCAATTAGAAGCATATAACAATGGATATGTGGAAAAGGCTAAAGATTTTGAAGATGTTCTTTGGGATGAGTGTGGAATTAAAATTGATTTGTGAGAAATAATCTCGAAATATGAAATAAGAAAGAGGGAACACGATTATGAGTGATAAGAAAGTTGAATGCAGTATGAGAGAAAGAGTATTGGAACTTGCAGCTGCAGGGATGAAATATAAGGAGATTTCGAATATTACAGGGGTTCCGGTGAGTACGGTTGGAAAAATTGCAGTGGGAGTTAATCAGAAAGCTTCGGTTAATATAAACAGTATGCCACGACAATTGCTGGATGAATGGGATGCGGTAACGAGTAAATTAAGAAAGTATTTTAAGAAAGAGAGAGCAGCATGATTGAGATAGTGGGAATTCCAAGAGATGCGACTGAAGAAGAGTTAAAACAGTATGCCAATACTGAAAAAGAGAAAGAAAAGCCACAGTGGCAAGATTCGCTGCTTCGTGTGTTTCTGGCAAATCACTGAGGTAAGGGTTATGAAAAAGATAATTGCAGGTATTTTTATTGGGTTTGGTTTTATATATGGAATGAATTACTTGTACGATGTCTGGTGTGATGGTCTGAATGAAACGTAAAGACTCATGAGGGAGTAAATTATTATGCGGATTTCATTGTACAAAGGCACCCATAGGTGCCACTGCATCAATTATCCCTCTCCTCTGCGAAATAGTCCAACACACGCTGGACATCATCTGTACAGACTCCACAGGCGGTAGCCGCACCGGTTGCTTCCTGTACCTCTTCCAGCGTACTTGCACCATGTTCGACGGCATCTTTTATGTCGCCGTTTGTAACACCGAAACATTCACAGACAATTTTATTTAGATCCATATTGCACACCATCCTTTCAGTGACAGGATGTGCAGGAAAGCGGAAATTATACAGAAAGGAGCCAGCCTCCGGCCGGGGCAAGGGTATACCGGGCTTCTTGAGAGAAAATGAAAGCGGTAATGAAATATCCTGGAAGCAAATGGTCTATTGCAGATTGGATCATAAGCTTCTTTCCAAAACATCATAGCTATTTGGAGCCGTTCTTCGGTAGCGGAGCTGTACTATTCAACAAACCTCGCTCCAACATTGAGACAGTCAATGATCTGGACGGAAATATTGTGAATCTGTTTGAATGGATCAAAAAGGATCCTGAACGACTGGCACATGAAATCTATTGGACACCATATGCTAGACAGGTGTATGATGATGCATTTTCGGAGGTGCCACAAGACAGTCTTGGGAAAGCTGTAAATTTTTATATCCGCCTCAATATGGGGCATGGATTCCGAACTAATGGAGAAAAGGTTGGTTGGAAGAATGATGTACAAGGTCGTGAGCGTGCCTATGCTTCACAGGACTGGGTGCATCTTCCGGAAAAGATTATGCAGGCATCAGAGCGCCTAAGAGGAGTGCAGATAGAAAATAAGCCAGCAGTAGATGTTATACAGAGGTTTAATTTTTATAACGTGCTCATCTATGCTGATCCGCCTTATGTATTATCAACCAGACACGGAAAACAATATCGATATGAAATGGACGATAAAGCACAAAATGAATTGCTGGATGTTCTGATTGCTCATAAAGGACCGGTATTGATCAGCGGGTATGATAATGATTTATATAATGATCGGTTGCAGAACTGGCATAAGGAAGAGACAACGTGCTATTCACAGGTATGCAGCAAAAAGAGGGAGATTCTCTGGATGAATTTTGAACCAGAAGAACAGCAAATGACTTTAAAAGATTATATATAACCAGAAAGGAGCCGAAGCTTCCCGGGAATAAGCTGCAGCGGCTTCGTGATAAGAAAATGAATAAACAAGAATTCATCAAACTGGCAGTATCATCCGGATACGGAATGCAATCTGCCGCAGAACACTATGTAGAGAAACACGACAAGCAGGAATACACCACAGATGATTTTATTGCCATGTACCATACTTCCATGCGCTGGAGCGACGTGAAAGCTGATAAGGGACTGCTTCCGGCACATGGAGTCAATGGCAGGACAACAGCTTTCCGGAATGGCATTGGTGGTAATTCTGGAAGCGGACAGGATTGGGGGTGATGGCATGAATGGATTAATTATAGATTGCTTCGCCGGAGGTGGCGGAGCATCCGTAGGAATCGAAATTGCGCTTGGTCGTCCGGTAGATATCGCCATCAACCATGATAAACAGGCTATCCGGATGCACAAGACCAACCATCCACAGACATTACACCTGACAGAGGATATTTTCAAGGTGGATCTGGAAAAATACGTTCACGGACAGCACGTCGCGCTGATGTGGGCGAGCCCGGATTGCACCAGCCATTCCAAAGCCAAGGGTGGTCAGCCCAGAAAACAGGGATTGCGTATTCTTCCATGGGCGGTATATAAACATGCGAGAAAAATCCTCCCAGATGTAATCATCATGGAGAATGTGGAAGAGATACAGCAGTGGGGACCGTTAGATGAGAACGGAAGACCGATACCGGAGCGTAAGGGTGAAGAATACCAGAAGTTTATCTCTTCCATGCAGTCTCTTGGATATGATTTTGACAGCCGTGAGCTGGTAGCTGCAGACTATGGAGCACCCACCACACGGAAACGCTGGTATGCGATATTCAGGCGTGATGGCAAATCTATTGTCTGGCCAGAGCCGACACACAGCAAGACTGGAACAGATGGGAAAAAGAAATGGGTGCCGGTATCATCGGTGTTGAATTTCTCAGATCTTGGAAAGTCCATATTTGGACGGAAGAAACCACTGGCAGAGAACACCATGAGGAGAACTGCCAGAGGACTTGAGAAGTTTGTGTTTAACAATCCGGAGCCATTCATTATCCAGGTCAATCATGGCGGAGATAACTTCCGTGGACAGAGTGTCAATGAGCCAATTCCAACGATAACACAGAAACACGGGTTTGGAGTGATTACACCGGTTGCGGTGCCATTTATCGATAAAACCTATGGCAGAAATTATAAAGGTGCAGGTAGCGGAATGAATCAGCCGGTAAGCACAATCACAACTGTAGATCATAACAGATTGATCACACCGTTACTCATCCAGTACCACTCCGAAACCACAAAGAAAGGTGTGAGAGGACAATCTGTTACGGATCCGCTTCAGACAATAGACACCAGTAACAGATACGGGCTGGTAATTGCGTTTCTTGAGAAATTCTACAAATCCGGGACCGGGCAGAGCCTTGCGGAACCAATCCACACCATCACAACCAGTCCCGGACATTTCGGACAAGTATCTGTTCTGGCGGTGGATTGGAAAGAACTTCAGGAAGCAGGAATTGACGAAGAAACAGCACAGAAAGCTACATGGGTATCTCAGTTCATTATGGAGTATTACGGATGCGGAATTGGACAGAGCCTTAATGACCCGTTACATACAGTAGTGACCAAGGACAGATTTGCACTGATTACGGTACTGGGAAATGAATATGCGATACTGGATATATTTCTCCGGATGCTGACACCAGAGGAATTGAAGCTGGCTCAGGGATTCCCGCGAGACTACATCATTGACCGGGATTACAACTGGCAAAAGTATCCGGTATGCGAACAGGTGAAGCGTATCGGGAACAGCGTAGTTCCGATCATGGCAGAAGCTCTGGTGAAAGCGAATTGCCCGTATCTGAAAGTGGGAGAGAGACAACCGGCACCAATGGTATATATGCAGCGTAATGGTCAGGTAGCGTTTGGATAGGAGTGGGACATGAAGCAGATAGACGGACAGATGTCCATAACCGAATACATATCCACCAGAGATGGAAGATACCCCAGTTGCGATTCTTGCGTCTGTCGGAGTTGCCTGTACTGGTGGAGTGGCAGATGCCCATATGGTGGTTGTTACGATGATCTCCGGGCAAAGGAGAATCCATATGATAAGGCTCATCCGGACGAACCGCCAAGAACTGCATGGAGCAACTGGAATAAGCCGGGTGAGCAGGCGCATTGGTGCAGAGGCGGAAGATTATATCCAGAGCATTACTGTGAGAGATTCGTCAAGTATGAAGGCTCCACCATAGAAGGATGCGTTGCCTGCAGTATACAGGTATTCCAGGACGGATATATCAGTTGTGCATTTAAAGAAACGATGGGATGTGACGCTTGCATAGAACGTGATCAGACGGAAGAGCGGATAAAACTGTATGGATGCCAGTGGATGACCGAAACAGGTTGCGATGCTCATATCAATGCTCTTTCCCTGATGGCGCACGATATTCTGGAGGAAGGATTGGATATGGAAATGTGTAAGGAACAGTGTTGTATCGGGTGTACGAAATCGTGCGGATACCGGTGCGGACAAGCGAATAGGAGATAATATGAGAGAAGCGCATGAAAATACATACATAGAACTGGCAAAGCATTGCATCGGTCTTGATCACAAGAAACCATATAAAAGGCATGGGAAGTACTTCTATCGCCCATATCGGAATTATTATGCGGCAAGCAAAAGAGGATGTGAAGTATGGGACACGATGGTTGCGGCAGGATATGCAAAATCAGGAGAGAAAAACAGACACGGTGGTCGTATGTATTGGCTGACCAGAGCCGGATTTGACTGGCTGGGAAATAAGCTGGGAATCTATATCTATGACGAGGAGGACTGACATGGGATACATACAAAGCTGGATAATCGGATGGGTGCTACGTGAAGTAATTAGGAGATTGGAGGTATGAGGATGAAATATAAAGTTGGAGATGAAGTGTTGGTAAAAGCAACGATAAATGATATTCGCGTAGGAGAAAAGAAACCTTACGCAGTCAAGTCGGTTGATAATAAATTTTGTGGAGATACTGCAAGAGTCATATACATTCGTGAAGAGGATGTTTTTCCGGTTCCGGACATGACTGACGATGAAGCGTGGGAGATTGCTAAAAAATTATTTGCCAATTATTCAAATGTGGAATTAGATGAAATTTTTGGAAAAGGATGGTCGTTTCCGAAACTGATGGAATTAACTCCACAACAGGCCAAAGCCAAAATCGGAGCGTGGGAAGCTGAGAAAGAGATTAAGGTTGGGGATGAGGTAGAATTTGACGATACTGCAAATAATCTTCACAGAGCCATGTATGTGACAAGTAAAATCGGTGAAAATGATTACTGCGGTATCTGTAAAAACGGAGATACATATTGCGTACATAAATCAGCACTCAAAAAGACCGGACGCCACATCGACATTGAAAGGATTCTGAAGCAGATCGGAGGGGATGAGCGATGCTGAAACCGGCACAATTATATGCAGAAGTGCTAAAGCGTAAAAATACAGAAGCTTGGTATAAACCAGAAAACATATTCTGGAACGGTGGTTCTGGAGATAGCAATATAAACCTTCCGGAAGATAATTATTACGAACATAATTTCGTATCTGTGAATAAAAATGGTGAAGTCATCGGATATATTTCATATTCAATCGACTGGTCGGCAATGTCGGCGGATAGATTCGGAATCATCAGTTTTGATAAAGGCAATATGGAGTTTGTGAAAGACTTGTACAAAGCAATCTGTGATTTATTTGAAGTGTATCACATGAACCGTATTTCATGGTTCTGTTTTGCGGATAACCCGGCGATTAGAGGATATAGAAATTTCGTCAAAAAGCATGGTGGAAGAGAATGCGGATATTATAGACAGATAGCCAGATTACAGGATGGAAAGCTGCATGACAGTGTACAATTTGAAATTATGGCTGATGAATGGAGGGGATGAGTGATGAACGATAGATACTTATTCCGCGCAAAGCGGACTGACAACGGAGAATGGGTGGAAGGGTATTATACATATTATCCGAACGGGTTATACGCAGAAGGTATGATTGTACATGTTATAAGAGATACATCTGATTATCCAGGCAGATTAGAACTGTATTCCGTAGACCCATCCACCATCTGCCAGTGCACCGGGCTTACGGATAAGAACGGGAAGCTGATTTGGGAGAATGATATTCTTTTGGGACACTTAGACGATAATTACCCAGATGATGCAACATACGTAGAAGTTATTTGGCGGAGAAATGGATTTTATACAAGAGAAAAAGGAAGTAACGATGTGGATGAAATAGATGCTTTCACAGAACAAAATTTTGAGGTTTGTGGAAATGTTTTCGACAAT
>SFGF01000041.1 GCA_004556655.1 Lachnospiraceae bacterium | reverse complement strand
CAGACGCAACTCTGATATAATATCATCTGTTTTCTGATTTGTCAATAAGTTTTTTCAAATATTTTGATTTTTCCAAACTTCTACTTTTTCCGGGATTTCGTGGATCCCGGCTGTTCCTCGACAACTTCCGAAGACAGCTTTGTTAGATTACCACGGTGCCTCTTTTTTGTCAACACTTATTTCCTCATTTTTAAGTCTTTTTCAACCTTCTTGTACATGTTTTGCAAGGTACTGTCTATTTCGACAGCCCTTTGGGCTCGACAAAAAAATAGAAGATAATAAGATAGAAGCTTATGAAATTCTTATCTTATCTGCCTGATTTCAGAAGAAAAACATCATTTTTTCAACGAAAGTTCCGAAGTATCTTTCTACTGCTATATGCTAAAATCACAATTCTTACTTAATTTTTGACAGATATATCCCTGAAAATCTCCCTATATTGATGTTAACTCCAAAGCCAGAAATATAGCATATTGATTTCAATCTTCACTATCTGTCGGAAGAGTCTTGTTCTACTAAAACCTGGCAGATAATAACTTTATTATTTCCCAACAAACCGTTACTGTATTTTGCATGATCCTAGAACCTTAGCATTCCATTTACATTCCGCTCACCTTTTCGAACTGGCTATTGTACAAATTTGCATAGAAGCCGCCCAGTCTCAGAAGCTTTTCGTGATTTCCCTGTTCAATAATATCTCCATCCCTCATCACGAGAATCAGATCCGCATCACGTATAGTGGAAAGTCTGTGGGCGATCACAAAACTGGTACGTCCCCGCATCAGATTATCCATTGCTTTCTGAATTTGTATCTCCGTACGTGTATCTACCGATGAAGTAGCTTCATCCAGAATCAGCAGTTTATTATCTGCAAGTATGGCTCTGACAATTGTAAGGAGCTGCTTCTGTCCCTGCGATACATTGCTTGCTTCTTCATTTAAAACGGTCTGATAACCGTCAGGCAAAGTCTGAATAAATCTGTGTGCATGGGCTGCCTTTGCTGCTGCAATCGCTTCTTCATCTGTAGCATCCAGTCTTCCATAACGGATATTTTCCATAATCGTTCCATGGAACAGCCAGGTATCCTGAAGCACCATTCCAAAACATTCTCTAAGTTCACTACGATTGAAATCCCGGATATTATGCCCATCGATTTTTATTATTCCACTGTTCACATCATAAAAACGCATCAACAGTTTCACCATTGTGGTTTTTCCGGCTCCGGTCGGACCCACAATAGCAATTTTTTGTCCCGGTTTAACTTTCGCTGAAAAATCCTTGATAATGATCTGATTCGGATTGTATCCAAAACTGACATGATCAAATTCCACACTGCCTTTTAAAGTGTCATCCACTTTCACAGGATTTTCCGTTGTCTGATCTTCCTCTTCTTCTTCCAGAAGCTCAAATACCCGTTCCGACGCTGCTGCTGCTGACTGCATCATATTGGTAACCTGCGCAATCTGCTGAACCGGTTGTGTAAAATTCTTGATATATTGGAAAAAGGACTGGATATCGCCAACCTCAATAGCACCTTTAATTGTCAAAAAGCCGCCAAGAAGAGCCACCATTACATAACCGACATTACCGACAAACTGCATGATTGGCATCATCATTCCGGAAAAGAACTGAGATCTCCATGCGGAAGCATACAATTTTTCATTTGTCTTCTGGAATTCATCAATAACTGCTTCTTCTTTATTAAATGCTTTAACAATACTCTGTCCGGCATAGATTTCTTCCACCTGTCCATTCACCTCGCCAAGATACTGCTGCTGTTGACGGAAATATTTCTGCGAATGTTTCATTACCGTACTGATAATCCCCATCGAAACCGGAAGAATCAACACCGCACATAATGTCATCCATACATTTATACTCAGCATCATGACAAGCACACCAATCAGTGTAGTCACAGAAGTAATCAATTGTGTGATGCTCTGATTCAATCCCTGCTGCAAAGTATCCACATCATTTGTGATACGGGAAAGGACTTCCCCGTAAGTACGGCTTTCATAATATTTCAACGGAAGTCGATTCATTTTTTCAGAAATATCTTTTCTCAACGAATAGCTTACATCGTTGGAAATTCCCGTCATAATAAATCCCTGAATAAAAGAAAACATCGCGCTGAACAGGTAAAGTCCCAACGTCCATACAAGAATCATTCCGATTTTCCCGAAATCAATACTGCCGGTTCCATTTACCTTTGCCACAAGACCATTGAACAATTCTGTAGTAGCTTTTCCCATTATTTTGGGACCTACAATATTAAACACAGTTCCTGCAATGGTGCAAATCATCATGACTGCCATACGAACCCTATATTTTTTCATATAGGATAATAGTTTTTTCACGGCACCCGAAAAATCTTTTGCTTTCTCACCTGTCATTTTTCCATGTCCCCTTGGAGGACGGCTGTTCATTGCCTCACTCATTGCCTAATTCCTCCTCCGAAAGCTGTGAGTATGCAATCTGTCGATATACCTCACAAGTTTTTAACAATTCTTCATGGGTTCCCTTACCGACAACTTTTCCCTCATCCAGAACAAGAATCTGATCTGCATGCAGAATCGTACTGATACGCTGCGCCACGATCAAAGTAGTAGCATTTTTCGTCTCATGTTTTAATGTCCTGCGTAATGCCGCATCTGTCTTATAGTCCAATGCAGAAAAACTATCATCAAAAATAAAGATCTCCGGCTGTTTTGCCACCGCTCTGGCAATAGACAAACGCTGTTTCTGACCGCCTGAAACATTGCTGCCTCCCTGAGCGATCGGACTCTCCATGCCCATATTTTTCTGTTCATTCAAGTACGCCGAGGCTTTATCTTGGAAGGAGATTGGACTCCCACCAAGACTAAATTGTCGTAACTCACCACCTATAGAGGTGGGAGTCTTATCTCCTTTTAAGATAAAATCACTGGCCTGGGCTATATCAGCAGCTTTCTTAAGTTCCTCCGTAGTTGCTTCTTCCCGTCCATAACGAAGATTGGAGTCAATAGTACCAGAAAACAACACTGCTTTCTAAGGAACATATCCCAAACGGGCACGCAGATCATCCAGATACATATCTCTCACATCTACTCCATCCACTCTTACAGCTCCGCTGGTCACATCAAAGAATCGGGGAATAAGATTAATCAGTGTACTTTTCCCGCTTCCGGTACTTCCAATAAATGCAATCGTCTCCCCCTGTTTTGCAGTAAAACTAATATCGGTAAGCACTTCTTCTTCCGCGCCGGGATAAGAGAAACATACATGATCGAATTCCACTTCCCCTTTTCTGCCTTCTACGGGCTGTTTGGGAATCTCAGGATTTCGTATACTGGATTCTGTATCCAGGATTTCCAGAATACGATTGGCCGCCACGCCTGCTCTCGGAAGCATAATGGACATTGCTGTAATCATCAGAAATGCCATGATAATCTGCATTGCATACTGGATAAATGCCATCATATCTCCAACCTGAATGTTTCCGGCATCAATCTTATGTGCACCCACATAAATAATCAACACACTGATACCATTCATCAGAAGCGTCATAAGCGGCATCATGAAGGTCATGATTCTATTAACGAAAAGATTTACTCTTGTCAACCTGTCATTAGCTTTCTCAAATCTTTCTTCTTCATGCTTTTCTCGACTGAACGCACGAATCACCGGGATTCCGGTAAGAATCTCTCTGCTGACCAAATTCAAATTGTCAATCAATTCCTGCAGTTTCTTAAATCTCGGCATAGCTACCGCAAACAAAACAGCTACGATTAGCAGAATTGCTATAACAGCAACCCCAAGGATCCAGGTCATAGATGCTTCTGTCTGCAGTACTTTTATCACACCACCCACACCGAGGATGGGAGCATATAATATCACGCGGAACAACATGGTAAATACCATCTGGACCTGTTGGATGTCATTGGTACTTCGGGTAATCAGTGATGAAGTAGAAAACTGATTCATTTCTTTGCTGGAAAATGATATAACTTTCCTGTACACTTTATTTCTCAGGTCAAATCCAAGTTTGGCAGCAACCCGACAGGACAGAAACGTAACTACAACTGCCAATACCATACTCAATGCCGCCAGAAGCAGCATTTTAACTCCTGCCGTCTTTACATAATTCATTTGAATTTTCTCTGGATTCATCCCCAATTCTGTATATTCCTGTTTAATGTATGTGATTGCAGCCTGAAAGATATCCGTTTCCTGCGGAAGCTGCATATTCTCCTCGATCTTTGCGGCAACCAGTGGATCTTTCAGTTCACTGACCGCAAGCATAGGAATACCAAAAATCAGATTCAGTTCTTCCCTTTCTTCTTTTGTCAGCTTTTCATGCGTATATTCTCCATCTCCCAGACGATAATATCGTTTTACTTTCTCCTGTTCCGTCTCATTCATAAACAGAAATAGCTGGTTCATGGATTGTTCACTGATTCTGTCCGGTACACTGTCCGGAATCCCCCCCCTGCTGTACCCCAACATTGATAATATCAGAAGTATATGCAGGCAAAGACAAATCACAGACCACCTGCCCGAAAAGCAGCACAAGAATCAAAATTATATATCGATAAGAACCTTTCAGTTCACGAAACATCTTTATCATGCCTGTTTTTCCTCCTTAAATCTTTTTCAAACCTTTTATTGTTTTCTGTCAATCCTCCCACCTCTTTGTTAAGTCATCTAACTCATAATATACACACCATCTTTTTTTAGCAATGCCTTCCCCTGTATTTTAATAATCTTTTTATGATTACAAAATGACACAGAAAAAGCCACCTGCTTATGCAAAGTGGCTTTTCTTCTGCTTTTAATGAGGGGGGAGATAGTGAGTGGTTAATCAACTATCTGGGTTATAGTATAGGAGGTAAATGTGAGAGGATTATGTATAATTTCTAAAAGAATTCGAAAATCTCTTAAGAAAAGTTGAAAAAATATTAAACCTTTTTGATTTGTAAGGGGTATCAACGAAATTGAGCAGTCTGTTTCAGAAACAAACCTCTTTCCAAAACAAACTGCTCAATTTCTCGCACATTTCTTCACAAACTCAATTACTTTATTTTGTGATCACAGTTCCTGTTTTCCCAAGATATCCTTCTACTGCTTTATCTATAGAAGTAATAACTGCTTTTCTTCCCTGGCCTTTTTCAACAAAATCCACAGAAGCTTCTACTTTCGGAAGCATAGTAGTAGCCTCAAACTGGTTCTGAGCCATATATTCTTTCGCTGTTTCTACGGTAATCTCACCCAGGAGCTCCTCTTCCGCCGTATGATATCCTACCGCAACTTTTTCCACGCTGGTAAGAATCATCAGTTCATCTGCATCCAACAGTTCTGCCAGACGTCCTGCTGTATAATCTTTTTCAATTACCGCGCTTGCGCCTTTCAATTCCGTCTTCTGTTCCAGTACAGGAATTCCGCCGCCGCCGCAGGCAATGACAATCTGTCCCGCATCCAGCAGGGCACGGATTGAATCAATCTCCACGATTTTTTGGGGCTTGGGTGCTGCTACGATTCTCCTGTATCCCTCGCCTACTTTTGTCACATAATTTCCCTTTTTCTCCTCTTCCTCTGCTTCCTGTGCATTCAGAATACGTCCGATAATCTTTACCGGTTCAGCAAAGGCTTCATCATATGGATCCACGATCACCTGTGTAAGAACAGTGCATACCGGTTTGTAAATTCCATCTTTCATCAGCTCTGAACGAATGGCATTCTGCAGGTCATAACCGATATATCCCTGACTCATGGCAGAGCAGACAGACATCGGTGCAAATGTATAGTCCGGATGATATTTTCCAAATTCATTCATTGCAGTATGAATCATCCCCACCTGAGGAGCATTGCTGTGAGAAATAACGATTTCCGCTCCTTCTTTTACCAGACGGGCAATGATTTTTGCTGTTTTCTTTGTTGCCTCTTTCTGCTCCGGGAGAGTATTGCCCAGTGCACGATGTCCCAAAGCGATTACAACTTTCTTTTTCTCCATCTTTTATCCCTCTTACTTCTATTATGATATTGAAGCCAAAAAATCTTTAGCCCCATAATGTCACAGATATCTGGTGATCATAAAATATGCCAGAACAATTATGCCAAGTACAATTCTGTACCAGCCGAACACTTTAAAGTCGTGTTTTTTGATATATCCCATCAGGAACTTAATTGCCAGAACGGATACTGCAAATGCTACCGCCATTCCCAAAAGCAGATACACGATCTCTGCTCCGGTAAAATGGAATCCGAACTTGACCACTTTTAAAAGGCTGGCGCCAAACATAACCGGTATTGCCAAAAAGAATGTATATTCTGCGGCCAGCTTCCGGCTCATTCCCAGAAGGATTCCTCCGATAATCGTAGCACCCGACCGGGAAGTTCCGGGAATCAGTGCCAGAAGCTGAAAAATTCCCACAAACAATGCATCTTTAAATGTGATATCGCTTAGTTTCTTTCTGTCAGGTGTCCTTTGTTGATTGTAATTTTCTATGACAATAAACAGCACACCATATACGATCAGCATAACCGAAACCACAATATAATTGTTAAAATGCTTTTCGATCCAGTCATTAAACGGCAGACCTACGATAATAGCCGGAACACAGGAAACCAGAATCTTAAGCCACAGGACAATTTTACTCATATTCACATATTTGTCCGTAAATCCCTGTATCTTTGCCAGTTTTTCGTTCTGACTGATATACTTCCAATTACTCTCTCTGGAAGGATCATTTCGGTGAAACGGCCACAATTTTTTAAAATCCAGCACTACCACAGCCAGTACTGCCCCCAGCTGAATCACCACCAAAAACATTTCCCAGAATTCTTTTGATACCTTCAATGTAATAAATTCATCCACCAGTATCATATGTCCGGTACTGCTCACAGGCAGCCATTCCGTAATTCCTTCTACAATCCCCAGGAATACGACCTTTAATAATTCAATAATATCCATACCCTCTCCAATATTCACTAAATCTGTGCAATATCTATCAGTGTCAGTTTATTCAAGTCCGTATTCTCCAGACTGGTAACAAGTGCTCTTGCTGTATCCATAGCAGTCAGTACATTGACCCCTGTCTCAATAGCATTTCTTCGGATCAGGAAACCATCCTTGGAATGTTCAACCCCCTGAGAAGGAGTATCAATAACAAGGTCTATCTTATGTCCCAGAATCAAATCCAATAGGTTTGGAGAAGACTGTTCGATCTTATTGGTACGGATTGCCTTCACACCTGCTGCTTTCAATGTCTCAGCCGTACCGCGGGTAGCATAGATTCTGTATCCCAGTGCTTCAAACCTCTTTGCAATCTCTGTCGCTTCCTCTTTATCCTCGTCTCTTACCGTCATGATCATATTTTTATATTTTGGCAGATTGATACCCGCGCCCAGGAATGCCTTGTACAAGGCTTCGTTGAAGCTTTCCGCAATTCCCAGACATTCTCCGGTAGACTTCATCTCCGGTCCAAGGCTGATATCTGCACCTCGGATTTTCTCGAAGGAGAATACCGGCATCTTGATTGCAAAATATTTTGCCTCCGGCTGAAGTCCCGGTGTATAGCCCATATCTCTCAATTTGTAACCCATGATGGCTTTTGCTGCCAACGGAACGATCGGAATACCGGTAACCTTGCTGATATACGGCACGGTACGGCTGGAACGTGGGTTTACCTCGATGACATAAACTTCCTCTCCGCATACGATAAACTGAATATTGATCATACCTACCACGTGCAGGGCTCGGGCGAGACGTTTTGTATATTCTTCAATCGTCTCTTTTGCCTTACGGCTGATGGTCTGAGCAGGATATACAGATATACTGTCTCCGGAATGAATACCGGCGCGCTCAATATGCTCCATGATACCGGGGATTACAATGTCTTCCCCATCACATACTGCATCTACCTCAATCTCTTTTCCTACCAGATACTTATCCACCAGAATCGGATGTTCCTGAGCAATTCGATTGATAATGCCAATATACTGGTCCACATCTTCGTCATTGATGGCAATCTGCATACCCTGACCGCCCAGAACGTAAGAAGGGCGAACCAGTACCGGATATCCCAGTTCATTGGCAGCGCGGATTGCTTCATCTGCTGTGTATACGGTATGTCCCTTCGGTCTCGGGATCTCGCACTGCTCCAGGATGGCATCAAAAAGCTCTCTGTCTTCGGCAGCGTCAACATTTTCAGCGGAGGTTCCAAGAATCGGAACTCCCATCTTCATCAGAGCCTCTGTCAACTTAATCGCGGTCTGTCCACCAAACTGTACGACTGCACCATCCGGTTTTTCAATATTTACGATATTTTCCACATCTTCCGGTGTAAGAGGTTCAAAATACAGCTTGTCAGCAATATCAAAGTCCGTACTTACCGTTTCCGGGTTATTATTTACAATAATCGTCTCATATCCTTCTTTTGCAAATGCCCAGGTACAATGTACAGAGCAGAAATCGAACTCGATACCCTGACCGATACGGATCGGACCGGAACCCAGAACCAGAACTTTTTTCTTGCCTTCGGTGCATACAGCTTCATTCTCCCCTCCATATACGGAATAATAATATGGAGTAGTCGCTGCAAATTCTGCCGCACAGGTATCAACCATCTTGTAAGCAGCGGTAATGCCAAACTCTTTTCTCATGGCTTTTACCCGTTCTTCCGTCTTTCCATTCAGCTTTGCTACAACATAATCCGGGAATTCCATCCGCTTTGCTTCTCTAAGCAAATCTTCATCCAGTTCTCTTGTCTTAAGAGCAAATTCCATCTCAGTAATGATGGCTACCTTATCAATAAACCATCTGTCTATTCTGGTAATCTCATGAATCTCTTCCTGCCCAATGCCCATCCGGAGAGCCTGAGCAATTCTCCACAGACGCATATCATCCACAATCTGCAGTGCTTCTTTCATCTCTTCTCTGGAAAGATCTGAGAAATCATAGGACATCAGACTGTCCACATGTTGTTCCAGAGAACGGATTGCCTTCATAAGCGCACCTTCGAAGTTATTGCAGATACTCATAACCTCTCCGGTAGCTTTCATCTGTGTGGTCAATGTACGTTTGGCACTGATAAATTTGTCAAACGGCAGTCTCGGAATCTTAACCACGCAGTAATCCAGCATAGGCTCAAAGCTGGCATATGTTTTTCCTGTAATCGCATTCGGAATCTCGTCCAGCGTATAACCCAGCGCAATCTTGGCTGCAACCTTCGCGATCGGATAACCGGTAGCCTTACTTGCAAGTGCTGATGAACGGGACACACGGGGATTTACCTCGATTACACAATATTCAAAGCTGTCTGGATTCAATGCATACTGCACATTACATCCTCCGGTAATACCCAGCTCTGTGATAATATTCAGTGCAGACGTACGCAGCATCTGGTATTCTTTATCTCCCAGTGTCTGAGAAGGTGCCACTACGATACTGTCACCGGTATGCACACCAACGGGATCAATATTTTCCATATTACATACCGTAATGCAGTTACCGGCACCATCGCGCATTACCTCGTACTCGATTTCTTTCCAGCCGGCGATGCAGCGTTCTACCAGAACTTCACCTACACGGGAAAGCCGGAGACCATTTTCCAGAATTTCCACCAATTCAGCTTCATTGTGGGCAATACCGCCGCCGCTTCCACCCAGAGTATAAGCCGGACGGAGTACCACCGGATATCCGATGGTATTGGTAAAGGCAATACCGTCTTCCACGGACTTAACAACCAGCGAAGCCGCAACAGGCTCACCGATTTTTTCCATAGTATCTTTAAATTCCTGACGATCTTCCGCTTTTTTGATCGTCATAGAAGTAGTTCCGATCAGACGGACATTGTGTTCTTTCAGGAAACCTCTCTCTTCCAACTCCATAGCCAGGTTCAAACCTGCCTGACCTCCCAGGGTAGGAAGAACGCTGTCCGGTTTTTCTTTCAGAATCAGCTGTTCCACCACTTCTACAGTCAAAGGCTCAATATATACTTTATCTGCAATATCCTTATCCGTCATGATGGTTGCCGGATTGGAGTTGAGCAGTACAACTTCGATTCCTTCCTCTTTCAGTGAACGGCAGGCCTGTGTACCTGCGTAGTCAAACTCAGCAGCCTGACCAATCACGATCGGGCCGGAGCCAATCATCAGTACTTTTTTAATATCCGGATTCTTTGGCATTAGTTTTCTCCTCCCATCATTTTGATAAACCGGTCAAACAGATAGCCGGAATCCTGCGGTCCCGGACACGCTTCCGGATGAAACTGCACAGTAAAAATATTTTTTCCTGTATATTTAAGACCTTCATTGGTTCCGTCATTTACATTTACAAATGCAGGAACTGCCACATTTGGGTCCAGATTATCTGTATCCACCACATAGCCATGATTCTGGGAAGAAATGTACACTCTTCCGGTCTCCAGGTCTTTTACAGGGTGGTTACCGCCTCTGTGTCCATATTTCATTTTGTGGGTATCTGCTCCCGTGGCAAGTGCCATGAGCTGATGTCCCAGACAAATTGCAAAAATCGGGGTATCGGATTCATACAGTTTTCGAATTTCTTTAATAACTTCTGTACACTCCTTAGGATCTCCGGGGCCGTTGGACAACATGATACCATCCGGCTGACCGGCCAGAATCTCCTCAGCTGTGGTTGATGCCGGATAAATGGTCACTTCACAGCCTCTCTGGTTCAAAGACTTGGCAATATTATTTTTCGCTCCCAGATCGAGAAGGGCAACTTTCTTTCCGTTTCCTTTCAGAACTTTTTTCTCAGAGCAGGTAACTTTATCTACTACTTTTCCGGTATTATATGCTTTCAGCCGCGGAATGATAACATCCAGATCATAGTTTTCATCCGTAGTGATCATACCGTTCATGGTTCCTTTTTCTCTCAAAATCTTTGTCAGTGCCCTTGTATCAATACCGGCAATACCCGGAATATCAAACCGTTTCAGGAAATTCTGAATGGTGTCTTCGCAGCGGAAATTGCTGGGCATCCTGGAAAGTTCCCGAACAATATATCCATCCGGCCATGGTCTCAGAGACTCGGCATCCTCATAGCAAATTCCATAATTACCGATCAGCGGATATGTCATGCATACTGCCTGCCCTGCATAGGAAGGATCGGTCAGCACTTCCAGATAACCGGTCATGGAAGTATTGAATACAATCTCACTGATGATTTCTTTTCTGGATCCAATGCTGGTTCCGGTAAATACATGTCCATCTTCAAGAATTAAAAAAGCTTTCATCATTCCGTTTCCTTTCTCATTTTATTCTTCAGACAATCGATACGTAATAATTGTTCACCACCGGCAAAGGTGGAAGTTCTTTTACATTTGTATACTGTCTTTACATAGGAAAAGGGAGACAATTTCCCCTGAAATCACTCCCCCTCGCGTAATCTTAGAAATTTTACCACAAAGCAATCTTCATTTCAATAGTTACAATTGAAATAAAAAATAAAAAATTATCTAAAAAAAGTATTGACTTTTTTCTTCACATCGGATATACTTGTCAATGTCGCTGAGGTGAGGCGGCAAAACAAAACAGAATATGCAGGAATGGCGGAATTGGCAGACGCGCAGGCTTCAGGTGCCTGTGGTAGCAATATCGTGCGGGTTCAAGTCCCGCTTCCTGCATTCTGAATCTAAAAACTACATATTTATTTAATCGTGCAGGAATGGCGGAATTGGCAGACGCGCAGGCTTCAGGTGCCTGTGGTAGCAATATCGTGCGGGTTCAAGTCCCGCTTCCTGCACTTTCTTTTTGTCTATTTTCTATTTGATATCATCTCGATGTGATTTTTCCTCTATTTTGTGACAATTCTTGCATATACCGGAGCTTTATCTTGGAAGGAGATTGGACTCCTTTCAAGATAAATATTCGTGATAACTTCTCTATCCAAAGAAAAATGACACATTTTACATATTTTCAATTACAAACGCTTCATAAGGACGTACCGTCATCTTCTCTGCAATCGGCTGTTCCTCATAATTACTGATCAGATATTTTCCGCCAAGGAATTCTTCCGGAAGATCTATCTGGACTTCCTGATCTGAGAAGTTGCATACCGTGATCAATTTCTCTTCTCCAAGTGTTCTGGTATACATATAGATTTCTTTTGATTCCGGCATCAGCAGATCATAAGTTCCATATACGATCAGTTCTTTTTCTTTTCTCAGACGAATCAATTTCTGATAGTAGTGGAATACCGAATCAGGATCTGCCAGCTGTTTTTTAGCATTAATCTCTGTATAATTCGGATTGACCATAATCCACGGGGTGCCTGTGGTGAATCCTGCATTTTCAGAATCATCCCACTGGAACGGTGTTCTTGCATTGTCACGGCTCTTACAGCACAGATAGCGCATCATTTCTTCATGAGAAAATACTTTCTGATCATCCACCAGTTCATGATAAGCATTGATACTGTCCAGATCACGGAACTGATCCACACTGGTAAACGGCACATTGGTCATACCCAGTTCTTCTCCCTGATACACGTAAGGAGTTCCCTGCATCATATGCAGACAGGTTGCCAACATTTTCGCAGACAGATCATGGTACGTGGTACTGTCATTACCGAAACGGGAAATAGAACGTGGCTGGTCATGATTCTCCCAGTATAAACTGTTCCATGCAATTTCTTCCAGACCTTTCTGCCATTTCGTCAGAATCGCCTTCAGATCACGCAAATCCATTTTTTTATCCGTCCATTTGTTAGTGCCATCGGCATCCACATCCATATGTTCAAACTGAAATACCATATTCAGTTCTTTCCCATCACTTCTGGCATACTTTTTTGCTTCCTCCAAAGTTACACCGGAGCATTCTCCCACCGTAATCGTATCTGCACGATTCAGCACTTTTTCCCGCATCTCCTGAAGATACTCATGTACGTGAGGCCCATTGGCAGGTTCATTGAAGCTGGCATATCCGTTGATACCTACTGGTCCATCCGGCAGATCCGGTTTCTTGGAAATCAAACTGATAACATCCATACGGAAACCATCCACGCCCTTATCAAGCCACCAGTTCATCATATCAAATACTTCCTGACGAACTGTGGGGTTATCCCAGTTCAGATCCGGCTGTTTCTTTGAGAACAGATGTAAGTAATACATATCTGTCTGCTCATCATATTCCCATGCCGGACCGGAGAAACAGGAACCCCAGTTATTCGGTTCTTTTCCGTCCTTTGCCGGTCTCCAGATATAATAATCACGATAAGGGTTATCCAGAGATTTGCGGCTTTCCACAAACCATGGATGCTCATCGGATGTATGATTTACCACAAGATCCATTACCAGCTTGATTCCATGCTCATGAGCTGCCGTAAGCATGCGGTCAAAATCTTCCATGGTTCCAAACTCAGTCATGATTGCCTGATAATCGCTGATATCATATCCATTATCATCATTCGGCGACTGATATACAGGTGAAAGCCATACTACATCCACACCAAGCTCCTGAAGATAATCCATCTTTTCTGTGATACCATTCAAATCTCCGATTCCATCTCCGTTGCTGTCCTTAAAACTTCTGGGATAAATTTGATATACAACACTTTCTTTCCACCACTTTTTCTCCATAAGATACGTTTTCTCCTTTTTATTTTATGAGTTGGGGTCAAAAGCTTTCGACCCTGGCATTTTTATAATTACAGCATAGCAGAAAGTGATAACAAAATCTTCCGATTTTCTTTCATAAAAATATACTATTTTGACTATCTCTATTTTTCGAAGATAGCAAGACTGAGATTTGATTATGTACAAGACAAACTGTTAAACAGCAAAATTGACAAAAAACAGATTCTTGAGAAAAATGTGGTAGGCGGCGCAACCTGCTGATCTCGTATTCGTAAAAGATAAATGAGGCTAAGGGAATATTGGACATAAGACAAGATTCCCTTAGCCTATTTACGTGAGATCACTCAAAAGCTATCATTCTTCTTTTTTCTTCCTGCACCAGGAAATTGACGCCAGTATCGTACCGATCAAAATACAGAAATCAGAAATATTGAAAACGAGTCTTCTTAATCTCTCCCATTTAACATTCAGGCTGAAATAATCTGTTACATATCCTTTCGTCATCCTGTCTGTCAAATTGCTGAGACCGCCTCCCAAAGCAAGGGCTCCTCCCAGTTTTGCCGCATTTTTTCCCGGCTTTCTTAATAATCTGAGATAACATGCAAAGAGAAGTGTCCATAATGAAAATGTCCCCTTTTTTACAAGTTCCGGATTTTTCTCTCCAATATTGCATGCCATACCCGCATTATGAATCTTTCTCAACAGTATTTTATCGCCGGCTACTTCTCTTACTGCTTTGTCACTAAGATGTTTTTCTGCCTGATCCTTTATCAGCAGATCTGCAAGAAAAACCGCCGTCATAATACTTATCCAAACCATGATACCGCCTCTATTCTGCTTTTTCCTCAGTTTTTTCAGGGGTCTCTTCTGGCTCATTTTCTTCTGTACAGGCATCCCAAACTTCCTGCTCGGATCCCTCATCCTCATGAACAGGACCTGCTGCATAAGGATCTTCCGTTTCCGGCTCAGATTTAGGAATCGGTGCTCCACACTGCATACAGAATGCGGCATCCCGCGGATTTCCGTTACCACAAACAGGACAAATATTCTGTCCTCTTCTGCTTGCCAGTTCTTCTTTATAAGAAGCTGTCTCTTTCTGAAGCTCCATGATCAAACCGCACACATCAGCAAGCTCCTCATCCAGGACTGCACCACCTATATAACGCTGATAAATAATTTCACCCAGTTTTTTGTAATCCGTCTCCATACTTCTCTGTGCGTTTCGAATACGGCTTCTTAACTTCTGGATTTCCACCAAATCCTCTGTTTTCTTACCAACCACCTCAGCGGTGTCGGTGATCGTCTGTCTCAGACTCTCAAAAAAATCTTCATTCTTCATAAATACCTCTCTTTCCCGGAAATCTTATCCGATCTCATTATAATATATTTTTATCCATGATTCTGTTCCAACAAAAATGGTTCCTGACCTCTAAGAAGGATCCTGGGACCTCCTGTATGGCGGATATACTCACCAGTGATTACAACTTCACCGATACTGTCATCCTTCGGTATTTCATACATGATATCCAGCATATATTCTTCCAGTATCGCTCTGAGCGCTCTTGCTCCCGTATCTTTTTCAAGTGCCTTCTCTGCGATGGCTTCCAGTGCCGCTTCATCAAATGACAGCTTCACTTCATCCATAGCCAGCAGTTTCTTGTACTGCTTTAAAATGGCATTTTTCGGCTCTTTGAGAATCTGTACAAGCATATCTTTATCCAGTTCCTGCAGGGTAAAGATAACCGGAAGCCTTCCCAAAAACTCCGGAACCATTCCAAACTTTCTCAGATCTTCCACTGTAACTTTATCCAGAATATTTTTATCCTTATCATACTTATCACGAAGCTCAGCCTGAAAGCCAATGGAAGCCTTTTTATTCAGACGTTCTTTTATAACTTCTGCAAGATCCGGAAATGCCCCTCCACAAATAAACAGAATATTGCTCGTATTTACCGTAGTCAATGGTACCATGGCATTCTTACTGTTTGCTCCCACAGGGACTTCCACATCACTTCCCTCAAGAAGCTTCAACATGCCCTGCTGCACAGCTTCTCCGCTTACATCTCTCTGATTGGTATTCTTTTTCTTTGCAATCTTATCAATCTCGTCAATAAAAATAATGCCATGCTCTGCACGTTCTACATCATTGTCCGCAGCCGCAAGAAGTTTTGAAACAACACTCTCTATATCATCACCGATATATCCGGCTTCTGTAAGAGAAGTGGCATCCGTAATAGCAAGCGGTACATCCAGAAGTTTCGCCAGAGTCTGTACAAGATAGGTCTTACCACTTCCGGTAGGTCCGATCATCAGCATATTTGACTTTGCAATTTCTACACCGTCATCTTCCTGATCTGCCGAAAGTACACGCTTATAATGATTATAAACTCCTACAGAAATCACTTTCTTGGCATGTTCCTGCCCAATCACGTATTCATCCAGACTGGCTTTAATCTTATGTGGCGGCGGAACATCTTTCATCGTAAAACTTTTCTTTTTATCCTCCGTCTTTTTCTTCTTTTTTACTCTCTGCTTCTCTGAAATCTGATGCGGCAGGGAAGAAAGATCAATCATACTGATGTTTGGCATATTACTCATCAGATCATTATAATTGATATTGCTGTTATTCATAGTGTCGAAACTCTTCTGCATACATTCCGTACAAATATGAATATTCTGCGGAAGCGTAATCATCGGTCCGGTCTTGCTTTCCGGTCTCCGGCACAAAAAACAAACTTTTTCAAATTCATCTTTATCCTCTTTCGAAGAATCTTCCCCTGTTTCCATATCTATTTCATTATACTTTATTACATCTTTGTCATCTGACATACTTTTCTATCCTCTCTGTAAAATCTTTGGATAACCAAAGCTCTTTTCATCCATTATAGACCAGAATTACACATCACTCAAGTAAACTTTTTATAAATAGACAAACAATCAGTAACTCCGGCAAAACACGTTTCTGACGTATCCTGCCGGAGCTGTATCATCGATCTACACTCTGTTTCATTTCACTGCGTTTTCCCAAAGTCACACTGACGGTCTGCTCTTTATACTCTCCATTTTCTGCACGGCTGATCACCACATCTACCGTTTCTCCTGCTTCATAGTACTCAAGCTTACTCACCAGTTCCGTACTTCCCGTTATCGTGATTCCATCAAATTTAACGATGATATCACCCTTCTTAATACCGGCTGCTTCTGCCGGTCCTCCTTCTTCCACCGAATCCACAAATGCACCTGTCGGAATCCCATACATCTTTGATGCCTCTGATTCCACGCTCATACAGGTCACCCCGATATATGCTGCCTTATCCTCATCCGCTTTATATCGAGTTTCTCTGTTCATCAGCTCATCCAAAATAGGCTGAGCCGTGGCAATCGGGATCGCATATCCCATTCCTTCCACTTCTGTAGCGGCAGCCTTTGCTGAATTGATACCGATCAGTTCCCCACGCATATTTAAAAGTGCACCGCCACTATTTCCCGGATTGATTGCTGCATCTGTCTGAATCAGTTTACCGGTAGAGTTCCCATCCGAATCCACCATTTCACGGTTGACCGCGCTTACCCATCCGGATGTTACTGACTGTCCATAACCCAGGGCATTTCCTATGGCAACAACCTGTTCTCCTATCTGAAGGGAATCCGAATCTCCCAACGTAACCACTTTTATACTGCCCAATGTTTCTTCCGACATATCTTCCAGCTTCACTGCGATCACCGCCAGATCACTGTCTGCTGCATTTCCTTTGATCTGTGCCTCATACACAGCATCATCACTAAAAGCAACTGTTATGGTATCTGCCCCTTCCACCACATGATTGTTGGTTGCTATCAGAAGTTCTTTTTCATTTTGTCCCACAATAATACCCGAACCGGTACTTTCAATCGGATATTGCTGCACTCCGCCGAAGAAATCCTGTACGGTTTTTACACTGGCATTGGTGATAGATACCACAGAAGGCATACAAATACTTGCCACTTCGGATACGGTGTACTGATCGGATACTGATGCGGAAACTGCTTCACTCTGCGGTAATTTCGTCTCCGGTGTTTCTGTGGACGGTACCTGTATCTGTGTCTGAGGGGTTTCATCCTGTCCGGTAAGATGATTTCCCAAAGCATTCACACCAAACATCAAACCTCCTGCAACTATGCCAAACACCATCGCAAGACCTACTGTCACAAGAAATTTCTTTCCGGTACCATGAGATTTTTCCTTTTTTGGGGGCTTCGCAGATTTATCCGGTGTAAACTGATACGTCCCATAATGTCTTTGTCCTGTAGCGGGACCCGTTCCCTGGTTTGCCTGACTTTGCCATGACTGATTCCTGTCTGCCTGATGATTCCAAGACTGATTCTGATTTGCATTGTTCTGCCAGGACTGATTTTGGTTCATATGATTCTGATTATTTTGATTCTGCCATTCATGATAAGAGCCTCCCCGATAGCCACCATCCGTATTTGTCTGTCCGTCTATATTTTCACGGTAACTGTTGGACTCATACGTATTATCTCCTGCATCCGCTGTTCCCTGCTGTCTTTTCTGATACTCCGGGTTCACCCAGTGATAAGTCTCCTGCTGTTCGCTATCATTACCTGCATTGTTATCTATATCTGATGATACATCCGTCGGTTCT
Source organism: Lachnospiraceae bacterium (assembly GCA_004556655.1). Classification (GTDB taxonomy): domain Bacteria; phylum Bacillota; class Clostridia; order Lachnospirales; family Lachnospiraceae; genus Oliverpabstia. Next base: position 17,197 of record SFGF01000041.1, on the reverse strand, counting down.
TTCTTTTCCAAAATCTGCGGTTCCGCGTCTGATTCAGTGTTCTGACCGGATACCTGCTCTTCATTCAAATTCCATTCATCGCTCATATATAGAAACCTCTCTTTTGACTTTACTGTATTATACCATTTTATAATAACCGCAAATTGTGTTAAAAATGTGAAAAAAACTGTTTCGTTTACCTTTTGTCTTCCTGATTACTATATTTCCCCCAATATTCTTTATTCATCGTACACCAAAGAACGACTTTCATTGGCAGCCTTTGATATCGCTTTCCCAAAAGATATCCCATATACTTCCATCCGCTGTTCCATATGAGACCAATCACAAGCCATGGTTTACCCTGTCGGCACAGCCATCCGGCTGTCTTTTTCACCAACCGAATTCCTTCATTCTCAGAACGGATCCCTTCAAAAATCTCGGGATGATCTGCCTGCGAAACCGCCAGATCAAAGTTCCGATGAAACTGCTGAAATGCTGTATAATTGTGGGAATGAATCACTTTCGCATCCGCCGCATAAGCTACTGCATATCCGCTTTGTATCAGCCTTCCTGCAAAAATCATATCCTCGTTAAAAATTATCTTTTTTACAAACCCTCCAAGTTCCAGATATGTTTTTCTATCATACATAGCACATACATTAGAACAAAAATACGTCTTGATTCCAAGTTCCGGCAAATCGCTCTGTCTTTTTATACGACTTACAGAAGGATAATTAAACTTCCTGGTATACTGTTCTGCAAGACGGCAGCCCTCTGCCGGCATCTGTCTTGCATAAGCCACCCGAATATCTTTCTCCTGTTCCAGTGCATCCACCAGCTTTTCCACCAGGTCCGTTCCTCCCGGTATCGCATCCTGGGTCATAAAAAGAAGATAATCTGCATCCGACATTCTGGCTGTCATATCCCTGGTACCGCCATGATCAAAGCTTTCACCTGTCACATGGCACACCAGCATTTTACTGCTCCAGGTTTCATATACAGAATTCCAGTTTTCTTTTCCTGTATTCACAATCCGGATATACCTGACCGGATATGTCTGTTTATCAAGCAAACGAATCTGCTTTTCCCACTCTTTTCCCGGATTACAAACCGGTATAATCACATCAACTGTTTTACGATTCATAAATGCTCCCAATTGCAAAAAGGATGCTGCAAAATATTGTCCATACTTTTGCAACATCCTCCTGTCAGTTTTTGTCTCTTTTATATGTTTCCATAAATTTACTCAATGTATTTCGTCATCCTTCTGTATCAGACAGCCGATACGCCGCCAGTGAACCATCTTCCGAATGTTCCAGACGGGATTCCTCACCAAATCCGCTCTTGTCCACAATTCTCTGGCTATATGATTTCACTTCTTGGGAAGGTACATATTCATCTTCCGGATACAGAAACTCGTGAAGCTTAATAACATTGGATTCCAGGGTAACCGGCAGAACACAGTCACAATCCAGCGCATTCTTTACATTTTCCCCTAACAGGTGATCAAACGGAAAACCTGTCTGATCTTCTATATCATAGGAAAGCATACTCATTCCCATGGAAAGAATCTCTGCCTTACTCAGCGAAGTATATACCATAGGAAATACCTTATCCACAACCTTATTCAAGGTACTCAGACTGGAATTCTTTGCTTTTTCCACCAGTTTGTAGATAACCTCTCTCTGACGTGCTGCACGGCGCATATCATTACCGGCTGTATAACGAATTCTTGCATAAGCTACTGTCTGCACACCATTCAGATGATGAACACCTGCAACCTGCTCAAGTGGCTCATAATCCATTCCTGTAACCTCAGAAGTCTCTACACAATAGTTATTCAGATGTACAACTTCCTCTTCTTTTAATTCCACATCAATACCACCTAATAATTCCGCAGTCTCAGCGACAGCATTAAAATCCACCGTTACAAAATCTGTTACATTCAAGTCCAGATTTGTATTGAGCATTGACAGAAACTGTTCACTTCCTCCATGAGCGTAAGCAGAGTTTGCTTTATCGTACTTCCCGTTGCCTTCACTGTCTTCACCGACTCTCAGGTAGGTATCCCGGTATACCGACACCAGTTTTACTTTTTTCGTATCATTGTTGATACTGGCAATGATCATCGTATCACTGTTTCCCTGCTTCAACGACCCCTCTCTGTTATCAAGACCGATCAATCCTATGGTCGTATACCCCTTCATGACCTTGTTTTCGGCGATACCAGTATTGATACCGATATTTTCAAAATTCAACTCTGTAAAATTCATCTTGCCCATCTTTGCTATCACAAAAAGACCTGCCACCAATACAAGAAGAATTACGATTTCAAGTCCAAATATAATTCTCCTTCTTCTGCGTTTTTTTCGAAGCCTTTTCTGCTTCTTGGTTAAAACTCTTTCCTTTGCCATACAATAATCCTCGCTCTTTAGTACGCATTTTTGTTTACAAATCCCTTAAAGAAAGTCATAAACAGAATCTTTATATCCAGACCGACACTCCAGTTTTCTATATAATACAGGTCATATTCAATACGTTTCCGAATCGATGTGTCGCCCCGATAACCATTCACCTGTGCCCAGCCGGTCAAACCAGGTCTTACTTGATGTTTTACCATATATCTGGGAATTTCTTCTCTGAATTTTTCTACAAAAAAAGGTCTTTCCGGTCTGGGACCTACCAGACTCATATCTCCTTTCAGGATATTAAACAACTGAGGCAGCTCATCAATGCTTGTCCGCCTCATCAATTTTCCGATACCGGTCACCCGGGGATCGTTCTTAACCGTCCAGGCTTTCTTCTCCTGCTCTTTGGGCTGCACTTCCATAGATCGGAACTTGTACATCATAAAAGTATGATTATGAAGTCCTACCCTCTCCTGTTTATAGATTAGAGGGCCGGGAGATGTGAGTTTAATCATAAGACACGCAAGAAGCATAATGGGTGAAAACAAAATAATTGCCACAATGGAGCCGAAAATATCCATCAGACGTTTGATGATCGCATTGAATGTATTGGTCAGTGGTACATACCGGATATTGATCACAGGAAGTCCAAGTAGATCTTCTGTATATGGTTTTGTCGGAATAATATTATTATAATCCGGAATAAACTTCGTATGCACTCCTGATTTTTCACAGAGAGCCACGATTTCTTCCAACCGGTCATATTCACTCAGCCCCAGGGTAATCGCGATCTCATCCAGACGATTCTGCGGAAGGATCACCATAAGATTTGCGATACATCCCAGCACCTTGATTCCTTTATATGTGGTTCCCGCTTTTACATTATCATCCAAAATACCACTGATATGATACCCCCACTGAGGGTTCTGCAGGATTCTGTCGATATACTCCTCCGCCGCCCTACTGTATCCAACCAGCAAAATATGTTTCTGATTCAGCCCTTTCTTCCTTATCTCACGCAGCATCCTGCGGATGCAGATCCGGACGGTCTCATCCAGAAACATATTGAAGATATAAAAATAGAAAAACATTCGGCGGGAAAAGTTGTTCTCTTTCAATAAAATTGAAATAAAACAGATCAGAAGCAGGATTCCCACCGTATTTGCTTTAATGACATTCGAAAACTCCAACCGACGTCCCTGTACACGTTTTGGTGTATACAGATTAAACGCATAATATAAAACCAAATATACAGGTACAATCACAGGCAGCAGCCGCATGTACCATTCAAACGGGACCGCTCTTACCACATCTTCAGCAAACGGCCACACATATCTTGCCACCCATGCCAGAAAATAAGATACGACCACTACAATTGCATCAATGATCACATGCATCCGGTTGAAGTATTTCTGATTATCTTTTATCAATACTTTTCACCTAATTTCATTCTTTCCAATTGTAATTCATTATCACTTTTATACTATACAATAATTCAGTAAAAAGGGCAATAAAATATTTTCTGTCCACTTTCTGACGGTAAACATTTATTTATTACTTTTTTCTTTCATTTATAAAAATCTTCGTATTAGATTCACCCACAACTGCAGCTGAATGCTGCAATAATTAACCAGATTTTTCCACCGAAAAAGTACTTTTCTGTCTTTTTTGCTTATAGAAAACCCATTTTTAATTCCTGCTGCATATTCTCTTCCATAACCTTTCAAAGTAAAAAAGACCAGCTTGACTGCAAATCCAGCCAACAAAAACGGCAGATTCAATAGGATCTGCAACAGCGGCATATTCTTATACAGCATATAAATATTATTCCGGGAAGAATAGCGAATCTTAAACTGGTTATACCGGGAACCGGAGGTTCCACTTCCCACGTGATATACCTTTGCTTTTGGAAAAAACCAGTTTTCATACCCGGCAATCTGGGCCCGATACCCAATGTCCGTATCTTCCAGATAAGCAAAATGTTCCTCATCAAAATATCCCAGTTCCTGAAACAGTGCTTTTCGGTAAATCGCCGCACCGCCACAGGACGAAAAAATTTTCTTTTCTTTCTCATAGTTCTTTGCCGGTTTTCCTTTTCCTCTGGCAAAAGCCCAGCCAAGGGCATTATAAAAATTACCGGCATCATCAATCTTTTCCCGGTCATGAAACTGAAGCATCATCGCTCCCCCGGAAAAAGCTTTTCTCTTTGAACAGATACCCAGATACAGTTCTTCCAGAAAATCCGGCTCCGCCTCCGTATCATTATTCAACAAAACTACATATTCCGCTTCTGCTGCTCGGATTCCTTCATTGACCGCCCTGCAAAATCCCATATTTTCCGGCAGTGCGATCACTTTTACTATGGGATATTGCTGTTCTACCAGTTCCCGGCTTCCATCCGTGGAACCATTATCCACGAACAGTATCTCCCACTCTTTCAGTGTCTGTACCATAAGACTGTCCAGACACTTTTTTACATACTGCATTCCGTTGTAATTGGGAATCACTACGGATACTTTTTTCATCTGTTTCTCCTGTCTCTATGCCCGCAAAGAGTAATTCCACTTACTCAATGTGAGATTTTTATTGTAATTGGGATCACCATTTTTCAAAATATCAATCCAGCGGTTTCTCATAAATTCGATTTCACTCTGGAAACGACGAACTTTTTCTTCACTGTCTTCCGTTCCCCTGGATTTGGATTCATAATGGTACAGTTCCACTTTCGGATTATAGACTACCAAATATCCCGCCTGTACCGTACGAAGGCAAAGATCCACATCATTGAAAGCCACAGTCAGTTTTTCCTCAAAACCACCTAACTTTTCAAATACCTCTTTTTTCATCATCATGCACGCGGCAGTCACCGCGCTCAGATCCATCTGAATGGATGCCTTGTGCAGATATCCGGTTCGGGAACGGGGCATATTTAAGAAAGCATGTCCGGCAATTCCGCCGATTCCGATAATGGTTCCCGCATGCTGAATCGTATCATCCGGATAATACAGCTTTGCTCCCACAATCCCCACTTCTTCCCGCTGGCAATTTCCCAGCATTTCCTCCATCCATCGGGGATTGATCACTTCCACATCATTATTAAGAAACAGAAGATATTCTCCCTCGGTTTCTTTCTCTCCAAAATTATTGATTGCCGAGTAATTGAACGTTCCCTGCCATGTAATGATCTTAACATTGGATCGTTTTTCAAGTTCTTTATAGTAAGTAAAAGTCTCCGGCTCTACGCTGTTATTTTCTATGATAATAATCTCATAATTGGTATATGTGGACTTTTCAAATACCGAATCCAGACATTTCTTCAAGGTTGCTTTCTGGTCTTTGTTCGGTATCAGAATCGAAATCCGTGGATTTCCTTTCACCGGATACTCCACCTGGTAAAATCCCAGGTCTTTCGTATGACTTACGATCCCTTCCACACCATTTCTTGCAAGATTTCCTTCAATAGCCCGTTTTCCCGCTTCAAAAGCATACATTTTGCTGGCCGGATTATCTGCCGTGGAAGCTTTATGTGTTCGCCAGTGGTATAAAACTTCCGGAATATGACAGATTTCTTTCGCCTGCTCCACACATCGGAAAATGAAATCATAGTCCTGCGCCCCGTCATATTCTTTCCGGAACCCTCCCACTTTTTTCACCAGTGCAGTCCGCGCCACAAAAAAATGTGTAATATAATTATTAGAACGCAACAGATCCAGGTTGAAATCCGGCTTAAAATGCGGCTGAAAGTGTTCACTCAAATCTGTTGTAACCTTATCTTCATCCGTATAAAAAACATCGATGGTATCATCACAATTGAACGCTTCCGCCATCCGGTACAATGCCTGAGGGGACAGAAGATCATCGTGATCCAGAAGTCCCACAAACTCTCCGGTAGCCATAGAAAACGCTTCATTGGTATTTTCTGCAATCCCCAGATTTTCATCCAGATTCTTAACACGAATCCTATCGTCCAGCCGGGTATACCGTTTTAGCACTTCCTTCATCTCTTCCTCTTCCGGACTGGCATTCGCTATACAAAGTTCCCACCTGGAATAGGTCTGGTTTCGCACAGAATCAATCATCTGTACCAGAAAAAGTATCGGTGTCCGATACGCAGGAACTACCACACTGAATACCGGATTGCTTTGAAAAGTATGGTTTTTCTGCTTCTCCAGTTCACTGTCCGCCGGCTTGTGCTTTTCAAACCATGGACCGTAAGGAACTTCTTCCGGTTCCATACGTTCACAAAGACGCACCCAGAATTCTTTCGGACCATAGTGTTTCAAATAACGCAGTCCCTTTTGAATATTATATGGTTTTATTTTTTTCATATAGTGCAGCAGCTTGCCTGCATCCATGAATTTTCCTCCTGATACTTCTTATCACACATATACTGATCAATACTGAAAATGATTCAGTGCCTTCACCACTTCAGATGCTTCCTCCAGGCTCAGGCTGTAATACATAGGCAGACGGAGAATGCGTTCGCTTTCTTTTGTAGTATAAACTTCTTCCCCATGAAATCTTCCAAACTTTCTTCCCGCTTTTGCCGAATGAAGAGGTACATAATGAAATACACCCAAAATTCCCTGCTCCTTCAGATAGGAAAGCAGCCTTGTTCTTGTTTCCAGATCCTTCACTTTTATGTAATACATATGAGCGTTGTGTGTAGCATACTCAGGTACATATGGCTGTTCAATCAGCCCTCTTTTGGCAAGGGGAGCCAGATTTTCATCATAATAGTTCCAGATTGCCAGCCGTTTTTCATTAATTCTCTCTGCTTCCTCAAGCTGAGCCCACAAATAAGCCGCATTCATATCACTGGGCAGATAAGAAGAACCATATCCTACCCAGGTATACTTATCCACCTGTCCCCGGAAAAATTTGCTCCGATTTGTTCCTTTTTCCCGAAGAATCTCTGCCGGTTCCAGATACTTTTCATCCTGAAAGAGAATGGCTCCACCTTCTCCCATGGAATAATTTTTCGTTTCATGAAAACTGTAACATCCAAAATCTCCGATCGTTCCCAGTGCTTTCCCTTTATAATAAGCATTCACCCCCTGGGCTGCATCCTCAATCACTTTCAGATTATACTTCTTGGCAATCGCCATAATCTCATCCATGGCACAGGCTACACCGGCATAATGTACAGGAACGATTGCCTTTGTTTTATCCGTAATCGCTGCTTCAATCTTTGTCTCATCAATATTCATCGTATCCGGCCGGATATCTACAAATACACAGGTTGCACCACGCAGTACAAATGCATCCGCCGTCGACACAAATGTATAAGAGGGCATGATCACTTCGTCTCCCGGCTGGATATCTGCCAGATATGCCGCCATCTCAAGTGCATGTGTACAGGAAGTGGTTAAAAGTACCTCTTTCGTCTGAAAATGATCTCTCATCCATGCGGAACATTTTTTCGTAAACGGACCATCTCCACAGATCATACCATTCTGTTCAACAGCTTCCCGGATATATTCTGTTTCTTTTCCCACAAAAGGGGGTCTGTTAAAACTTATCTTCATTCTTTTTCCTCAATCTTCCCATCAGACAGTATAAATTAATATCCCAATTACAATAATAATATTGCCTGCCAATTTTCCTTTCGTAATCTTCTCTTTCAAAATCGCCCATGAAAAAATAAGCACAAATACATACGTAGCCGTATCAATCACCGGTCCGTACCGCATGTCTACCTGAGTATAACAAAAGGTATTCAGCAGAAGAACTCCGAAAAAAATCCCATAAGCCACAATCACCCGCCAGTTCAGATATTCTCTTATAGGGTTTTTGTATGTAATATTTGCACTCTGTTTTAAAAGCACCTGTGAAATGGCCGAAAAAAGAGTTCCGGCCAGCATCAGTAACATAAACAGTCTATTCATACCGCTGCACCATCCAAACTCCGATCAGTACCACAAGAATTCCTATGATATTCTGTACGGAAAGATTTTCATGAAATATAACCACTGCCCAGATCTGGGACCATAAAAGATATACACTTTTATTCGCATAAGCAGTTGATAAAGAAAATTTTTTAATCACCTGCTGCCATGCGATCGCATAAATTCCACAATTGGCTATCATCAGAAAGCCGAACACGTATAACATGATCCCTTTTAGTCCAGTTTTGTTATACTCCATAGACGCCATCTTCGAAAACACACTGGTCAGTGAGAATAGTAATATATTCAAGTGCAGCTGTATGTAATCTTTCATCTTTGCCATCTTTTCTTAGCTTCTCTCTCTAAAATAATGAATGTAACTGCTTCAGACATAAAATGATGTAGGTGTCAAAAGTGATTACAGTAACTAATTAAAAGCTATTATACCACTGAACATGTATTGCTTCAAGAATTGTTTTATTGCCTTGAAATAGATTGTTGAAAATGATATGATGATGCTAGGATTTCGGGAGCGTGAAACGCAAAGAAATCCGTAGTCTCATCTCATTTGTCGGGCAACTCATATGATTAATAATAGTTAATTACATAATTTTAAATTTAAGAGAACTGAGGAAAATACTATGTCACTATATTCTGTCGTAGTTCCGGTGTACAACTCGGAACACACTCTGGAAGAACTATATATACGACTGGAAAAAGTCTTCCGCGAAACAATCCGGCAGCCCTTTGAACTGATTCTTGTAGATGACGGCTCCAAAGATCGTTCCTTTGAAGTCATGCAGGAACTTCGGGAAAAAGATTCCCGTGTTCGAATCATTCAGATGGCACGCAACTTTGGACAGCATCCTGCTCTTTTATGCGGCTTTTCCCATGTGAAAGGGGATTTTGTTATCACCATGGACGATGATCTGCAGCATCCCCCGGAAGAAATCCCGAAAATGATCCATGTCATAAATGAACGAAATGATGTGGATGCAATCATTGCCAGCTACGAAGGTCGAAAACATAATCCCATCCGCAGGCTCGGAACAAAAGTTTCCGTCTGGGCAACTTCCAAGATGCTTGGGAAAGACCCGGATCTTCAGATCACAAGTTTTCGTCTGATCCGGCGTTTTCTGGTAGATGCAATGGTACAGACGAATACTTATAAACCTCAGATCGGCAATCTTCTTGTCCTGACCTCCAACCGGATCATCAACGTTCCGGTACAGCACGCAGCACGAGCTTACGGAAAAAGTGGTTATTCTTTCCGTCGTCTGGTAAAAGATCTGCTCTATGATATAACCTCACACTCTGCATTTCCGCTTCTTCTGGTACGAAATCTGGGGATCTTTAGTTTTCTGGTGAGCCTTGTCATGGGGATCTTCTTTTTTGCCCGTTACTGCATCTATGGTACTTCTGTAGAAGGATGGACCTCTCTGATGCTGGTGATGCTGGGATTTTTTGGCATTATTTTGCTTTCCATCGGAATTATCGGTATTTATCTGATGAATATATTAAATGAATCAAAAAAGATGCCTCACTACGTAGTACGTCAAAAAGATGTATAGTCAATATATGGCTATTCTACAGGAGAATCCGAAATATGAAAAAAGAAATTGGCGGGTATATGGAACTGGAAGAGTTTTCCGGCCAAGAGTATTACCCGGAACTTTATAAAGTGAATCTTGGGCGCACTGCCCTTTTGTGGCTGCTGGAATCCAGAAACTGCAAAAAGCTTCTGCTCCCGTATTTTCTGTGTGATTCTGTTATCGATGCCTGCAAAAATCATGGCATCGATCTGGAATTTTATCATTTGGATCCTTCACTGATGCCCATTCTTTCTCTTCCGAACGGTATGGAAGAAGGGGAATGGCTGTACCTGGTCAATTATTATGGGCAGCTCACAGATCAAAAGATCCGCTATTTTCAGCAAACATATGAAAGGATCATTGTTGACCATACCCATGCCTTCTATCAGGCACCCCTTTCCGGAGTGGATACTCTGTATTCCTGCCGCAAGTTCTTCGGGCTGAGTGACGGAGCGTATCTGGCTACAGATGCCCGATTGACGCCTGGAAAAGATATAGATCGTTCCAACAAACGACTGGAACATATTCTCGGACGCTATGAGGAAGATGCCGGCACTTATTATCAGAAAATGTTGGATAATGCATCCACCTATCACCATATGGAAATCCGCCGGATGTCCCGACTGACGCAAAATCTGCTTCGGGCGATTGACTATGATTTTGCAAAGACACGCAGAGAAAAAAACTATCAGCTTCTCCGGGAACTGCTTCCATCGGACAATCCATTTACGAAAACAGTACCCGAAGGACCATTTGCGTATCCTTATTATCATCCGGAAGGAATCAAACTGAGAAAATTGCTGGCTGCCGAAAAAATATTTGTTCCCACAAACTGGTCTAATGTTCTTCGTGATATGCCCGAAGACAGTCCGGAACATGACTGGGCAGCCAATATCCTTCCCCTTCCCTGTGATCAACGATATGGAGCGGAAGAGATGAGATATCTGGCTGAGACACTCCATAGATTAGGAAATAATAGATGAGTATTTTATGAAAGGATTTTACTATGACACATCGTCTTCTTGTATTAGGAACCCTGGGCGAATTTGTACAACTGGTACAAAAAGCCAAGGCCCGCGGTATCTACACGATCGTATGCGACGGATATCCGGACGGACCGGCCCGTCAGTACGCTGATGAAGATTTTGTAATCCCTGTCACGGATATTGATGCTGTGGCGTCTCTTTGTAAAGAAAAAAGTGTAGACGGTATTATTACTTCTTTTTCCGATCTTCTTCTAGAATGTATGGTAAAGATTGCTGACAAAGCTGATCTCCCCTGTTATCTGAAGCCGGAACAGCTTCCCTGGTATCGGGATAAAGCTGAAACAAAAAAAGCGTTGAAAGAGCTTGGACTTCCGACACCTGGATTTCGTCGCATTCCTGTAAAATATTTTACCGACTCAGCCAATGATTATTCACTTAGAGAATATCTGCAGGGTCTTTCTTTTCCATTGGTGACCAAGCCACTGGACAAATATGGTTCCCGGGGTATCTACGTGGTGCATAATCTGGAAGAACTGAAAAGTGCCGCTTTCCAAACCGCAGAATTTACCGATCTGGATGAAATTCTTGTGGAAGAATATAATACCGGATATGAGTTTAATATGATGACATGGGTTCTAGACGGCGAAGTGCAGATTATCAGTATCGCCGATCGGGAAAAAACAGACATCGGTGCCGGTGAAATCCCGATCAGTACCCGGAATGTCTATCCTTCACGCCTTTATAGCCAGGTAGCTCAACCGGCAAAGGATTTACTCCAAAAATTCATCTCCAAAACCGGACAGACCGACGGTGCTCTTTCTATGCAATTTTTCTGGAGACCGGATCAGGGAATTCAGGTATGTGAGATTGCCGCCCGCTTTTTCGGATATGAACATGAACTGACAGATATGGCCTTTGGTTTTAATATGGAAGATTTGCTTCTCAGCTACCTCTATGACAGAAAGCATCTGGAAGATATGTTAATAAAGCATCACCCCGATTCCCCGCTCCACCATGGCGCAGTACTTTATTTTCAGGGACGACTGCTGCAGATTGCAGATCAGACTGCTGCACAAACACTGGCAAAACACCCCGCTGTGAAAAAACCATGGATTTTCTATCACGAAGGGGAACGTGTCATAGAACACGGTCCGAATCCTTACGTGGCTCTGTATTATATTGAAGCTGAAACCCGGAAAAATGTGGATCAAATTACAGAAAAATTTTTTCATGATATGACAATAACAGATGCAGATGGAAATGAAGTGCTGTATCAAAATAAGATGCCTGATTATCCAGAAGAATAAAAATAAAATGGTAAATCATTTGCATATATAGTATGTAAACTGCATGCAAATGATTTACCATTATCATGTTGAAACAAATCAGTAATTTACCGCATATACAGTCAAATAAACCATAACTGCCGAAAAAATCACTGCTGCCATTCCGACCAGAAAACATATTTTTCGTATTTTCTCACTTTTTACAAGCTTTTTCAACAAACATTCATATCCCAAAGTAACAAAATACATCATAGGAATCAACGCAGGCATCATATATCGTCCCTGTGCCTGGAAATCACTGAAATACGCATAATAAATCAGCAACAGCACCGGTATCACAATGGCCAAAATCATAATCTGGTGCATCCAGTTCTGTGCATTCCATACCCGATTTTTTCTCAGTATTCTTGTAATTGTTGTCCCATTTTCATCTTTTTCTTTTTTTTCAGAAATCACTCTGACGGATACAGAAAATATTTCTCTAAAATAGAATACATTTCCAATAATACCCACAAACAAAAACAGAAGATATCCTTTACTCCATAGCTCCGGCATAAAAATATCCATATGACCAAAAGTTCCTATAAAGCTCACCAAAACCGTAGCAAACCAATTATACTTCCATGTTCCAGGCTGCCAAATCATCATTTGATATAAACTCATTCCCAATGAACTGGGTGTTTGCCGATTCGATGGTTTTAATTCGTCAATTGCATACATTTGCGCATACTGTCTTGACGTACTCATCCCAAGAATATCCCCATCATACAAAACAGCATTGCGGATAAACCACCAGCCTGCGAATATAAATACAAGAATCAGTATAAAAATACCCTTTTTCAGCATTTCCCGGAAATCCCACTGTTTTTCCCTGCATTTCAGCATCATACCTGCAAAAAACAGCGCGCTGCACAACAGAAAACCATAGGCATTGTAATAAGAAAGGGCACATACAGACATTGCCGCCGCAAGCTGAATACAAAGCCGGTTTGTCCATCCGTCCTGCACGGCCCTTACCCAACAGTAAACAATCCATGCAGTAGAAAACACGGCAATGGAATCCATGTTAATATAAGAATGAATAAACACAGCTCCCGGCAGAAAGCTTACCAGTACTGCAAAAAACCATGCCGCTTCTTTTTCAAAAAGACGCTTTCCTATTTTTAAAGCAAAAAAAGCAGTCAGAGTACCAAAAATCACATTCACCAGACGCATGGATCTATAAACAGCAGTAAAACTATTGGTAAATAAGGAAGTAATTTTGCCAAACCCTGCAGCAATTATATACGTTGTAATTGGGTTGAAAGCATAAGAGATTCCCCAGTTCGCATTACGAATGGACGGATCACGCCCATCCGGCAGTGATCCGTGATCCATAATGTATTCTGCGATCTGAAACCTCATACTTTCGTCAGGTGAAGCATCGAAAGGGGCTTTTATCGCCCACATAAGGGTAAAAACAAATACGGCCGTCAAAAACGCCACTTCCAAAATCACTTCCGAATGTTTCGCATTTGTCTTTACACATTTTTTCAGAGTTGAATCTTCCATATTCTTCCTCTTAATACTCAATTTCTTTCAGATAACGGCTAAGTGCATCCTGCCAGGTAGGAAGACGTTTGAATCCATGCTCATCCAGTTTTTTCTTTTCCAGACGGCTGTTGGACGGTCTTTTTGCCCTCGCTTTATACTGCTCTGCACTGACCGGTACCACATTGATATCCATACCAGCCTGTTTGAATATCTCTTTCGCAAAATCATACCAGGAAATATATCCGCCTTCATTGGTCACGTGATATTTTCCGTACTCTTCTTTCTCCAGCATGTCCACAACCAGTCTTGCCAGATCGTAGGTATAGGTCGGAGTTCCGATCTGATCATTTACCACAGTCAGTGTGTCATGTGTCTTTCCCAGATTCAGCATAGTCTTAATAAAGTTCTTTCCATTTACGCCGAAAACCCAGGCAATGCGGACAATATAATACTTATCCAGGTACTTTTCTACTGCCTGCTCACCTTCGTATTTAGTAAGGCCATAAACATTCAGCGGCTCCACAACCGGATCATCCGGCTCCCAGGGACGTGTTCCCTCACCGTCAAATACATAATCCGTACTGAAATAAATCATTGGGATATCCAGTTCTTTACAAACTCTGGCAATATTCTCCGTTCCCAGTGCATTTACCTTCCGACACATCTCCACATTATCCTCTGCCGCATCCACAGCTGTCCATGCTGCACAATGTACCACACTGTCCACGTGAGATTCCTTGATCACCCGGTCAACAGCTTCCGCATCTGTGATGTCCATCTCTTCCACATCAACACCGATACCCTCATAGCCACGCTTAGCCAGTTCGTTCATAACATCGAAACCTAACTGGCCTTTCACACCTGTTACTAATGCTCTCATAGTATTACCCTCCTGCTTTCTTTCTAAAGTCTCTTAAGAGAAAAATCCTGACTATTCAATGTCAGATTTGGATTGTAGTACGGATCACCGTCCCTGAGAATATCCGGCCACTTCTTAGCAAACGTTTCAATTTCCCGATTAAAACGCGCAACTTTCTCAGGCGTATCTTCCAGTCCTCTCGATTTTGATTCGTAATGATAAAGTTCTGCATATGGATTATATACGATAAGATAACCTGCCTGACGCAACTTCATACAGAAATCAATATCATTAAATGCCACCTGCAGATCTTCACTCAATCCACCCACTTCTTTAAATGCCTCTCTTTTTACCATCATACATGCTGCCGTAACAGCGCTGTAATCCTGAGCACAAATGATTCTGTGACAATATCCGGTATACCCACGCTTCTGCATCACAAAGCAGTGACCTGCGATTCCGCCAAATCCCACTACAACTCCAGCATGCTGAATCGTATCATCTTCATAATACAATCTGGCACCTACAGCACCTACCTCATCTCTCATACAGTATCCGAGCAATTCTTCCAGACAATCCGGATTGATAATCTCTGTATCATTATTGAGAAGCAGCAGATACTCTCCATTTGCATAGGTCTCACCAAAATTATTGATAGCGGAATAATTAAATACACCTTTCCAGTAAACCACATGCACTCGAGGATTCACCGCTTCAAGCTGTTCATAATAAGCAAATGTCTCAGGATCTTCACTGTTATTTTCCACTATAATATATTCATAATTCTTATAAGTGGAATTCTTGTCAATAGAATCCATACACCTTTTCAGATCATCAATATGGTCTTTATTTGGAATGATAATAGAAATCAGCGGATCATATTCACGTATATAACGGGTTCTGTACAATCCAAGATATTCTCCTTTATACACTTCTGCATTCACACCGATTCTGTCAAAGTGCGCCTGAACAGCACGCTGCCCCGCATCAAAAGCATACAGCTTGCTCTCCGGATTTTCTGAAGTGGAATCCTCATGACATCTCCAGTGATACAAAATCTTTGGAATATGATGTATTTTTTCTTCACCGGCATCTTCCACACATCTGAAAATGAAGTCATAATCCTGTGCCCCATCAAATTCTGGCCGAAGCACTCCCACCCGGTCGATCAATTCTCTTTTTGCCACGAACAAATGACAAATATAATTCACAGTACACAAAAGGTCAATATTGAAATCCGGTTTGAAATGATACTGAAAGAACTTATGTCCATCCATCGTCATCTTATCCTCATCGGAATAGAGAACTTCCAGATTTTTATTACCATTGAGGGCTTTCACACATTCATATAATGCATGGGCTGTCAATGTATCATCATGATCCGCAAACACAATAAATTCCCCATCTGCTGCCTGTATAGCCGCATTGGTATTTTCCGATATTTTCAGAGGTTGCTGATGGGATATCACTTTGATTCTCGGCTCTCCTCTTTGCAGTTCTGCCAAAAGCTCCTGCAGAGGTGAATCCGGTCCACTTCCATCTGAAAGACACAACTGCCAGTTACCATATGTCTGCTGTTTTACAGAATCAACCATAGCCCGAAGATACTTCTCCGGAGTTTTATACAGGGGAACTACAATGGAAAACTTCGGTTCCCATTCAAACTTTATTTTACGCTGCCGTTCCAGTTCTGCTTTCGATGGCAGATGTTTTTTCAGCCATTTGGAATACTCGATTGTTTCATAACGATGTCTTTTCACTTTACTAACCGCTTTTTTGGTTAATTCCACCGGTCCATGAAGTTTCAGATAACGGCATCCCTTTTCCCAATACTCCTGAGATTTTTCCAGGTAAATCTGTTCTCTCTTCATACTGATTTTTTTCTCAACACGACTGTCACCTGCAATAAACACCAACAAAAATTCCTTAACCGGTATTTTCTTCAATTCGATAAAGAATCCACACTTGGTCTCCACATCAAATTCATCATACATATCCACCACATCCGGTCGATTCATATACTGAATCTCACATGGAATCTCGTTATGTTCCAGATCTGTCACTTTCACTTGTACCGGCTGTGTATACACAGCCCAACCACGGATACCACAAGTATTCAACCCCAGTTCCCGATTAATATCTTCCAAAAAATAGTGCGGTTTGTTTTGTTTTTTGAGCAAATCCTTCACTGGTATGGAAAACCATAAAAATCTTTTACCCTCATCACTTCCATAGATTGATAATTTATGGTAATCTATCAGATTATCAGGCAGTTCAATTTCTACTTCAACACGAATTCCAGATATAAGCTCTAAATCTTTAAACCTGTCAACTGCACTGACTTTTTCCTGTGGTTTTATCTGTACCGATAATTCTTTTCCATCTATTACAGCTGAAATAATATACTCCTTCGGCCATATTCCCTGCAAACGATATAACATTGGATTTTGTAAATCAAACCGTTCTTTCTCAACTTCAAATAATTCTTTTGGCATATTCTTTCCTTTCTAGTTATGGCTAACACAATTATTCACTCTAAAGCTATCGTAAAGAACAATTTCCCTCCACCAACGATAGATTTTTATTATAATATGGATCGCCATTTCCCAGTTCTTTTGCCCATTTATCCTGAAAATGCTTAATCTCACCCGCAAATCTCAACTGCT
>SFGF01000040.1 GCA_004556655.1 Lachnospiraceae bacterium | reverse complement strand
GGGTATAAATAGGATGTCCAACAATTCATCCAATACCTGCATCATAAAAAATAAGTCTATAGCCTCTTTGAATGAGGTCTATAAACTTATTATACGAGGGAGGAAAAGAGATGAAACGAATGAAAAAACTTGCCAGCTTATTGTTGGCGATGGTCATGGTATTGAGCATGACTATAACTGCATTTGCAGAAGAAACAACGTATAGTATTACAATTAATAACAGTGCAGAAGGGCATACTTACGAGGCATATCAGATTTTTACCGGTGATCTGTCAGAAACTACCCTTTCTAATATCGTCTGGGGTTCTGGCATCACTTTAGATGGTCAGACCGCACTGCAGAACAAATATGATACTGCTGAGACAAAAAGTGCCGCAGGTGTTGCTGAGGCATTGACAAATGAAAATGCAGTTCAGTTTGCAAAGGATGCCGCAGGCTATCTTACAACCACAAAGGTTGATAGTACTTATAACGAAACTAGTAAGAATTACACTATCTCACAACTGGCCGCAGGCTATTATCTTGTTAAGGATAAGGATGGTTCTTTGACAGGTGATAACGATTCTTATACAGAATATATTGTCAAAGTGGTTTCAGATGCTACTGCTACGCCTAAGTCTGATGTGCCGACAGTTCAGAAAAAAGTAAAAGATATTAATGACTCCACTGATGATGCTATGACAGACTGGCAGGATTCTGCCGATCATGATATCGGTGATTCTGTACCTTTCCAGCTGAAAGCTACGTTGGCAGACAATGTTTCTTCTTATACAACATATAAAGTTGTATTCCACGATACGCAGTCAAAAGGTTTGACTTATAATAACGATGCAAAGGTTTGTATTGATGGTAAGGAGACAAATGGATTTACCGTTAGCGCTACCGTGAATGCAGACGGAACCACTACTTTAACAGTTTCCTGTGATGATGTAAAAGCTCTGGGTGCTGGAAATAGTTCTGTGATTACAGTAGAATATACAGCTACTTTGAATGAGAATGCTGTACTTGGTTCTGCCGGTAACCCGAATGAAGTTTATCTGGAATATTCTAATAATCCAAATAAATCGGAATCAGGTAATAACGAAACAGGCAATACACCAAAAGATGTTGTAATTGTATTTACATATAAAACAATTATAAACAAGGTTACAAATAATCCAAATTATGATCCCAAAGTAGAAGATTCTGAAGAATATATTCCATTGACTGGTGCAGAATTTACACTGGAAAAATACAACAAGGAAACTGATAAATGGGAAGCAATCACTGCAGTCAAAAATGATGAGGGAACGACTTTTACATTCTCAGGTTTGGATGATGGTAAATATAGATTGACAGAGACAAAAACTCCTGCAGGCTATAACTCAATTGATCCTATCGAATTTACCGTTACAGCAGAGCATGATGTTCAATCTGACAATCCGGCCTTAACTTCTCTCAGTGGAAATGCTGCTACAGGTGAACTTACATTTACTTCGAATACAACAGAAGGAAGTCTGAGTGATGATGTTGTTAACAAGGCAGGTTCAACCCTTCCGGAAACCGGTGGTATGGGTACCACGATCTTCTACGTGATTGGTGCGATTCTGGTTATCGGAGCAGGTGTTGTATTGATCACCAGAAAACGTATGAGTGCAAGCAAATAATCATCAGTTTGTGAAACACCATAATAAAAATCCGTGAATCGTCAGATTCCGGGATAAGAAGTTACCTCGGATACCTGAGGGCTGTACAAAACCTTGTGTTCGTGCAGCCCCCGGTATCGGTGGTTTTCTTCTATGAAAGGATAGAACAGCAAGGAGAGACTTATGAAATGGATTAAAAAAAATCTTTCATCAATTATATTGGTTTTGATTTTTATCATAGGGTTGTCCTTACTGCTGTATCCCAGTTTCAGTGATTACTGGAATTCTTTCCATCAAAGTCGTGCCATCGCCAGTTATGCCCAGTCGGTGACCACGATTGATGATGATCAGTATGAAAAGATGTGGGCACAAGCCCAGGAGTATAATACCACATTGGCAAAGAAACAGAATCGTTGGGTTCTGTCTGAGGAGGAATATGAAGAATACGAAGGACTGCTGAATATAGGCGGAACCGGCATTATCGGATATATAGAAATCCCGACTATCAAGGTGTCTCTGCCGATCTATCATGGGGTGGATGAAGCTGTGCTGCAGATTGCAGTGGGGCATATCGAAGGAAGTTCTCTTCCGGTAGGAGGAGAAGGAACCCACTGTGTGATCTCCGGGCATCGGGGACTTCCTTCTGCCAAGTTGTTTACCAATCTTGATGAGATGGAAGAAGGGGACCTTTTCATGATGCGTGTATTGGACGAGACACTGACCTATGAAGTGGATCAGATTCGTATCGTGGAACCGGAAGATCTGTCGGCATTGGAGATAGAAGAAGGAAAAGATCTGTGCACGCTGGTAACCTGTACCCCTTATGGAATCAATAGTCATCGTCTTCTGGTGCGGGGGCACAGAGTGGAAAATGTGGAAAGTGCCAACTCGATTCGAGTGACTGCAGACGCTATGCAGATCGATCCGGTGATGGTAGCGCCGGTGATTGCAGTACCCATTTTATTGATTTTGCTGATATGGCTGTTGGTACATTATCGGAAACGCAGATAATAGAAGTCATATATTGGACAAGGAGGAGAAAAAGTGAAAGGAAAGATAAAAAAAGAATTGCAAAGGATTGGCAGGCTTCTCGCATTTTGTCTTATGGCACTGCTGTTGCCTGTGCAGGTAATAGCATCTCAGGGTACGCCGGAGACAGCGGTTACCAGTCTGACCATTCATTATAAATACGGACAAGCCATATTTACCTTTTATAAAGTAGCAGATTTCTCCGAGACCGGTATATTTCAGTTGGTAGAACCATTTGCCGGATATAAAGAAACCGTTACGGATCTGGACCGGCTGGAGGAACTGAATGCGGAAGAGTGGAGAGCTCTGGCTATCACACTGGACAGCTGCGTGAGCAGCGATAATTCCATAAAACAGATCTATCAGGGACAGACAGATGAAGCTGGTAAGATGGTATGGAATAATCTGGAAAAAGGGCTGTACCTGATCGTGGGAGAAATGACACAGGATGAGCAAAAGATCTATAAGCCGATTCCCACACTGGTGACGGTTCCCGGTCGGGATGCACAGGGTGCATGGAATTTGCAGGTAGTTGTGGAGCATGATAAAGCAGAGGTGGAAGAAATCCCGGAAGCAACACAGGAGTATAAAGTACTGAAAGTCTGGAAAGATACCGGATATGAGAATAAACGTCCGGAAGAGATAGAAGTTACACTGTTGAAGGATGGAGCTGTCTATGATAAGGTAATACTGAATAAAGAAAATAACTGGGAATATTGTTGGGAAGACCTGGAAGCGGGCCATGAATGGAAAGTGGATGAGGTAACTGTTCCCGCCGGTTATAAGAAAAGTATAGAAAAAAATTGTCAGCAATATGTGATTACCAATACGTATCAGACACCGAAGACGCCCTCTTCCCCCACGAACTCAGCTTCTTCGGGAGGCGGAGGAAGCAGCAAGCTTCCTCAGACAGGTCAGTTGTGGTGGCCGGTACCGCTTCTGGCAGTGTTGGGTATCGCAGCTTTTATGATTGGATGGGTACGGAGAAAAACAGATAAAGGATAACAGATTTATAGACGGAGAGAAATAGAATGCAGCATAAGAGACAATACCGTCGTTCAAAGAAAAAAGGCACAATCTGGATGACCGGAGGGCTGTTGCTGTTGGCAGCGGCCCTTTTTTTGACTGCCTGGAATCTGTACGAGGGAGAGCAGGCAGGCGACGCTTCGGACAAAGTGGTGGAACGTCTGACATATGAGATAGAATTAAGAAAACAGGATGAGCACAAAGAACGGGAAGGGCAGCAGGATACGAACAAAGAGAAGAATATTTTGAGCGTGGAAGAAATCCCGGATTTTGTACTGTATCCGGAAAAAGAGATGCCGGAGATTGAGATTGACGGGAACCGCTATATCGGAATCCTGCAGGTTCCGGACCTGAATCTGCAGCTTCCGGTGATGGCTGGTGAATGGAGTTATCCCAAATTACGTATTGCACCATGCCGTTATTCCGGTTCTATTTATCAGAATAATCTGGTGGTGGCAGCACACAATTATACAAGACACTTTGGAAATCTACGTGGACTTCCTGTAGGGACAGAGATTTCCTTTTTAGATGCGGACGGTAATCTATTTGAATATGAAATTGCGTGGATCGAAACCCTTGGAAAATACGATGGGGAAGATATGGTCAGCGGAGATGACTGGGATCTGACCCTTTTTACCTGTGTATACAGCGGCAGACAACGCTATACCATACGGTGTGTAAGAAAGGATTCAGCCACATAAAATATCGTAAACCGATAATTTTTTTGGGATTTTTATGGTACAACGCTATCACATCTGTTAAAATTACAGTATAGCAGAGATTCGTTTTCTGTATCTTACGCAGGCATATATTCGCCCATACAGGAGAAAGAAGGGGACAGTGAATAAAAACAATATCGGGACACCTTATGATGATGTGTTTCGGACATTGGTGAATGATTGTACCAGTCTGATGATTCCTGTTGTAAATGAAGTGTTTGGGGAACACTATACGGGAGCGGAGAAAGTCACAATTCTCCCGGGAGAACATTTCATTAAGCGGCAGGGTACAGATACAAAAGAGAAAATAACGGATTCCTGTTTTGAGATTCATGGAATAACAATAAAAAGATACCATATGGAATGTCAGAGTACAGCAGACCACAATATGCTGATTCGGATGTTCGAGTATGATTCTCAAATAGCATTGGATAATGGAGAGGTCATCGGAAATTGTCTGACTTTAACATTTCCCTGCTCTGCAGTGCTGTATTTGAGGCATACAAAGAATACACCGGATGTGATGACATTAGAGATAAAAACACCGGGAGGGGATATATCCTATGAGATACCGGTGATAAAGACACAAAAATACACAATTGAGGAAATATTTGACAAGAGATTACTGTTTTTGATTCCGTTTTATATTTTCACGTATGAGAGCCACTTCTCTGAGTATGAGGAGAATGGAAAAAAGCTGAAAGAGCTGAGAAATGAATATGCGTTAATCAGGCAGCGTTTGGATGAACTGAGCCGTATAGGGCAGATCAGTGAATATGTGAAATGTACATTGGTAGATATGTCAAATAAAGTAATTGAGCAGCTTGCATCGAAGTATGCAAAAGTCAGGAAGGAAGTGACATCTGTAATGGGTGGAAAGATTCTGGAATATGAAGCAAAGACAATTCTGCAGCGTGGAATACAGGCTGGATTACAGGAGGGTCGACAGGCTGGATTACAGGAGGGTCGTCAGGCCGGATTACAGGAAGGCCGTTTGCAGAGCTATATTGAAATGGTAAAGGAAGGTTTTTTGCCTGTCAGTGAAGCGGCAAAGCGCCTGGATATGAAAGAAGAGGAACTGAAGAAGTATTTGGATACCTGAGAGATGGGTGAATCGTAAGTTGAAGTGACTGTATAAGATAGTACAGAGACGAATATCTGTGAAATAAATATGCAAAAGATAAAATTCTTCTGGAATTGCAATGTTGCATTTTTGCGCTTTTCATCTACAATTCCTGCACATATTTTCGAATTCCTGGGACATATTAAAGCTGAATACTTTAATGTGAAGCTAGGAGGAGAAAATATGGCAGCAGATTTTAGCAGCAGTGAAACGAAAGACAATCTTATGCGGGCATTTGCAGGAGAGAGTCAGGCAAGAAACCGATATACTTTTGCGGCAGGAGAGGCGAAAAAGCAAAAAGAGCATACCATTGCGCAGGTGTTTTTGTATACAGCCGGTCAGGAAAAGGAACACGCAGAGATTTTTTATAAACACCTGAAGAAAATGGCAGGAGAAAATATACATGTGGATGGAAAGTATCCGGTGGATCTGTCTGATGATTTGGAAGTACTTCTCCGCATGGCACAGCACAATGAATATGAAGAGCATGATGTGGTATACAAAAGTTTTGGTGATAAGGCAAAAGAGGAAGGATTTCCTGCAATCGCCAATTCATTCTACATGATTGCCGAGATTGAAAAATATCATGGGGATCGCTTCGGAAAATTTGCCAGTTGGCTGGAAGAGAAGAAACTGTATGTTTCCGATGTGAAACGGGGATGGATTTGCCTGGAATGTGGATATATCTATGAAGGAGAAAAAGTTCCATCCCAGTGTCCGGTGTGCGGAAAAGACCGTGGATACTTTGTCAGATTGGAACTCTCACCATTTGCATGAGAAACAAAATGCGGCACGGAAATCCCGTGCCGTTTTGTATTAGTAATAAGAGTAATTTTGTGCAGTAAACAATTTATCGACTTATACCCCTTCCTGTGCTATAATTAATTGGATTATAGACGACAGAAAGGGGTATTTTTGGTGAATAATACATCGAAGAATAAACCTGAAAAATATATATGTGCGGGCATTGTAGCCCATGTCGATGCAGGGAAGACTACACTGTCGGAAAGTATACTGTATACCAGTGGAGCAATCAGAAAAATGGGAAGAGTGGATCATGGTGATGCATTTCTTGATACCTACGAATTGGAAAGAAGCAGAGGAATCACGATCTTTTCCAAGCAGGCGCTTTTTTCTCTGGGAGATGCGCAGATCACACTTCTTGACACTCCCGGTCATGTGGATTTTTCCGCAGAGATGGAGCGTACGCTGCAGGTGTTGGATTATGCGATTTTGCTGATCAGCGGTGCAGATGGTGTTCAGGGGCATACGTTGACTCTATGGAAGTTATTGAAGAGATATCAGATACCCACATTCCTCTTTGTAAATAAAATGGATCAGCCGGGGACAGATGAAAAAGCACTGATGGAAGAATTGAAAAAAAGGCTGGACGGGAACTGTGTGGATTTTTCCGGGGATAGAGATACACAAGAGTGGCAGGAGCAGCTGGCTATGTGCGATGAGACCCTGCTGGAGAGATATCTGGAGGAAGGAAGTGTAGAGGAGGGGGAGATTTCCCGTCTGATCAATGAGAGAAAATTATTTCCCTGTTTTTTTGGTTCGGCACTGAAGATGACCGGAGTACAGGAGTTTCTGCAGGGATTGGAAAAATATATAGAGATGCCGGAGTATCCCCGGGAATTTGGCGCGAAAGTATTTAAGATTGCCAGAGACAGTCAGGGAAATCGTCTTACGTATATGAAAATCACGGGCGGCAGCCTGAAAGTGAAGACGGTGTTGCGGGGGCAGAAGGATGGAGAAGACCGAGAAGAAAAAGTCGATCAGATTCGTATCTATTCCGGAGAAAAATATGAGATGGTAAATGAAGCTTTTGCCGGAATGGTATGCGCCGTGACAGGTCTTACCTTTACTTATCCCGGTCAGGGGCTGGGAAGAGAAGCAGCTTCCGATATGCCGCTGCTGGAGCCGGTATTGACTTACCAGATCCAGCTTCCACCGGAATGTGATGTACATAAGATGCTTTTAAACCTGCGGCAGTTGGAGGAGGAAGAACCTCTTTTACATATTGTGTGGAATGAGGAACTGGGAGAGATTCATGCACAGGTCATGGGCGAAGTGCAGATAGAAATTCTGAAAAGCCTGATCAAAGAACGATTTGGTGTCGTGGTGGATTTTGGCTCCGGGAATATTGTATATAAAGAAACCATCAAAACACCTGTGGAAGGTGTGGGACACTTTGAGCCTCTGCGCCATTATGCGGAAGTACATCTTCTACTGGAACCTGGTGAGCCGGGGAGCGGGATGCAGTTTTACACAGACTGCAGCGAGGATGAGCTGGATAAGAACTGGCAGCGTCTCATTCTGACCCATCTGGAAGAAAAAGAACATCGGGGAGTGCTTACCGGTTCCCCGATCACAGATATGAGGATTACATTGGTAGCAGGCCGCGCTCACCTGAAGCATACAGAGGGTGGAGATTTTCGACAGGCTACTTACCGTGCGGTACGACAGGGATTGAGAAAAGCGGAAAGTGTGTTGCTGGAGCCCTATTATGATTTTCGGCTGGAAGTACCTGCAGATATGATAGGACGGGGAATGGCGGATATCCAGAGGATGTGTGGGGAATTTCGGCCGCCCCAGATAGAAGGAGAGATAGCCATATTGACCGGATCCGCTCCTGTAGTTACGATGAGAGATTACCAGAACGAAGTGATTTCATATTCCAGAGGTATGGGGCGTTTGTTCTGTACACTGAAAGGATATTTCCCCTGTCATAATCAGGAAGAAGTGGTACAGGCATTTTGTTATGATCCCGAAGCGGATTTGGAAAATCCCACAGGGTCTGTGTTTTGTGCCCATGGTGCCGGTTTTGTAGTGAACTGGGATCAGGTAGAGGAGTATATGCATGTGGAGAGTGGTCTTCTTCTGGAACCGGTGGAAAGACAGCCGGAGCCGGTGGAGGTCAGAAAGAAAACCTGGAAAGAAGAAAGAGATGCTTATCAGGCGACAGAAAAAGAGCTGGAAGAAATCTTTACCCGAACATACGGTCCGATCAGATCCCGGGTGGGTGAGGAGGATCTGCCCCGAAGGTCTGTGAAAGGCTGGAAACGAAGCCATGCCCGCATGGATAATACAAGTTCCTCTTATGTGGGTCGGACGAAAAACCGGAATACACCACCGGAAAAAGAATACCTTCTGGTGGATGGTTATAATATAATATTTGCATGGGAGGATTTGAAAGACCTGGCAGATGCCAATATTGATGCGGCAAGAGATAAGCTTACAGATATGCTGTGCAATTATCAGGGATATAAAAAATGTACTCTGATTCTGGTGTTTGATGCCTACAAGGTGAAAGGAAATCCGGGAAGCGTACAGAAATATCACAATATCCATGTGGTCTATACAAAAGAAGCAGAGACAGCCGATCAGTATATCGAAAAGACGGTACACGAGATCGGAAGAAAAAATCATGTGACGGTGGCGACTTCGGACAGGCTGGAACAGGTGATCATTCTGGGGCAGGGCGGCACAAGAATGTCGGCCAGAGAACTCCGGGAGGATATGGAACTGGTTGCAGGTCAGATCCGTGAGGAGACCGGAAAAAGGCAGATGAGCGATAAAAATTATCTGTTTGACGGACTGGATCAGGATGCGGCAGAGTATATTGAAGCAGTACGTCTCGGGAAAAAGGAGACGGAACAATGAAGTTTTATATGGCACCGCTGGAGGAAGTGACGGGATACGTTTACCGGAATGCGTACCACGCATTTTTTCATCCCCTGGACAAGTATTTTGCCCCTTTTATCGCCGCAAAACCCAACAGGGGGCGATTGTTTAACTATAAAGAGAAAAATGATATTTTGCCGGAGCATAACAGGGGACTTTTTCTTGTGCCCCAGATCCTTACAAATTCCGCAGATGATTTTATCCGGACAGCGAAAGGGCTGCAGGAATATGGTTATGAGGAAGTCAATCTGAATCTGGGCTGCCCTTCACGTCCCGTGGTGAATGGTGGAAGAGGTTCCGGATTTCTGGAGAAGAGGCTGGAACTGGATCATTTTCTGGAAGAAATATTTGAAAAGCTGGACATGAAGATATCGATCAAGACACGGCTTGGAAGATATGAGCCGGAAGAGATAGAAGCTCTGATGGAAATCTTTAACCGGTATCCGCTGGAAGAGCTGATCGTTCATCCTCGGGTACAGACCGATTATTACCGGGGAGAACCGAGGCTTTCCGGATTTGAATATGCGTATGAACACAAAAATCAGCCGTTGTGTTATAACGGTGACATTTTTCGAAAGGAAGATTATGTACGCATATCTGAAAAATTTCCCGGGATTCAGGCTGTGATGCTGGGCAGGGGAATTTTGGCGGACCCGGGTCTTGTGGGAAGAATCTTAGGTGACCCGGAGCCTTCCCGTGATATCTTGAGGGCTTTTCTGGATAGACTGCATGATGATTTCTGTCGGGTGTCGGTGAACGAAGAAAAGGCACTTTTTAAGTTAAAAGAGATCTGGTGCTATTTGCGCTATTCCTTTCCGGATTCGGATCTATGGGATAAAAGTATCAAAAGAGCACAAAGTCTGAGAGAATATGAAAAAGCAATAGAGCATTTATCTTGGAAGGAGATAAGACTCCCACCTCCATAGGTGGTGAGTTGCGACAATTTAGTCTTGGTGGGAGTCCAATCTCCTTCCAGGATAAAGCCTCCGGCGGATTGCAGAGGTGCGCGTCATGCAAAGCATGACGCGCACCTCGCAGCAAGTACGCCGAGGCGTACTTGAAAAGAGGTGAGAAAATGGGAGAGCGTCTGACAAAGCAGGATGTGGAAAAAATAGAGAAAGAGATTGAGCACAGAAAGCTGGTGGTTCGTAAGGAAGCTATCGAAGCGGTAAAAGAAGCCCGGGCACAGGGAGATCTCAGTGAGAATTTTGAGTATTATGCCGCAAAAAGAGAAAAGAATCAGAATGAGAGCAGAATCCGTTATCTGGAAAGAATGCTGAAAAATGCGGAGGTAATCTCGGAGGAGTCGAAGGATGACGAAGTAGGGCTGAATAATACAGTCACACTTTATATCGAGGATGACGATGAGGAAGAGACATATCGTCTGGTGACATCCATCAGGGGAAACTCGCTGGCAGGTCTCATTAGTACGGAATCACCCATCGGAAAGGCGATTCTGGGACATAAGGTAGGAGACAGAGTATATATAAAGGTGAATGATCAGTTCGGATACTATGTGGTGATCCGGGCGATTGAAAATACACAGAGCGAAGAGGATGATAAGATACGCAGCTTCTAGACTGTGAAAATAAAAAAAGGAGGGTTTTACAAATGCATCTGAGAGACAGAATTAAGAAAGGGATGTTATTTTACGAGCATGGGCATAAGGATCCGGTGGACATTCAGCAGGAGAAAGAACTGGAAGCCGAACGGAAACACTGTAAAGAGGTTATGTATGATTACAACAATACAAGACCGTGTGAGGAGGAAAAGCGGCTGATGATCCTGAAAGAAATTCTGGGTGAGTGCGGCGATCATGTGTATATTGAGACACCGCTGCATATGTCCTATGGAAGTCATGTACATCTGAAAGGAAGCTTTTATGCCAATTTCAATCTGGTGCTGGTGGATGATGGAGAGATTTATATTGGGGATGAAGTGATGATCGGACCCAATGTAACGTTGTGCACGACCGGACATCCGGTAGATCCGCAGTATCGAAAATGGGTTGCACATTATTCTCTTCCGATTCATATCGGTGACAATGTATGGATCGGCGCTCATTCAGTGATTCTTCCGGGCGTGACCATTGGAGACAACTCCGTGATCGGAGCAGGCAGTATCGTGACACGTGATATTCCTGCCAATGTGGTGGCAGTAGGTAATCCGTGCCGTGTGAAGCGGAAAATCAATGAACGTGATAAAGAATATTATTTCCGTGATCTGAAAGTGGATTTCCCGTATACACTGCGGGAAGAATAAAGAAAGGCAGAGGATGAAGCCATGAGTGGAAAGTTTCGATTTGGTATTATGGGAGCGGGCAATATAGCAGAGGAATTTTGTGCCGCAGTAAAAGAACAGGGTGAGGGGGTCGTGGCTGCAATTGCCAGCCGCAGCATGGAACGTGCCAGGGCTTTTGCTGATAAGCATGGAATCCCGAAAGCATATGGCAGCTATGAACAGATGCTTGAGGAAGAACCTTTGGATGGAGTGTATGTAGCGGTTACTACCAATGCACATTATAAGCTGGTAATGTTGTGTTTGGATCATAGGAAGCCGGTGTTGTGTGAAAAAGCTATGTGTGTAAACAGCCGGGATGCAGAAGAGATTTTCACACGCGCAAAGGAACTGGGCGTTTTTGTGATGGAGGGAATGTGGTCAAGATTTCTTCCGAAAATGCAGCAGGTGAAACAATGGCTTGCAGAGGAGAAAATAGGGAAAGTTTCATTGGTAACCTGTGGGATTGGCTTCAATGCACCGAAAGATGCATCGAACAGATATTATAATCCAGAACTGGGCGGTGGTGCCACATACGATATTCTGGTGTATGGATATGATATTGTGACGTATTTCTTTGAACAGCCCCCGGTACAGTGTCTCTGCACTTCTGACTGGTCAGCCTCCGGTGTGGATCAGACGGATGTAGTGGTGCTTAAGTATCCTGAATGTATGGCTCAGATTATCACAACGTTCCAGGGCGATATCCAGGAAGAGATGGTCTTTTATGGAGAGAAGGGAAGAATCGTCCTTCCTCATCCTCATTATGCTCCGGAATGCTGGCTGTATGTGGACGGAGAGGAACCATACTGTTATCAGGAGGATAAGGTGAAATATGGTTTTGCCTATGAGATCAGTGAAGTGATTCGTTGTGTGCGGGAAGGAAAAATCGAAAGTGACATTGCGCCGCATCGAATGACCATAGAAGCAAGCCGCCTGTATGATGAGATTTTGTCCCAGAAACCGGTTACTGATGGAAAGACAGAAAGGAGACTGCCATGAAACTGAAATTAACAAAACTGGAGAGAGCCTGGATAATGTATGATATTGGGAATTCCGCATTCGTTCTGCTGGTAGCAACGATTATTCCCATCTATTTTAATTATCTGGCTGATATGAAGAATATAAGTTCTTCCAATTATCTGGCATACTGGGGTTATGCTACCTCGGTTGCTACCCTGATTGTGGCAGTGATCGGTCCGATTTTCGGGACTGTTGCAGATACAAAAAATATGAAGAAAAAAATATTTATGGCATGTCTTATGGTCGGTACGATAAGCTGTGCAGTACTGGGACTGATTACTCACTGGCTGGTATTTCTTGTGATCTTTGTAATCGCCAAAGTCGGATTTTCCTCCAGCCTCGTGTTTTATGATGCCATGCTGACGGATGTGACTACGGAGGAACGGATGGATGATGTGTCTTCTCAGGGATATGCCTGGGGATATATCGGAAGCTGTATTCCGTTTATTATTGGTCTTTGTCTCGTTTTGTTTGGAGATAAGGTCGGACTTTCCATGCAGATGTCTATGGCGATCACATTTTTGATCACGGCAGTCTGGTGGTTTGCGATCACACTGCCGCTTTTGGAGCAATATAAACAGACCCATTATGTGGAAAATCAGGGGGCGATTCTCCGAAAAAGCTTCGGACGTCTCTGGAATTCCCTGAAAGAAATGAAAAAAGAAAAGCATATTTTTATGTTTTTACTTGCTTTCTTCTTTTATATTGATGGTGTGTATACCATTATTGATATGGCTACAGCATATGGAGAATCTCTGGGACTGGACAGTACCGGTCTTCTGCTGGCTTTGCTGGTGACTCAGATCGTGGCATTCCCATTCTGTCTGATTTTTGGGATACTGGCAAAAAAAATATCAGGCTCTACATTGATTACTGTATGTATTGGGGCATATTTCCTTATTGTCCTGTATGCGATTCAGCTGGATAAACAGTATGAATTCTGGATTCTTGCCGTTTGTGTCGGTATGTTCCAGGGAGGTATTCAGGCGCTTTCCCGCTCGTATTTTGCAAAGATTATTCCGCCTGAAAAATCCGGTGAGTATTTTGGTCTGCTGGATATCTGCGGAAAGGGAGCTTCATTTTTGGGAACCACATTGGTAAGCGTGGTAAGCCAGGTAACCGGTAAGGTAAATATTGGCGTGGGTGCCATCGCAGTTATTTTTGTAATTGGCTTCGTATTGTTCCGAAAAGCTGTGGCACTGAATCCGGGAAAATAAAAGAAAATGCATAAAACATGTTCGAAAATTCATTGAATTCTGTCAGGGATGATGCTACACTTATATTTACAGGAGAAGTTCCTGCTGAAAGAATAGGTTCAATTTCTTAAGGAGGGTGTAAAAGATGAGAATTTTAGTAACAGGCGGTGCAGGCTATATCGGAAGCCATACATGTGTGGAATTGCTGAATGCAGGATATGACGTAGTGGTTGTGGATAATCTGTACAATGCCAGCGAAAAAGCTTTGGATCGTGTAGAAGAGATTACAGGAAAGAAAGTAACGTTCTACAATGCAGATATTCGTGATAAAGCGGCTATGGATGATATTTTCGGAAAAGAAAAGGTAGAAGCAGTCATTCATTTTGCCGGTTTGAAGGCAGTTGGTGAGTCTGTTGTAAAACCAGTAGAATATTATGAGAACAATATTGCCGGTACCCTGAATCTCGTAGACGCTATGAGAAAAAATGGAGTAAAAAACATTATCTTCAGTTCCTCCGCAACAGTTTACGGAGACCCGGCATTTATTCCGATTACAGAAGAGTGCCCGAAGGGAACATGTACCAATCCTTATGGATGGACAAAATGGATGTTGGAACAGATTCTTACAGATCTTCACACTTCTGATCCGGAGTGGAATGTGATCCTGCTTCGTTACTTCAATCCGATCGGTGCTCACAAGAGTGGTATGATTGGAGAAGATCCAAAAGGAATTCCGAACAATCTGCTTCCTTACATAGCACAGGTTGCAATCGGAAAACGGGAGTGCCTGGGTGTATTCGGTAATGATTATGATACTCCGGACGGAACCGGTGTTCGCGACTATATCCATGTAGTGGATCTGGCAGTCGGACATGTAAAAGCTGTGAAAAAGCTGGAAGACAAAGAAGGTGTCAGCGTATATAATCTGGGAACCGGACATGGCTATAGTGTAATGGAAGTGCTTCATGCATTCGAGAAAGCATGCGGTCATGAACTGAAATATGAGATCAAACCGAGAAGAGCAGGCGACATCGCTATGTGCTACTGTGATCCTACAAAAGCTAAGAATGAGCTGGGATGGGAAGCACAGTATGGTATCGAAGAAATGTGTCAGGATTCCTGGAGATGGCAGAGCCAGAACCCGGATGGATATGCTACAGAAAAGTAAAATATAAAGATCCTGTAGAAAGTCTATGTTTCAGGCATATGATTTTCTACAGGATCTTTTTTGTTCCCTTTCAGGACAACCTCATTTAGCTGACCATATGTTTATGAGTTATACGAAATGAAAGATGGCTTTAGTGTATAATTGACTTGTGTTCGTACTTTGGCTCGGATGTAAGCTGGATTCCCAGACGTTTAAACGTCCGTACATCTACCTGAGAAAGCATAACAGAAGTATGCACCTGGCATCCTTTCAGTTTCGGAAGCTGGTTCAGTGCCAGTTTAGCATCTTCACTGGAAGCTGCGCTGCTGGACAGTGCGATCAGTACTTCATCCGTATGAAGCCGCGGATTCTTGCTTCCCAGATAAGCTGTTTTCAGTGTCTGGATCGGTTCGATGGAAGCTGGGGATATCACATGGACTTTGTGGTCAATGCCTGCCAGTTCTTTCAGAGCATTCAAAAGTAAAGCAGCAGAAGCTCCAAGAAGATCGGAAGTTTTACCACAGATGATGCGGCCGTCTGGCAGTTCCATAGCTGCTGCGGGAGCACCTGTCTCTTTTGCCTTTTCCAGTGCAGGGGTAACTACTTTTCTGTCTGTGACAGTAATATGTGCCTGTTTCATCAGCAGTTCAATCTTGAATGCCTCTTCTTCTTTTCTTGAACCATCCACGAGACCGGCTTTTGCTTCGTAATAGCGGCGGATGATTTCCTGGCGGGATGCTTCCTTACAAACTTCATCATCTATGATACAGTTGCCTGCCATATTTACCCCCATGTCTGTAGGAGACTTATATGGGCATTCTCCGAAGATTTTCTCAAACATCGCTTCCAGTACCGGGAAAATTTCCACATCACGGTTATAATTGACTGTGGTTTCCCCATAAGCTTCCAGATGGAACGGATCGATCATATTGACATCATTCAGATCTGCAGTAGCAGCTTCATAAGCCAGATTTACCGGATGCTTCAGCGGTATATTCCAGATTGGGAAGGTTTCAAACTTGGCATATCCGGCACGAATTCCCCGTTTTTGCTCATGATAAAGCTGAGAAAGACAGGTTGCCATTTTTCCGCTTCCCGGACCCGGAGCAGTGATGACAACCAGAGGTCTGGTGGTTTTGATGTAATCATTTCTTCCGTATCCTTCATCGCTGACGATGAGAGGTACATTGTTCGGATAACCGTCTATAGAATAAAGAATATAAACCGGAATTCCCATCTTTTCCAGTTTTTTCTTAAACTGATCTGCGCTGTTCTGACCGGTATACTGTGTGATTGCTACGCTTCCCACATAAAGTCCCATACCGGTAAAAGCTTCCATAAGGCGCAGCACATCTGTATCATAAGTAATTCCCAGGTCACCGCGGATTTTATTTTTTTCAATATCGCCTGCACTGATGACGATGACAATCTCTGCCTGATCGGAAAGCTGCATCAACATCTGCAGTTTACTGTCGGGAGCAAACCCCGGAAGTACTCTGGAAGCGTGATAGTCATCAAATAATTTTCCGCCAAATTCCAGATACAGTTTATTATCAAACTGATTGATCCGTTCCCGGATATGCTCAGACTGCATGGAAAGATATTTTTGATTATCAAATCCTATTTTCATTTAGCCTGTCCTCCTGTGTATTATTCAGTAAAAACTACAAAAATACGCTAATTAGTATACTACAAATGATTCCCTAATTGCTACTATAAATGTGAAAAAAATATGAAAAAATATATTTACCGAAGAGAAACAATGGAAAAGAGTTGATTTATCCGGGGGGAATCTTTATAATAATATAGAATTATAAGGAGGAGATTATGGATCAGAAACCAAATAATTATAATAATGGACCGAATGGAATCGGTCCGGGCGGAGGTAATGGCCCGGGCGGTCCGAAAAATAAATCATCTCTGCTGGTACTGCTCATTTGTATACTGGCAACTCTATTGATCTGGACACTGTTCAGCAATATCATGGAAGGTTCCACGTCTAAGGAAATTACCTATGATAAGTTTATTGAGATGTTGGATGAGGG
This sequence comes from Lachnospiraceae bacterium, assembly GCA_004556655.1. Lineage (GTDB taxonomy): Bacteria > Bacillota > Clostridia > Lachnospirales > Lachnospiraceae > Oliverpabstia. The sequence goes on along the minus strand of SFGF01000040.1, from coordinate 15,812 downwards.
CAAAGTTCAATCTGTAGAATTGCAGGATGGTATGCTGACGATCATCCCGAGAGAGCAGAAAGTGGAAGGAATTGAATTTCAGTATTCTACTGCGGCGATGGAAGACGGTACAGCTCTGATCGCCCGTCTGACGGAAGCAGAAGAAAAGAATGATCAGGATATCACATTTAATGAGATCAATGACCCGACAGGTTCCGTGATTTATACGATCATTACATTAATTGTTCCGTTTGTTATTCTTATTATACTCATGAATTGGCTGATGAAAAAGATGAGTGTTTTAAGTCAGGGAGGCGGAGTTGGAAAAAGCAAAGCGAAGGCTTATGTTCAGAAAGAGACCGGTGTGACTTTCAAAGATGTGGCAGGAGAAGATGAAGCAAAAGAATCCCTTCAGGAAGTGGTTGACTTTCTTCACAATCCGGCGAAGTATACGCAGATCGGTGCGAAGCTTCCGAAAGGTGCACTTTTGGTAGGCCCTCCGGGAACCGGTAAAACCCTGCTGGCAAAAGCAGTGGCAGGAGAGGCACATGTGCCGTTCTTTTCACTGTCGGGATCTGATTTTGTTGAAATGTTTGTAGGTGTGGGTGCGTCCCGTGTCCGTGATCTTTTTGAAGAAGCAAAGAAAAATGCTCCCTGTATCATATTTATTGATGAGGTGGATGCCATCGGAAAAAGCCGTGACAGCCGTTATGGCGGAGGGAATGATGAGAGGGAACAGACTTTGAATCAGCTTCTTGCTGAGATGGATGGATTTGATTCATCCAAGGGAATTCTGATTCTGGCGGCTACCAACCGTCCGGAGATACTGGATCCGGCACTTCTCCGTCCGGGACGCTTTGACAGAAGGATTATCGTGGAACGTCCCGATTTGAAAGGTCGTGTGAATATTCTGAAAGTTCATGCCAAGGATGTGTCTTTGGATGAGACTGTGGATTTGGATGCTATAGCGCTGGCAACATCGGGAGCGGTAGGGTCCGATCTGGCAAATATGATCAATGAAGCAGCGATTCTTGCAGTCAAGAACGGGAGAAAAGCCGTTTCGCAGAAAGATCTTTATGAAGCGGTAGAAGTAGTTCTTGTAGGAAAAGAGAAGAAGGACCGTATCCTCAGTCAGGAAGAAAGACGTATTGTGTCTTATCATGAGGTTGGACATGCGTTGGTAAGTGCACTTCAGAAGGATGCGGAACCGGTGCAGAAGATCACTATCGTCCCAAGAACGATGGGAGCGCTTGGATACGTAATGCAGGTACCGGAAGAAGAGAAATATCTGAATACAAAAAGTGAATTGGAAGCCATGCTCGTGGGACTTTTGGCCGGTCGGGCTGCAGAAGAGCTTGTTTTTGGTAATGTTACCACAGGAGCTTCCAATGATATCGAGAAAGCAACCCAGGTCGCAAGAGCCATGATTACCCAGTATGGTATGTCTGAAAAGTTTGGACTTATGGGATTGGCTACGGTGGAAGACCAGTATCTGACAGGGCGAGCTACTTTAAACTGTGGTGATGCGACAGCGACGGAGATCGATCATGAGGTTATGATTATGTTGAAGGATTCCTATGAGCAGGCAAAAGTGATTTTGAATGAACACAGGAAAGCATTGGATCATATTGCGGGATTCCTGATTGAGAGAGAAACGATCACCGGAAAAGAGTTTATGGAAATCCTTCGGGATGTAGAAAATGAAAACAAGATAGAAGATGGCCTGTTGCAGTAGTAACGGCCATTCTTTTTTATAAGGAGACAGATATGTTTGATATTCAGGAAGAACTGAAAAAGCTTCCGGCAAAACCCGGAGTTTATATCATGCACGATGAAAAGGATACCATTATCTATGTGGGAAAAGCGATCAGTCTGAAAAACAGGGTGCGTCAGTACTTTCAGAGCAGCAGAAATCTCGGAATAAAAAAAGAGCAGATGGTACAGCAGATCGCCCGTTTTGAATACATTATCACGGATTCAGAATTGGAGGCACTGGTACTGGAATGTAATCTGATCAAAGAGCACCGACCAAAATACAATACTATGCTGAAGGATGATAAAAGCTATCCTTTTATCAAAGTGACGGTAAATGAAGAATATCCCCGGGTGCTTTTTGCAAGGCAGATGAAAAAGGATAAAAGTAAGTATTTTGGTCCATACACCAGTGCCGGAGCAGTAAAAGATTCTCTGGAACTGATCAGGAAATTGTATCATGTGCGTACCTGTAACAGGAATCTGCCGAAAGATATCGGGAAAGAAAGACCTTGCCTTTATTATCATATCAAGCAGTGTAAAGCACCGTGTCAGGGATATATCAGTAAAGAGGAATATCGCAGGCAGATTGAAGGTGTGCTGGATTTTTTGAATGGCGATTATAAGAAGCTTCTAAAAGAGCTTGAGGAAAAGATGCTGCAGGCCTCGGAGGAACTGCGGTTTGAAGATGCCGCAGAATATCGTGATCTGATGCAGAACATTGAAAAAATAGGAGAAAGACAGAAGATTACCGGAAGCCAGGGTGAGGACAAAGATGTGATTGCCATGGCTGCTGACGAGGAAGATGCTGTAGTACAGGTCTTTTTTATTCGTGATGGAAAAATGATCGGTCGGGATCACTTTTATCTAAAAATAGCAGCAGATTCTACCTCCAGCCAAGTGCTTTTGAACTTTGTCAAACAGTTCTATGCGGGAACACCATTTATTCCCAAGGAGCTTATGCTGCAGGAAGAAATCGAAGAGACGGCAGTTTTGGAAGAGTGGCTTACGAAGAAACGGGGACAGAAGGTGCATATCCGGGTTCCCAAAAAAGGTACCAAGGAGAAACTGGTGGAACTGGCAGCGAGAAATGCACAGATGGTATTGAGTCAGGATAGAGAAAAACTGAAAAGAGAAGAAGGCAGAACCATCGGAGCGATGAAAGAAATCTGTCAGCTTCTTGAACTGGATGATATTACCCGTGTGGAATCTTATGATATTTCCAATATCAGCGGATTTGAATCGGTTGGTTCCATGGTTGTCTATGAAAAAGGAAAGCCCAAAAGAAATGATTATCGTAAATTCAAGATTAAATCAGTGAAGGGACCGGATGACTATGCCAGCATGGAAGAAGTACTGACCCGTAGATTTCAGCGGGGACTTCGTGAGCAGGGAGACTCTGAGGAAACAGGAGGCTTCAGTCAGTTCCCGGATCTGATTCTGATGGATGGAGGAAAGGGTCAGGTGCATATTGCAGAAAATGTTTTGGAAAATCTGGGAGTATCGATTCCGGTTTGCGGTATGGTAAAGGATGATAATCACAGAACCAGAGGACTGTACTATCACGACAGAGAAATTCCTATCGATCATTCTACGGAAGGATTCAAACTGATCACCAGAATACAGGATGAGGTGCATCGATTTGCCATTGAATATCACCGTCTGCTGCGTAGTAAAGGTCAGATTCATTCTGTTCTGGATGATATTGAAGGTATCGGACCTGCGCGAAGAAAAGCTTTGATGAAGCAGTTTAAATCCATAGAAGCCATACGGGAAGCATCGGTGGAGGAATTAAAAAATACTCCCTCCATGAATATACAGGCAGCAGAAAAAGTGTATGAGTTTTTCCATTCCTGAATTATGTTTTATTGCAGTTACAAAAACCATGTGGTAAAATAATAACAGAATGTTTTGGAAAAGGAGGCCAATTATGAAGGCTGTTAAACTGACGAAATTGGTTGAGGAACTGAACCTGAAAAATATGACTTCGGAAGTGGATATGGATAATGTACGGATTACAGTTCCGGATATCAACCGCCCGGCTCTTCAGCTGACGGGATATTTTGAGCATTTTGCTTCAGAACGGGTACAGATTATCGGGTATGTAGAGTTTACATATTTGATGCATCTGGAACGGGAACAGAAAATATACTGCTTCGAGCAGTTTGTTTCAAAAAAAATACCGTGCATCATTTTCACTACAATGACAGAACCGGATGAAGATATGCTGAATCTGGGTATCAAGTACGGGGTGCCGATCCTGGTGACAGAGCGTACCACATCCAATTTTATGGCAGAGATCATCCGTTGGCTGAACGTTCAGCTGGCACCATGTATCTCGATTCATGGCGTTCTGGTGGATGTATACGGTGAAGGCGTTTTGATTATGGGCGAGAGCGGTATCGGCAAAAGTGAAGCGGCTCTGGAATTGATTAAAAGAGGACATCGCCTGGTCAGTGATGACGTAGTGGAGATCAGTAAAGTGAGTGATGTGACACTGGTGGGTACGGCTCCGGATATAACTCGTCATTTCATTGAGCTCAGAGGTATTGGAATTATTGATGTGAAGACTCTGTTCGGTGTGGAAAGTGTTAAGAATACCCAGTCCATTGATCTGGTGATCAAACTGGAAGAGTGGGATCGGGATAAAGAGTATGATCGCCTGGGCTTAAAGGAAGAATATACAGAAATCCTTGGAAATAAAATCGTCTGCCATTCGCTTCCTATTCGTCCGGGAAGAAATCTGGCAGTAATCGTAGAGTCAGCGGCTGTCAACCATCGTCAGAAGAAAATGGGTTACAACGCAGCTCAGGAGCTGTATAATCGTGTACAGGCAAATTTGTCGAGAAAGAAGGAGGACTAAAAAGATGACATCATATTGCTTTGGAATTGATATTGGAGGAACTACCGTAAAATGTGGTCTGTTTCAGACCAATGGAGAACTCTGTGAAAAATGGGAGATCGTGACACGGACAGAAGAGAATGGAAAAGAAATCCTTCCGGATGTGGCAAAAGCGATTCTTGGTAAAATGGCAGAAAAACAGATTGGCAAAGATCAGGTCAGCGGTGTAGGTATAGGTGTGCCCGGACCGGTAATCAGAGAGCGTGAAGTTGCAGTAGCAGTCAATCTTCATTGGGGTTATACGATGCTGGCGGATGAACTGGAGTCTCTTCTGGGAGGAATTCCGGTAAAAGTGGGAAATGATGCCAATGTAGCAGCTTTGGGAGAAATGTGGAAAGGCGGCGGAGAAGGTACGAAAAACCTGATCATGGCTACTCTTGGAACCGGTGTTGGCGGAGGCATTATTGTGGATGGTAAGATTATTACCGGTTCTCATGGTGCCGGCGGAGAAATCGGACATGCCTGTGTGGATCCGGCGGAGACAGAAAGCTGTAATTGCGGAAATAAAGGATGTCTGGAACAGATGGCATCCGCTACAGGTATCGTTCGTCTTGGCAATAAAATTCTGTCAGAAAGTCAGGAAAATACGGTTCTGGAGAAAGATACATTGAGTGCCAAAACGATATTTGATGCATACAAAGAGGGAGATGCGGTTGCTGCAAAAATCGTTGACAAATTCGCCGGTTATCTTGGAAATGCCCTGGCCATCTTTGCATGTGTCGTAGATCCGGAAGTCATCGTTATCGGTGGCGGAGTTTCCAAAGCCGGTCAGCCACTGATTGATGCCATCGAAAAATATTTCCGTAGGGATGCATTTGTTACCTGCAAAGACACACCGATCGTACTGGCAAAATTGGATAACGATGCAGGAATCTTTGGAGCGGCAAAACTGGTGGTAGAAGATTAAAAATTAAATTATAGTTTGACAAGATGCCTATAGGATAAACGAAATAATAGGGCTGTCGTTTGACAGCCCTATTATTTTAACTATTATTTTAGTGTAATCATTACTACCCGATATCGAGATCAGGCACCAGGCTCAGATGTGGGAGCTGCAGTGCCGGGATCAGGTGCCGGTTCGGCAGTTCCGGTATCGGGATCTGTCGTGGTACCGTTGTCCGGTGTGGTTGTGCCTGTGTCCGGAGTTGTTCCGTCTCCGGTACTTTCTCCGGCAAGAGGATCTTCGGTAGGCTCCGGTGTGGGTTCCGGCGTCGGCGGAACGTAATGCTGTGTACAGCGAACGGTAGGAATTGTAGAAGTTTCAAAATATTCTGTTTTGGTGCTGCACCCAAGTCCTGCCAGAAGACCACTTTCCGCGCAAATAGTAGCCTGCTGGACATTAGCGGGAATCTCAAATTCGGCCCGGGGAAGATTTTCGTGGATTCTTGTCATCACTTTTGACCATAAAGTCTTATGAAAACTCTTGCAGTCATCCAGAAGATATTCATTTGTATCATAGCCTGCCCATACTCCGCAGGTATAGTAAGGAGTATAACCTACAAACCATACATCTCGTGTTGCTGATGTGGTACCGGTTTTACCGGCTACCGGCATATTGGACAACCGCAGTGCGGTACCTGTACCATTTCCGTCTTCCACAACACTTTGAAGGGCGCTTGTCAGAAGATAAGCGGTACTTTCTCTGAAGACTTGTGATGTCTCGGGCTCGTTTTCAAGAAGAATATTTCCGTTATGATCCAGAACTTTCGTATAAAAAATGGGTTTTGTATATGTTCCGCTGTTGGCAATTGCCGCATAAGCAGCAGTCAGTTCCAGGGTGGAGACACCTTGTGTGATACCACCGAGAGCGGTTGGCTCCAGGGCATCATTGTATATTTTACCGTTTATTTCGATATGATCCGATACCTTTTCAAAGCCAAGCTGTTTGAGATAATTATAACCTACTCTTGGGGTAATATCACGGAAACACTGGATGGCTATTGTGTTACAGGAACGGACGATTGCTTCCCGGATGGTCATGGTACCCAGGTATCCACTGTATGCATTCTTGACCGGTCTGTTGGTGCTTTCGTAAGTGATAGCCTGATCCTGATACGTATCGGCCAGAGTAAGATTAAAATCGTTGATTGCCGGTCCGTACACAGCCAGAGGTTTAAAGGTAGAACCAGGCTGTCGGTAGGTATCGGTTGCACGATTCAGAGTCAGGCTGGCTGTTTTTTCGCCACGCCCTCCCACCAGAGCTTTTACGTAACCGGTATGTTGGTCAATGATTACCATAGAAGATTGTGGCTGAGGAGTAAACTCTGTACGCTCAGCAACAATCGTATCGCCTTCCCCGATAACAGCTGCTTTGTACTGATCGATATATCCTTGTGCTTCTTCCTCGGAATCAAAGAGCAGATCAAACTGGTCGTCCCCTTGATCTCTAAAATAGAGTTTCATCATCTCTCTGCTGTAATTCTGAGTGGTACCATCTGCCTTGGTCACAGTTAAAGCCCAGTCCAGACCAAGTTGGATAGTTGCAGGGAAATTTTCTTCGTTTTTATATTCTTCATCCAGAATGGCCTGAATCGTCGGATCCTGAGTTGTGTAGATCTGAAGACCTCCGCTGTAAAGAGCGGTCTGAGCCTGTACTTTTGTATAACCTTTCTGTTCCTGAAGATCATTGATGATCTGTGAAGTCAGTTCATCAATAAAATAGGAATACGGTTTTGAGGTCTGCTGGGTAGAATCATTTTCCTGAATCCTCTCATATACATTGTCAGCCAGTGCTTCATCGTGCTCTGCCTGAGTGATATAACCCTGTTCCAACATATTGTCCAGAACCTTTTTGCGTCTTTCTGCATTTTTTTCCGGGTGATTGATCGGGTTATATGAGTATGGATTTTGTGGAATTGCTGCCAGTACCGCACATTCGGATAAAGTCAACTGACTGCAGTCTTTGCCGAAATATCTCTGGGATGCAGCCTGTACACCATAAGTTCCTGCTGAAAAGTTAATAGTATTCAGATAATTTTCAAGAATGACACTTTTCGTATCCATGCCTTCTGCTGTCAAAGAAGCCTCCAACTGAAGGGCAAGGTATTGTTCCTGAATTTTTCTCCTAAAGCGTTCTATACTTCCTTCATTTGTCCAGTTGGTAAAAACGTTGTTTTTCAGAAGCTGCTGAGTCAGTGTGCTGGCGCCTTCATGAAAATGAAATCCACTTGCCACACCGTTGACAAAAGCTCTGAGGATTCCACGCACATCAATTCCGTTGTGCTCGTAAAAACGTTCGTCCTCAATTGCCACAATCGCATGCTGCATGTCCAGAGGAATTTTTTCAATGGATACCGACATACGGTTGGCTGTGGGAGCAGACAGCTTCTGGAGCATGTTCCCGTCAGCGTCGTATACAAAGGTTGCATTGCCAATGGGCATAATATTTACATCGGAAATATCCGGCGCATTGGCAATAATGGCACGGAAAGCACCGAAACCCATGCAGACAACAATCACGCATACGGCAACAAAGCTGAGAAACAATACCCGCAAAAAAGTAACTCCTGCCATATTACCCATACGGGAAGATGCGGAAGTCAGATTCCTGCGCTTCTTCTGCGTAGAGTTTTTTCCAAAATTCATTTAAGTACCTCCTTTATACTGCTCTATTATAGCAAATAACATTTTTTATTAAAAGCCCAAAATGAATGGTAAGAAAAAGTTTATAATTTCGCTTGCGCATGAGAAAGGAAATTCATATAATGGGGGCATGGAAAAGTCTGTTATAGTAAGGAGAATAACCATGTTGGAACGATATAAAACCGTTTATCAGGGAAAAACAGGAGAAATCGTTGAAAAAAAATCAAGATTTATCGCTACGGTACGCCTTGTGGAGACAGAAGAGGAAGCGTTGGCTTTTATTGAAGAAATGCGGAAAAAATATTGGAATGCCACACATAACTGTTTTGCTTATGTGATCGGAGAACATCGGGAGACAGTTCGCTGCAGCGATGACGGAGAACCGGGTGGAACAGCGGGAAAACCTATGCTGGATGTTCTTTTGGGAGAAGGAATGTATAATACAGCAGTGGTGGTAACCAGATATTTCGGCGGAACTTTGCTTGGAACAGGTGGTCTGGTCCGTGCATATTCAAAAGCGGTTCAGGAAGGACTTGCGCAAAGCAGAATTATTGAAAAACAGTATGGCGCGATTCTGGAGATTGAGACAGATTATAACGGGCTTGGAAAAATTCAGTATTTGATCGGGGAGAGAAAAATACCGGTACTGGATTCGGAATATACGGATAGAGTTCAGGTTCGGATTATTCTTCCTGAGGCTGAAACGGAGAGATTTCGTGGGGAACTTACAGAGGCTACCAATGGTCGTGTAAAGACAGAAATCAAAGAAAAGTTGTATTATGCGCTGTTGGACGGCCAGGTGCTTATGGGTGAAGAATTGAGAGGAGAATAAGATGAGTCAAAGGAAAGCGAGTGGTATTGATGAGTATTTACCCTTGCACCTTTTTCATCAGCATATTATAATATCCACTAAGTGGGCAGATTTTTGCTCAATTTATAACAGAAAGAAAAGGAGAGATTTCCGTATGGCAAATCCAATCATTACAATTACAATGGAAAATGGAGACGTGATGAAAGCAGAATTATATCCTGAAATCGCGCCGAATACTGTGAATAACTTTATTAGCCTGGTAAAAAAAGGATTTTATGATGGAAAAATATTCCACAGAGTCATTCCGGGATTTATGATTCAGGGCGGATGTCCCGAAGGAACCGGCATGGGTGGTCCGGGTTACAGCATTAAAGGAGAGTTTGCTCAGAATGGATTTAAAAATGATCTGAAGCATACCCCGGGTGTTTTGTCTATGGCAAGAGCTATGCATCCGGATTCTGCGGGCAGTCAGTTCTTTATTATGCATAAAACCTCCCCTCATCTGGATGGCGCTTATGCAGCATTTGGAAAAGTGACAGAAGGACTGGATGTGATTGATAAGATTGCCAATGTTCCCACTGATTTTCGGGATAGACCGTTGGAAGAGCAGAAGATTGCTTCTGTCACGATTGACACTTTGGGTGTGGAATATCCGGAGCCGGAGACAGTATAAGCCGTATCATGGTTCAGCAGAAAATGTGAACAATAAGAGAACCCTCGTTGTTTTTGCGAAGAGTAAATACGACGAGGGTGTTTTAAAATGAACTTTCTGCGGTGTTCGGAAGAGATTGCGGCAAACAGATGAGTGTGATATACTAAACAGGCAAATGAATGATAAGAACAGGAGTATGAAACGTGAAAATACAATTTAATGTACAGATGACACGGCAGTTTATGTTTGATTTTCTATTTCAGCATACATACCGGACGTGGCGAGGGAAGTTCAGTCTTTTGGCGGGATTGGCGATGATTCCTCTTTGTATTCTGACCTGGAATCGTGTGGGAAGAATGTTCAGTCTTTGCTACATTTTCTTCGGGATTTTTTTCCTGATTCTCATGCCGCTCAGCTTGTGGCAGAAGGCAAATAAAACAGTCCGCTCCACACCGGTATACCGTTGTCCGTTTACTTATAAAGTGGACAAAACCGGGATTACGACGATTCAGAATGCGCAGACTGCCCATGCAAACTGGAAGCAGGTGGAAAAAGTAATCGAAAGCAACCTCTGCCTGTATGTATATATCAGTAAAGTGAATGCTTATGTGTGGCCGAAAGCGGCGATTGGGAAAAATTATAAAAAGTTACAGCAGCTTCTCATGGAAAATGTAGATCACAGAAAACTGCAAATCCGTCTTCCCAGACAGTGATTTATGAGCAAATGCAGAAAAAGAGGAGAATGATCGAATGGTAATTGAGACAAACAGCAATAAAGAAACATTTGCATTAGGGGAAAAACTGGGGCAGGCAGCCAAAGCCGGACAGATTTATACTCTGATCGGGGATCTGGGAGTAGGAAAAACTGTTTTTACACAAGGGATGGCCCGGGGGTTAGGAATTACAGAACCCATCAGCAGTCCTACATTTACTATTATACAGGAATATCAGGAAGGGCGTCTGCCATTTTACCATTTTGATGTCTATCGGATCGGTGATATTGAGGAGATGGAAGAAATTGGTTATGATGACTATTTTTTTGGTCAGGGCGTCTGTATGATCGAATGGGCGAATCTGATCGAGGAACTTCTTCCGGAACAGGTGATTCAGGTTAAGATTGAGAAAGATCTGGAAAAAGGATTTGATTATCGACGTATTACAATAACGGGATTGGAAGGAATGAAAGAAAAATGAAAATATTAGCATTGGATAGTTCAGGACTTGTGGCATCCGTGGCAGTTGCCGAAGATGATAATCTGCTGGCGGAGTATACCGTGAACTATAAAAAAACACATTCCCAGACGCTGCTTCCCATGTTGGATGAAATTGCCCGCATGATCGAACTGGATCTGGAGACGATAGATGCCATTGCGGTGGCAGCAGGACCAGGTTCTTTTACCGGTCTCAGGATCGGTTCTGCTACGGCAAAAGGTCTGGGACTTGCACTTAAGAAGCCGCTGATCGGTATTCCGACAGTGGAAGCACTTGCTTACAATCTGTATGATACACCTGGGCTTATATGTCCGATCATGGATGCCAGAAGAAATCAGGTATATACAGGAATTTATGAGTTTTGCAACCATGAAATGATAACAGTTAAACCACAAATTGCTATGGGAGTGGAAGAACTGACAGCAGAGCTGAATGAACAGGGAAAGGAAGTCACTTTCCTGGGAGATGGAGTTTCTGTATATAAAGATTTGATTTTGAGTAAAATACAGGTTCCATGTTCATTTGCCCCCGTACATCTGAATAAGCAACGTGCGGGAACGGTAGCAGCTTTGGGGGAAAAATATTATGCCGAAGGCAGAACAGAGACAGCCATGGAGCATCAGCCGGAATATCTGAGAGTATCTCAGGCTGAGAGAGAACGGGCAGAAAGAGAAGCGAAGAAAAATGGTACAAATTAGAGAAATGCAGCTGGATGATCTGGAAGAAGTTATGGAGATTGAAAATGATAATTTCTCCAAGCCATGGACAGAGACGGGTTTTTTCAGCTTTTTGATACGCAATGACACGCTGTTTCTGGTAGCGGAAAAAAACGAAAATATTTGTGGATATTGCGGAGTTGTGATGGTGACAGATGAAGGTGACATCACCAATGTAGCAGTGTCAAAACAATATCAGAATCAGGGGATTGGAGGAATGCTGGTTGATGAATTGATCCATAGGACGAAGGAAGCAGGAGTAACCCGACTTTTTCTTGAAGTTCGTGCATCAAACCAGCCGGCGATCCACTTATATCAGAAAAAGGGATTTGAACAAAACGGTATAAGAAAAAATTACTATGAGGCACCTGTAGAAGACGCGTTGCTGATGATGCGTGGATAGAGAGATGCCATCCATTCCCAGTGGGAATGAAGAATAAAGTCTGATATGATAAAACCGGAACTTGAAATTGTGATACTGTGTTTATAAAGCTGCTTTGTAAAATGCGGTATTGTTAACTGAGAATTTCTGGAGAAAATGAGATGTACAAGGATGATAAAATCATAATAGCGGTATGCAACAAATGCGGACGGACATGGAACGGTGATGCAGATCTGGCAAAAGAAGGAGTCTGTACAGTGAAGATAGACTGGGGATATTTTTCAAATAAAGACGGGGAAACGCATCAGTTCTGTTTGTGTGAAGACTGTTATGATGAGATGATTAAGAAATTTCGAATTCCGGTTCGTGTCAGTGAAAGAACAGAATTGTTGTAAATATGTGTAATTATGGAATCGATGAATAATTACCGTTCCGGATGAAAGGGAAAGACTATGTTGGATGTTTGTTTATTGGGAACCGGGGGAATGATGCCGCTGCCGCATCGTTTCCTCACTTCTTTAATGACCAGATACAATGGGAGCAGTCTTATGATTGACTGTGGTGAAGGAACACAGGTGGCTGTAAAATCAAAAGGATGGGGATTCAAGCCTATCGATGTGATCTGCTTTACTCATTATCATGCGGATCATATCAGTGGACTTCCTGGGATGCTCCTGACTATGGGAAATGCGGAGAGGACAGAGCCCCTCACATTGATCGGACCGAAAGGACTGGAAAAAGTAGTAAATTCTCTGCGCATGATCGCACCGGAACTGCCTTTTCCGATTCTTATGAAAGAAATAAATGGTCATGAAGAGACATTTCGGATAAAAGGGTATGAGATCACAGCATTTCGTGTAAATCACAATGTTTTATGTTATGGATACACAATTCAGATACATCGCGGAGGTAAATTTTCCGTTGAGCGTGCCCGTGCAAATGAAATTCCGATTTCCTACTGGAATCCACTGCAAAAAGGACAGACAATAAGGGATAATGGAAAAATATACACTCCGGATATGGTTATAGGGCCGGAAAGAAAAGGGTTGAAAGTGACATATTGTACAGATACCCGACCGACGACATCTCTTGTAGAACATGCTCTGCAGTCAGATTTACTGATTTGTGAGGGCATGTATGGAGAACCGGAGAAAGAGGCGAAAGCAAGAGAATATAAACATATGACAATGAAAGAAGCTGCCAAAATTGCCCGCAGTGCCGGTGTCCGGGAAATGTGGCTGACACATTTCAGCCCGTCTCTTGTACGACCGGATGAGTATATGAGCGAAATCAGAAAGATTTTCGATGAAAGTTATGTGGGAAAAGACGGGAAATCTGTTGATTTGCTGTTTGAGGAGGATGAAAATGAGTGAAAAAGATGTATTGATTCTTGCGATTGAGAGTTCCTGTGATGAAACTGCGGCTTCTGTAGTAAAAAATGGTCGTACTATTTTATCAAATGTAATTTCATCTCAGATTGAACTCCATAAGTTGTATGGAGGTGTGGTTCCTGAGATCGCTTCCAGAAAACATATTGAAAAAATTAATCAGGTAATTGAGGAGGCACTGAGTCAGGCCGACGTAACACTGGACGATCTGGACGCCATTGGTGTAACTTATGGTCCGGGACTGGTCGGTGCTCTTTTGGTGGGAGTTGCAGAAGCAAAAGCCATCAGTTATGCAAAAAAACTCCCGTTGGTTGGTGTTCATCATATTGAAGGACACGTTTCAGCCAACTATATTGAACATCCGGATCTGGAACCGCCATTTATGTGTCTCATTGTATCCGGCGGTCATACCCATCTGGTGATAGTAAAAGATTACGGTGAATTTGAAATTCTTGGAAGAACCAGAGATGATGCTGCCGGAGAAGCTTTCGATAAAGTTGCCAGAGCAATTGGTCTGGGATATCCAGGTGGCCCTAAAATTGATAAGCTTTCCAAAGAAGGGAATCCGGATGCGATTGTATTTCCTAAGGCAAAGCTGGAAAGTGGTCCTTATGATTTCAGTTTCAGCGGGGTAAAATCTGCAGTGCTTAACCACATTAATCACTGTAAAATGCAGGGAGAGGAAATCTGTGAAGCTGATATTGCAGCTTCGTTCCAGAAAGCAGTAGTGGATACTTTGACAGAAAAAGCAGTAAAGGCAGCCAAAGAATATAAGATGGATAAAGTGGCGATAGCCGGAGGCGTGGCATCAAATGGAAGTCTTAGAGAAGCAATGAAGTGCGCCTGCGAAAAAGAGGGTATCCTTTTTTATTATCCCTCGCCTATTTTCTGTACAGACAATGCAGCTATGATTGGTGTAGCAGCTTATTATGAGTATAAAAAAGGCACCAGACATGGTTTGGATCTGAATGCAGTGCCGAATTTGAAACTCGGAGAACGCTGAAGGGGGCTCAGGAGATGAAGTGTACAGCTATAGTCCTGGCAGCGGGTCAGGGAAAAAGAATGCACAGTAAAGTTCAAAAACAGTATTTGGATATTCAGGGATTTCCTGTGTTATACTATTCATTAAAATGTTTTCAGGAATGTCCGTGGATTAATGATATTGTTCTTGTGACTGGCGCGAGTGAAACAGAATTTTGTCAAAAAGAAATTGTGGAGAAGTATAATTTTGGAAAAGTATCTGCGATAACTGTTGGGGGAAAAGAAAGATATCATTCTGTCTGGAATGGGTTGAAAGAATGTGTAGATACTGATTATGTGTTTATACATGATGGAGCCAGACCGTTCATTACTCGTGAAATATTGGAACGGGCGCTTGAATGTGTTCGGAAAAATAAAGCATGTGCAGCAGGTATGCCTTCCAAAGATACGGTAAAAATCGTAAATGAGAATGATGTTGTGGAGTCAACACCTGACAGGCGATATGTATGGAATGTACAGACACCTCAGGTTTTTTCATACCAACTTGTAAAAGAAGCGTATGAAAAGGCGTTGGATGGAGAATGTGTCGGGATTACAGATGATGCGATGGTGGTGGAAAAATATGGTGGACACGAAGTGACGCTATATAGAGGGGCCTATGAAAACATTAAAATCACAACACCGGAAGATTTAGGGGTGGCACAGGTGTTTGTATACAATATATAGGAAGAAATACATTTTTTTTCGCCTGACGATGTGATTTTAAATCAAATTTAAAGTGAGAAATGAAAAAAGGCTGAAGTGGAAATAAACTTTTCGCATCAGAGAAATTGAAAAAAGCTGAAAAAAGGTTGAAAAAAATGTAAATTTTGTATTGACACATGCGGAAATGAATGATAGAATACCAATTGTCTCTGAGCGAGACGGATGCGACAGACCACAAAACAGATATGGAGAGGTATCGAAGTGGTCATAACGAGGCGGTCTTGAAAACCGTTTGTCCGAAAGGGCGCGTGGGTTCGAATCCCACCCTCTCCGTTTATTCTATATCATAAAATGATTTAGGCATTTGGAGAAGTACCCAAGTGGCTGAAGGGGCTCCCCTGGAAAGGGAGTAGGTCGTTAGTAGCGGCGCGAGGGTTCAAATCCCTCCTTCTCCGTTCGATGAAAAAAGTTTTGAAAAAAATAAAAAAACTTATTGACATCGAAAAAATAACATGGTATGATATCAGAGTTCTCGACAAAGTTCGAAAAAACACAACAAATAAAAAGTTGGAAAAAGTTCTTGACAAGTCGAAAACAACATGATAAAATATCAAAGCTGTCTGTGAGACAGTAAGATAAAACGATCTTTGGTAACTGAACAGTGAAACACATTCCTCGAAAGTTCTTTTAAAAATCATAAAACGAACGATCGAAAGATCCTTAAAAACAGTAAAAGGGATAAATTAGCCA
>SFGF01000127.1 GCA_004556655.1 Lachnospiraceae bacterium | reverse complement strand
CATAATGAGATCCTCCTTCAGTGCGGTACCTACATTGTACCATGAAATATTAGATTAGGAATTCTCATTTTGACTTGTACTATTTATATTCTAGCACCACTATATCCATGAGGTCCCTTTTGAAACACATGATACTCACAAAACAAACCATTCTCTTCATATGCCATTGCCAGATCTAAAGTCATTTTTTTGTAAGGGCATCTTCTCCCGTAGTGAACATAAATAATGGAGGCGCATCTTTTATATCCATATCTCCTGCCTTTTCTCGTTTTCATTAAAATTCTTTTTTCTTTATTATTCTTAATGATATCAGACAGGATATAAATATGGCAAAAATTCCTATCAAAATTCCTGCAGCTATAAGCATCTGTGGTCTCATTCCATTAACTTTTGCCAAATATGACCCCATATCCAGATTCATACTCTCACCTAGCTTAACCACTATAATTCCCATTGCTACGATACATCCAAATACCGCAAGCAATGCGATTCGGCTTTTTTCTGCACCAAATTTCAACTGAATCGGTAAAGAGAACGCCAGCATGAACATTGCCACCATCAGACTGGTGAAAAGCTGAATCAGCAATTCCTGAACACCATAGTCCTGATTTTTCGCCATCCTGAATACGAAGTATAAAACTGTTGACGCAATCAGTGCAATACAAATAGATATGATACCAAAAACATACTTTTCCTTTACATACCCTTTTCTGCTTATTGGTAATGTAAACAGATAGCTCATTCCATTATCATATTCATCATAGCTGATAGTACTTATGGTAAAAAGCGTACATAAGACCACTATATAAGTAAATGCAAATGTGGTATCATCATACATACCGAAAAACAAAAATGCAAACACAAGAATGGTCACAAAAAACTGTTTTTGATTCTTCAGCAGCATAAAATCTTTAATCAACATCCCTTTCATCACTCTTCACCCCGAATCATCATCATTATTACCTCATCAATATTTCCTTTTTCCACTGTAATATCCGGATAGTTTTCAAGATAAAACTGTTTCTGATTTGTCAGACAGCTGTATCCATAATTTTCCTTTCGATACCGTAATATATATTTTTTATCCAACATCTGATACTGTTGATTCGTCACTTTAAGCAAAGCATAATCACTGAGCAGTACATCCGTTTCTTCATGCATCACAATTTTTCCATCATCAATCATAAAAATATCATCACAGAAACCTTCCAGGTCTGCAGAAATATGAGAACTTATCAGGATTGAACGATCTCCTTTCTCCATATATTCTCTGAGGAGATTTAAAAGTTCATCTCTGGCAACCACATCAAGCCCTGCCGTAGGTTCGTCCAGAATCAATACCTCTGCTTCATGCGATACAGCTGCTAATACCTGAAGTTTCCGTTTCATACCGGTAGAAAAATCTTTGATCTTCTTATCAAGCGGCAGGGAAAAGTTTTTACATTTTTTAATAAAATCATTCTTGTCAAACTTTTCATACATATTGTCCAGTATCGGAATCAAGTCTTTAATGGTCAGATAACCGCTGAATCCGGAATCTGCCAGAACCACTCCTATTTTTTCTTTATCGACCGGCTCCAGGTCAGACACTTTTTTTCCAAACACTCGAATCTCACCTTCATCCGGTTTGATCAGCCCTAATATTGCTTTAAAAGTGGTGCTTTTTCCTGCCCCGTTTTTTCCGATTAATCCGGTAACACAACCTTTTTGAACTGCCATTGAACAGTCCAGTTCAAATCCCTGATAATGCTTTTTTACCCCTCTTAACTTCACCATCTTCTAATCCTCCAAAACAATATGAAATAAATCTGTAATCTCCTGATCACTCATTCCACAGCTTCTGCCTTTTCGGATGGCCATTTCCAAATCAGCTTCTACTTCTTTCTTTTTCTCCTCAAGCATCAACTCCTGATTTGCAAGGGTCACAAAGCTTCCTTTCCCATGAACTGTGACGATGAACCCTTCCTCCTCCAATGCATCATATGCTTTCTTTACAGTCAGTGCACTGACCTTCAATTCTTTAGCTAAAGTACGAACTGATGGGAGCATTTCTTCTTCTTGTAATTCTCCATGCGTTATATGATTCTTTATCTGTGAAACAATCTGCTCATAGATAGGCTGCATGGATGAATTATTGATAATCAATTTCATCCTTACTCCTCCTTCGATATAAACAGTATATAACAGCATTAAACTGTTGTCAACTGTTTTATACTGTTTATCTCATAAATTCACATTATTATTTCCGTTTGAAAAAAGTGCTCCTGAAAATGTACCTGCCATCTGATTTCTTCTTTCGTAAAACAGACATTTTCGGGGATCACCACCCACTTGTCTTCTATATCATTTTCACGTCTGATCACTGCGGCAATTCTACCTGTAAATTCTCTGACAGGTGTATAAACTCCCAGAATATAGGCATCCTGTTCTTCTCCATCCGCTGCTACAATACCTTTTACAAATCCGTAATTTACAGGATAATACAAAGATTTATGCTCAGGATGATAAGTTCCCATGGGTCTGTCAACCGTCACTGTGACGATATTTCCAATAATACTTTTTAAAAACTCTTCTATGTACTGTTTTACATCGAATGTTTCCGGTTCTGCTGTCTTTGCCAAATACAACGGATGATGGGGATGCCCATCTTTACTTTTCTTACCAAGTGTACTCCACTCGCAGGAATATTTCACAGCCATTTTTTCTACCCTCTCCAGTGTTTTTATTAGATAAGGCCGTTTCTTAATCAAGGTTCCCCATGCCGCCCAGAGCTTCAGATTTGACCGGCATAATACACTTTCTATATATTCTAGATTTTTGGAAAAAGCATCTTTGTTCAGTACTTTATCCATTTCATCCGGGTTGGTTGCTCTCTGAGGGTACAGATTTAACATAATATAACTGTCATATCCCAATCTTTCAGCTGTTGCATATACAATTCTCATAGTATTGTCGAGTTCTTCCGGACAGGCCGTACTGGGATTTACGCCAAAGCAAATCAACGGATTATTTCCTTTCGTACCCAGTATATATCGGTATACATTATCTTCACTATGTTCATATATCCATTTCTCACAATCCTTCATAGTAATTATTCTATCCTTTCTTTCAATAATCTGCTCACTTCATAACTACTTTCCACTCATTTTCATTTTCAATATATTGAAATTCTGTCAGATTATCATCATCAAATACCTGTAGTAATTCCATAAAATTCTCTGCCAATTGGATTTTATACAGATCATCCCTGGAAAACCATTTCATCTTTCCCTCTTCTGATGATACCAGTTTTCCGCTGAACTGATCTGTTTTAAAAAGCAAAACGATGTAACGTCCGTTCTCTATAGGAAATTGTTTTATCCCGCATAAACGGGGATTTCTTATTTTCAGTCCTGTCTCTTCTTTCATTTCCCGTACTACAGCATCCACAAAAGATTCTCCCGGTTCCACATGTCCTCCCGGAAATGTATATCCTTTCCAGTCATCTTTTGTCCGATTCTGTAAAAGCAATTGATCTTCTTTATATATAGAACATAGAATTGTAAGTTCAACCTGCTCGGTTCTGCTCATCATCACTACCTCTTCTTTCGTTATGATATAATTCCATTCTACAACAACTGCCATATGCTTACAATCTTGTAATTCCAAACGAAGAAGTGTAATATTTTACCGAATTATCAGAGGATTTCAACTTGACATAAAAAATTGCTGATAGTATGATTTTTAAAGAATAAGACATTTTATAGATAATTTAGAATGATATACAGATCCTGTCAAAATTTTTCAGAAAGAGGGGAATCTAAACATGACAAATGAACATGAAGAACAGATAAGAATTGTTCAGGAAACCGTAGCCGGTAAGGAAATCACATTTGCACACGTGATGGGCGGTCCGGCTCCGATCATATACCAGAAACTGGGATTGAATCCACAAATGGATTATAGCTCATCAGCTATAGGAATTATGAATATGACTCCGCCGGAATCAGCCGTAATTGCATCTGATATTGCAGTAAAAAGCGGTAACGTCTATCTGGGATTTGCAGATCGATTTACCGGAACACTGATCATTACAGGAGAAATCTCTGATGTAATTTCGGCTCTGACTGAAATCGTGGATTATTTCCGTGATTCACTGGGATATGTAGTCTGCAAAATCACAAAAAGATAGGAAGTGCAGCCATGGCTCAAATAACAAAAGAGGAACTGTTGGAAAAACTGTTTCACGATGATTATGAACATCTGAAGGGAAAAAGACTGCGCATGACCCGTGTTAGAGTTCCCGGAAAAGAAGTTTGTCTGGCTCATGTGATTAGTCCGTCAGATGCCTGTATATATCAGAATCTGGGGCTTCATATAGGCGTTCATGAAGGAGAAGATCATATGGGAGAATCCATCGGGTTGATTCGTTTTACCCCCTGGGAGGCTGTCGTAGTAGCTGCGGATGTTGCATCAAAAAGTGCAGATGTTCAAATTGGTTTTATGGATCGTTTTTGTGGTTCTTTGATTCTTACCGGAGGACTTACCGAAGTACAGACTGCAGTTGAAGAAGTCGTCAGATTTTTTAAAGAGGTTTTGGGATTTAAAACCTGCGCTATCCATAAAAGCTAAAGACAGATAAGGTGAAAAATGAAAAAATTATTTTTAATGGGCAGAAGCGAAGCCGGAAAAACTTCTCTGACACAGGCACTGAAAGGCGAAGAGCTTCATTATGTAAAAACTCAATATACGAATACAAGCGATAACACAATAGACTCACCCGGTGAGTATGCAGAATCCAAACGTTTCAGTGTCGGTCTCGCCTGTTTTTCATTTGAGGCAGATGTGGTGGCCATTGTACAGTCAGCAGATGAACCATTTAATCTGTTCAGTGCAAGTCTTCGATCATTTATACTTCGTCCTCTCATCGGTATTATTACGAAAACGGATTCACCCTATGCAAATATTCCTATGGTAAGACAGTGGCTTGAAAATGCCGGATGTGAACGTATTTTTCTTATAAATAATGTAACAAGAGAAGGAATTTCTGAACTAATAGAGTATCTGGAAGAAGATCTTCCCCATCTCACTATCGAACAGGCAAAATTCAAACAAAATATGGGATTAAACGAATGGGATCCCCTTCCAGAAGGAATCGAATATCCGGATGGAATATGAAACAGAAAACAAAGTTCTTGAAATAACAAATACATAAGGTGTAAAGTCTTTATTGAATTATCAAGGCTTTACACCTTTTCACTTGTGGATTCCCCAGAAGTTTTTATATTATAGGAAATACTTTCACTTTCCATTTTTTACAACGTAAAAAACCGCCGTTCTACGGCGGTTTCCAGCAGGGGATGAGAGAATCGAACTCCCGCTAAAAGTTTTGGAGACTTCTGTCATACCATTTGACCAATCC
>SFGF01000039.1 GCA_004556655.1 Lachnospiraceae bacterium | reverse complement strand
CGTCTTTTTTGAGAAATAAGCCGTAGGTCTATTAAAGTTACCCTTTTATCCGAAAATCATTTCAAAATACTTCTTGACTATTTACCAAATTGCTTTCTCCTTTGCACATCGAAAGAACTGCCGGCGGCAGCTCCCTCCAGATGCTTTGCAACAAAAAAAGACACAAAAAGAATCTTCTTTCCTTTTTGCATCTTCATCTGTTTTGCATTCTTTTTCTGTTTACAGCGGTTACGCTAAAAATTAACTTCCGGTATCTGCCGGAACAAAAATTAAAATTCCAGTCTCATCCATGAGCCTTCATATTTTTAATTCACTTCAAGACTAACACAATATATTGTGGTTGTCAACTTTATTCTAACTTTATCTTGTGTTTCAACTTTTCTTCCAATACTCTCCACACACCGGAACCATGAGCAATGCCACCGTTCCGGTATGCTAGATTTTTGAGAACCGTTTTATTGTTCTGCCGGATACGGATTCAGATTATTCTTCGGAATTTGCATCTGCCCCCTGTTCTTCCACTGGTTCCGGCTGGATACATTTTGCCATGCCGCGTCCCTTCTCATCTTCCGCACACTCAAAAGTAACCTGCTGCCCGGCGCGGAGTTTCTTAAAACCCTCTTCCTGTATCTCAGAGAAATGCACAAAATAATCGATTCCGTCTTCATCCGTGATAAATCCGTATCCTCTGCGCGCGCTAAACCATTTTACAGTTCCCTTTACTTTTTTTCCTGCCATAATAATTCTCTCCTTTTCTGTTTTTTATCGTGTTGGCTACACGAAAAAGAGCGGTATGGACTCGAACCATACCTTGACCTCCCTGCTCCTATTCCACCTCTTCAAATCCATAAAAAGAATTCACGTTCAGCATCACATCCAGTTTCTTGATCCCAGATAAAACTTCCTGCTTCTTATTAAAATAAAAGCGGTACCGCTTGCCGATCTGGAACCGCTGTCGTTTATCCATGAGCAGCTGCGTTGTCTGACCGTTCTCTAACTGTAACCCGATGCGGTACATTCGCCCGAGAGAATGTTTTCCCTTGATTTCATAAACCGTTCCCTCCACCGTGTCATACTCCTGCCGTTCTGCCAGCCACAAAAGTCGCCCGGCTCTGAAAAATCCAAAGACGCTGATTGCAATGGACCAGAATACAAAATTCAAGGAATCCATGCGTATCCCCATATAACATCCGAAAAACAGGATGCAAAAAGACAGGATACCAAATTTCAGTATCCTGTCCGCCAAAGCAGAGGGCATTGTCTGGATGCTTTCCATTTTTTTACTGATGCGTTCCACCAGACGTGCCATCTTTTTCTTTTTTTCTGAATTCAAATTATACCTCCTTACCTACGGAATAAATATTCAGGAACTTCTTACCATACAATGTGATCACATCTGCAAGAAATTCCTTTTGCATTGTCTCCTGAAATTCTTCTATAACAGCATCATCTGCCGGTAGAAAACAGGTTCTTCCAGCCTGACTCCGCACAGTTTCCAGATGATATGCCATATCCCCGCTCTGCCGGATTTTTTCAAGCAGTTCCAGTTCCTTTTCTTCCAGAGGCTTCCTTTGAAATGCCCTCAAAGAAAAGCGGAGCCCTCTTCCACACCTTAAGCTTTCCCAAAATGCCTCCCAGCGCTCCTGCATGGAAATCCGGGAAGGTTCCAGTACCGCAGTCCGCATCAGGCACATCATTGCCTCTTCTGCATTTTCTCCTTCACAGTAGACTATCAGTCCCCGGATACACAGCCTGCGAAAGCCAAATGCGTATTCCTCCCGGCAGATTCTTTGTTCGGCCTCTTCTTCTCCAAACGTGATCCGCAGAAACTTTTCTACTCGTCCATAAATTGCTTCTTCTTCACAAAACGCCCACAGCAGTGCAGTCCAGATATAAATTTCCATACCCGTTAAGACTTTTTCTTCTTTTCCGACCTGCACACAAAATTCCCTTTTCCCAGTGTTCTTTTTTATTCCAATCGCTGTATACCATTTCATGTTACCGCCTCCTCAAATCAATTTCATGACCTCCATGATTTTAGGGATAATGTAAATCAGCAGCATGCCTGCCACAATGCAGGCTCCCACATGGGACTTTTTCATCTTCCAGATTTCCTGCCGCTTCGTCCCGAAAACACGTACTCTTCCGGGTACTTCCCACAGAAGCTTCCGGTAAAATTCTATAAATCTCCGATTCTCATATCCTAAAGACCTTACACAGAAGATCAGCCGGTCCTGTTCATCATCATCCAGAAGAATAAAACTTTCCCTTTCATTCTCTGTTGCTTTGATTACCACGTAGAATTCCGGTATCCCACGCCTGCTGCCCTCCACGATTTTTTCCATCTCTTCGTAAAAAATACGGCAGGACTCATAATGTCCGTTTTTCTCCGGCTGGCACACGACCAGACAATCCTGCTCCAGTTCCAGATAGCAGTTCCCCGCACCCATAATCTTGTGATTGAGTTTCCATATCTGCCAGATGCACAAAAGCACTCCCAGACAGGACACTACCGATAAATATAAAATGTCCCAACACCACATGCCATTTACCAGCAGATAAGAAGAGATTCCCACTGCCACACTGCACAAAACAATTCCTAACAGGTAACGGTCCCTTAAATCCATCATCCTGTAAATATCATCCTCTGATGCCATCAATCGCATACCGCCCTTCCTTTCTATGCTTGATTTTTTTCAACTTGCTTCGGTCCTCCTTTCCACGTTCTTCTGCTCATGTCTCTGTGCAACAAGCTGGCTGCATTCCCGTATAGTCTCCATACAGAGATAATCAGAAAACATTCCAATATGCATATCCTTTTTCCGCAGGTTCAAACGGTTCTGCAGCCAGATGTAGGTTCCATGCTTTGTCATGTATCCTTCCTTCCATATCTGATTCAATGCCCGGTGCGCCTCAATCCGCTTATGCCTGAGTTCCCCATTTGCCAGTGTTCCCATGGGGTGCCCGCTTTTTTTATGTACTCCCACATACGCATCACAGGCATCCGGATATCCATTACATACATACAGGAACCCTTGTGGATCCAGATTGTCTTCCCCGTACACATAAGATGCCGGACGCAATTGTACTGGCCTCCCACAATATGGACACCGCATGGAAACCTGGCTGGTTCTCTTTTTCATCTTTGCCATTCTATCCCTTCTTTCTGCAAAATGTGCTGCTCTGTGTAAATTGCATTGTAGACAATCCGTTTTTCCTGTTTCAACAGTATTTTTTTATTTTTTTTAAAAAATTTATGAATTATGTTTGATGAGTCTTGTAATGATTCCCTCTGCCACTTCATAATTATCATTGATTCTCGTCACTACAAATCCAATCTCATCTTTTTTGGATGGAAGGCTTGCCATATTACAGGAGTGCGCCACGGCATTTACCCCGATATTCAGGCGGATAAAATAAGTTCCCTTATAAACATCCGTTATGATGCCTACATATTTTCCCTGCCTGTGGCATTTTTTCAGATTATCCTTATTGACGTTCGCCGTTGCACTCTTGGCATCTACCGATATGCTGATCTGTTCTACAGACTGAATGTCGATATTGTTTACTGCAACCAGCACCAGGTCCCCGACCTGGAACTTCTCATTCGCATCTACCATCCACTCCCATGCCATATCCCTTGCGCGAACAGATACTTCTATACCAAACACTTCCAGCCGGACAGCCTTTGGAGCAACCGCGATTACCCTCGCTTCCACAATACGCCCCGGATACAGCATCGGCTTTGCACCTTCTTCTTCGGCAAAATAGAATGTCTGACGTTTTTTCAGCATCGCCTCTTTCCGCGATGCAACAACGCTTTTTGTTTTGGTATCCAAATCCTTGATGATAAAGTCGATACTGCAGCCAAGCATATTGTTGGCAATCCTCGTCTGGCGGTTTAGGGTATCTGCATTTTCCCGCCCATCGCCGTTCAGATTGATCATCATTTCATTCATTGGAATAATGATTCGGAACCCATTATAATAAGTAACCGCTACTACCCAGCCGCTTTCCAGCTTTTCTATACCGCCTAATTGTCCGGTCAGGATTTTTTTGGTACGGTGCGCATTGAGAAGCTGGTGCCATCTGGTGTCCTCCTGCTCCTCCATCGTTTCCACACGGGAATCCACGTCAATCGTAAGAACCCCGTCTGACAGTGCCGCCCTCGGGATTCCATTTTTCTCTTCTACTGCTGCGTTTGATTTTTTGGTTTCTTCCATAGATATCCTCCTGTCTTTTTAATAGAAAAAGGCACAAAAAAACAACCACAAAATGGTTGTTTCTTGTGCCTTCTTTTTTTACAGTTATCATTTTATTATGTCTGATATCGCGTGTCAATATCAGAACAATCGCAATTGTGTCGCATTTTCGTCTCAATTGCGTTGCACTTTACTTGTCCAGCTTTTTTAACTGCTCCTCAAACTGGATTCTTGAAAAATACCAGACTTTGCCTTCAATCCATTTGCAGATATTATTCTCCAAAAGATACTGGAAATCTGAAAGCTCCGGATTATCCTTCGCCCATCCAGTACTCTGGAAAAACTCTTCCGGGCTGTCATAAACTTTAATGCACTGTTTTGCCAATTCTATTTTTTCCAGTTCATCTTCTCCGATCCGGACACCAAATTCCTGCTCCAGCATTTCCAATAATCCATACCTGACTAATGTGTTATTCTGAATATCCAACGAAAACCCTCCTTTATGTATGATTTGCAAACAAGTCTTCTACTTTTGTAACTCCTTTTTCCTGCTGTTCTTTGTCCTTCCGTCCATCTCCCTGTCTCTTCTGTCTGTTCTCTTTTTTCTTCAGATCCGTATCTACCATAAGTGGACTCTCCTCTTCCTGCTGCCTCTCCTGCCTTCTGTCCCACTCATCTGCGATACGGGCATCCTGCTGCCTCTGCTCCTCATAAACACGGAACTGCTGCCTTTCTTCCTCCCATTCCCGGTACCACTCTGGTATATGCGCCTCTACTTTTTCCATTTTCAGCTTCGATGAATCCGGGTGTTCTGTATAGTCCATCTTTCTAAACCGCAGCACCTTCTGCCCTCGAATGATCAAAAGCCCCTGGTCAAGCGGATATCTCAATACCTCGTCCGGCAATAAAAGCTGTCTCTTTCCTACCGATGAAGATTCGCTGTATTCCGGCACATAATCCGTCATTCTCATAGTATAATAGTTTTTACGGATTGACGCAACGGATACTGTGACTTCTCCGGTCCGGTCACTATAATAGGATGCAGTGGTCATATCGTTGCACCCCAAAAAAATGGAAAAATCGCACCCGCCCAGAATTTCTTCCCATTGGTTGTCCGGGTAACGGTTCTGCATCTGCGGTATGTTCTGGAACAGGATGCACATTCCAATCCCTCTACTTCTGGCTGTTGCCAATTTTTTCTTGAAATCCGGAACCACTCCAATATTGGGGAATTCATCCAGTATAAAAGTCACGGGAATCGGAAGTTTTCTCTTCTCTGTCCGGTCTGCAAAACGCACCAGTTTGATACTCAAAAAAGAGGTAAACAGTGTCGCCAGCACATCATAAGTAGAATCCTGATCAGAGGTAATGCAAAAATAAGCACATTTCTCTCTGCCCGGAAGCGTAAGATCAATATCTGTATGGCTGGTAATCTGCTGTACCATCTTATTCTGCAAGATCTGCAGGCGGGTTCCAAGTCCCAGAACCGCATTCCCTTTTACTTTATCCGCTTTGGAGAACAGCCGGTAAGGTCCCTTCGCCGGATGACTGTCCGGCAGCCTTTCAAATATGGAATCCAGCATTTCTACACTTTTATTTAAAAGCAGCTTATATGCCTCTGGAAAAGTCTTTTTTTCTGTCGGATAATCTTCAAACACATATAAACACAGTGCTTTTAACAAATCCATTTCTACGTTATCATAAAAATGGTCAAACTTATCTGTCGTATTCCGTATTACCACATCACAGAACACATCAATCAATCCACCGTCATCAATTTCTCCCAGACAGTTCCACGCATCGGAATGTATCAAGTCGATCAGATTGAACTGCTTGACTGTATACCCTTCTTCCTTGAAATAGGAAGCCAAATCTTCATATAATTCTGATTTTGGATCTGTAAAGTATACGCTCTCTCCGCGCCGGATGCATTGAAGCGCCATAACCCTTGCGAATGCTCTTGACTTCATGGAACCCTGTGAGCCGCAGATGGCAAAATTCCGGTTCAATCTGGAATCTACCGGAAGGCTGATAATATCTCCCGTTTCCAAATCCTTTCCGAAAATGACACCTTCTATCTTATCTGCCGTTTTGTCCGAAAGTAAAACCTGCTCCTGTTCCTCCTTTTCCATGAATCCGGCTGTTCCATAAGTTCCGAGGTCCGATATCTCAAAGTTCCGTTCGTCATAAGTTCCCCGTCCTTTTCCGCGCCACATAATGAGTCCTGCAACAATCACAAATAAAAAAAGCGCCGCAATAGAACCTTTTCGTCCGGCCGCTGTCGCAATTCCGTGATAAATACAGGTAAATGGATTCAGTTGGACTTCAACCTCCACAAATATTTGTTCAAGGAAACCGCCCACGAAAAAGGCAAGTAAAATCTCTCCGAATCCACAGACAATGATTTTCCATAATTTTATATCTTTTCGATTAATTCTCTGTTTCTTCCTCCTTTCCGATTCCAACACCTTCTGACTGATGATACCGATACAAATTCCCGTAATAACTGCTGATTGTATTGACCGAATTATATAAGGCTGTAACCAGCACTGCCCGGATATTCCTTGCTTTTGTATGGTTCTCATCCATGCACTGAAGCACGAACTCCACATGCTGTTTTCCAATCCTTGAAAACTGTGCCTTTACCCCATATGCCGGCCTGTTTTCTTTATTGACACGGATTGTCTCTGCTGTAGACGTCATAACATCCAGTAAAATCCTCAAAATCTCATCAATCCGCTCATCATACGGATGATCGTGTTTTAAAGCATCATAAGCAATTTGTTCCCTGATCATGCGCTCTGCCTCACGAAGAGATATGGTAGGATAATCTCTGTTGAATTCTTTGTTGGTAATCTCTGTATTTGTTCCACTCTTTTCAGTGCCACATCCCACATTTTCTGTGGGGACAGTCTCACTTATTTCAGTGACACCTCCCTCTTTTTTCGGGTACCCGTCTCCCTCATTTAAGGGATACCCCTTCTGCCGCTCCGTCTGTCCCTGCGTTTCCATCTGCTTCGGATATGTCAGTTCTTCCAGAACATCCACATCCAGATCCAGAAACAGGACATTCGGAATAAGCTGGCCTCCGGCTTTTATTGTCCGGAATACGCGCGTGACTACACCCAGTTTTTCCAGTTCCACAACCGCATTCGTTGCATCCCGTTTTGTAATACCAAACTGGTCTGCAATCTGTTGATAACTTCTCTGAAGCAAATCTGCATGAAACCGCTTTTTAAGTCCGCTTAACTGCCCTGTTGCTTCATCCCTGATTTCAACCGGACGATACCAGTACACAATATCTGCCAGTATAATGATTGCATTCAGATTTGGTTTCCCTGTCGCTTTGCGTATTGTCTTGTACCAGGCAATCGGAATCACATTCCCGGAAATTTGCAGACGGCTCATCCTATCTACTGTCGGACTGCCTGTTTCAAATGGATTTTTCATATCTGCAGCCACCTCCTACAACTGGAATCGTGTCAGACATTCCTCAATGTCCGGCCTGCTGCAAAAACTGCATTACCTTCTCCGTAAGAATCTCATGAATCTCCACCTCCTCTCCAAAATACTGCTCTAATGCTATCCTCTGGTATTCCATACATACGATACTGCCCGCTTTTTTCCATCCCATTTCCTGTTTCACACGCTTCAGATGCCGCATTTCCAGTTCATAACAAAAATAGACCGGGGTTCCTTCCCGATCAAATCCGGCATGAACGGAATATTCCCTGTCTTCTACAGTGTCCAATATGCCGCAAAGAAACCGGTACAAAGATATCCGTTTGTTTTTGCTAAGAAAAAGCTGAACCTGAATCTCTGCCTCCGCGCACATCGGCACAAAAAAAGAACGTTCAAAAATATCGTCCACCTGATACAGATTCCCCCGGATTCCACCATCACTTTCCAATAATTCACATAAAAGTTCCATATCATCGCCAAGAATGACCGCATCCGCAGAGCCAGTGATGCCCTGCTGCATCAACAGCCGCTCCGCCCAAATCCTCATGGAACGTTCCATTTTCTTCGCCCACTTCATTTTTTGTGACATGGAATGATATACGATATATCCAGATTCCCCGGTAACAAACAGCCCGCAGGCTCTGGAACCTTTGATAGAGTCAACACCACTCTTAAATTCCAGACTGCCATAATAAGCCGCCTGTCTTTCTCCCTTCCATTCTTTTTTTGCCATTCCGGACAGTACCGGCTTTTGGCTTCGAAGAATTGGAATACCCATCTTCAAACAAAAGACCCATGCCTTGCTCATCCGGTGTAGACGTATTCTCTTTTCCACTTCACTTTTTACATGACTGGTCTCAACCGCTCCCTGCAAAAAATATTCGGTATCTGCCCGGTAATTCTCTAACAGATAGCGCCTGCCTTTTGCCCTCAGCACATACCCTTTACAGCCCGATTTATTTCTCACAGAGATAAATCCGTCCTGTTTTAGCCCGGTAATAATCGCCGCCGCATAGGAACTGGAGCCAACCACTTCTCCAGCCAGAGCAGACGGTAATTCTCCGCTTATGCCAATCATAACCAATAATAAATCTCCCTTTTTCACGCGGCACTATTCCCTTTCACATCGAACCATTTTTCTAAAATCCAGTACCCTATACGTTGAATACTTGGGTACTGCCCTGAATTCCTTTTTCTGCAAATCCTCCGCTTTTTTGCGGATTCCCCGGCTTCTGAACAGATATCGAAAAAACGTTTAAAAATCCCCGTTTTTTTTCGATACCTTTTTTACGGACATAGTCTTGAAATCCACTCTGGAAACAGGCTGTTATCCATAATAAAAATCCTTGTCCCGTCCGCATCTCCCATCCGGGTAAAATGATAGGTATCTAAATACAATCCGCCATCCGATGTAAGGAAAAAATTTGCGATTACATCCAGCACATGCTTCTCCTCACAGTTATCATGATCCCGCACCCTTGCCGCCGGCAAGCTTTTATCATAAAGATGCATGAAGCATACCGTACAGTTTTCATACTCAGGAACTGGGAGATTCGTCTCTACCCGCTTTAGGCACCAGTGCTGAAATGCCGTATGCAATGGTTTATACAGATAATCCGTATAAGATTCTTTCCTGTGCGGCACCAGAACCGGCATCGTTACTTCCAATATCTGATTCTGGTAGAATATATCAATTCCATGAATGAGAACCAGATCGGACTTATAGTTTTCGTATTTCTGCGTGTCCAGAGTGACCTCAAGAGACAGCCTCCTCAGCTTCTCTGTAAGGCGCTCCGCACTCTTAGAAGATTCCAGTACCATCTCTCCAAAATTCGTATATCGGACATTGGTATTTTTTCTTGTGTAAGCCTGTAGGATATTTCTTGCTTCCGCAAGATTCTGTTCTACGTTTCCTGCTGTTTTTTGCGCATCATCAAGCTGCATTTTTAACTTTTTCAGGACATCTTTTTCATTCATTTTTACAGTAGTATTCGACTTCTCCGCCCTCCTTTACCGTGCAAAAACCAACGATATCCGGGATTTGGATTGCCGGGATGTCCTCCGGTTTCTCTACCACCACAATATGCCCGCATCCATCAATCCGCTTTCTTGCAAACAGATTATTTACCAGACTGATATCAGCCTCAGAAACATATAAAATATCGTAAATCTCGCCATCTCCAACAAAGATAATGCGTACCGGATATTCCTCTTTCGATGCCAGAAAGTGTTCTTCCACCTTTTTCTGATGCATAATCCCAAGCAGCACCCACACACACTGCAGAGTTCCAAATTCTCTGGCTCCAAAAGATTCTTCATTTGCGGCGATCATCTTCATCTCCTGATGAATAAAGACGTTCCGTTCCTTTTCCAACGCTTTTAATGCTTTCCCGACGAAATGTTCCCGCCCATCTATCGCAAAAAAACCGTATAACTGCCCTTTATAAAGAACATTGTATTTCTGAATCAGTTCTTTTACTTCCCGTTCCACTATTTTTTGTTTGTTCTGGTTTTCCATAGTTTTTGCATCCTTTCCGAATCATATTTTTATGTGTCATAACAGGCGCATAAAAGACGTATAAATGACGCCTTATCCCGAATTTTCACAGAAATCCAAAATAAGACGCCTTATATGACGTTTATTATGCGCCTTATATACTCATACTTTCATGCCGACTCACGCTCCTTTCATTCCATATGCCTGTTTCCCATATTTCTGCAGGCGCCCTTTCAGCTCTTGCAGATCCTTCCGGTCCGTAGTAATCAGGTCTTTTTCAAGCTGGCTGGCCTTAAACTCCACAATCAGATTGTTACTATTTGTAGAAATCAGTCCATTTCCACGCTCAAAATGTATAATGGAGTTCATTTCTGCCTCCGACAAATCCAGTTCTTCACGAATATGCTCCGCCTCCGCGTTTTCCATATTCAGGATGATTTTGGTTTTTGAGTTATTTAATATTCCTCTGCCAAGCTT
This sequence comes from Lachnospiraceae bacterium, assembly GCA_004556655.1. GTDB lineage: Bacteria > Bacillota > Clostridia > Lachnospirales > Lachnospiraceae > Oliverpabstia. The sequence continues at coordinate 22,243 of SFGF01000039.1, read as the reverse complement.
TCCGCCTTTCAGCGCAAAGAAATCAACCAAATCCTGTGTTGCACAAACCGCTGCCCCACCATAGGCTCTTATGACCTTGAAAATCTCCAGAAGATACTCGCCCGCAAGTTCGTTAGAAGCCAGCAGTTTCCATGCTTCATCAACAAAGATTGCTTTTTCCACCGTCCGGTCTTCTTTTGCCTTTGTCCAGACAAAATCAAGCGCCACAAACATTCCAAGCAGCAAATCCCCAGATAATTCTGAAATATCCAGCACTACATATTTATTATCCAAATCTACATTCGTCTGCTGGTTAAATGTGGATGCGGAACCATTCACAAGACGGTTCAGGATATTCGCAATGCGGCGGCACTCTTCTTTCCGCATCAACACTTCATGCAAATCTCCCAAAATCGGCATCTTCTTATAGCGCCCGGGATGTTCCGGATCAATAAGGCTCTGGTTATCATGTGTAATTCCCTTTTCCTGATAGGTAATTACCAATGCCTCATCAAGAAGCTGCTTTTCCTCATGTGACATATCCGGTATTAGAAGGCTGAAGAAAATATGCAGGCTTTGAATCTTCGTTGCCAGCTCTGACCTTTCTACTACATATCCATCCAGAATGTCACTGGTTGCATTATCCGTAGGACGTATCTCCATGACATTAATGCAGTTTTTAGAAGCAGGAGAAATTTGAATAAACGCCCCTCCAATGTTAGTACAGGCACGTGCAAACTCATGCCCTTTATCTGGCGCAATGATGAATACCTGAATATTTTTACGCCGCATCCGCAATGCCATTAACTGCATTGTGAACGTTTTTCCTGCCCCGGAAGTTCCAAGAATTGCAATGTTCGCATTCTTGTATATCTGCGTATTGAAGATATCCACAATTACCAGAGAGCTGTTTGCCTTATTTACTCCCATCATGATTCCATCTTTATCCGACATTTCGTAAGAAGCAAACGGATAACAGGACGCAACACCGGATGTCAGCACGTTCCGCTTAGACCGTTCGTAAATCTTCCTGTCAAGATTCAGCATCGGCAAGGAAGATAAAAATGCCTGTTCTTCCCTGAACATGCAGTTTGCGGTTCCTATATCCTGAGAGTTCAGAAGCTTTGTCATCTCTTTTGCACGCCACTCTACCTCTTTTGCACTGTGCCCGGTAATCGTAATCAACGTGCTCATATAGTAAAATTCTTCATTTCCACTTAAACCACGTTTCAGATAATACCCTGCCTGTATTGACTCGCTCAGATCGTCAAAATCCGTATTGGTGTCATACGCCTCTTTAATCTTTGAACGGTTTAGCCGGATTTTTCTTCCAATCCTCTCCAGACTTTTCACTTTATCCTGTTTAAAAAAGAATACGTCCACATCAATACCTTCGCCCGCATTGATCAAAAGCGACAGCCAGCCGGCCGGCACTTTTGTCCTGTATTTATGGGAAGGGATAAACAGATATGTATGGTATACTCCGTCAATAATGACATAGTTGCGGTGTGTAAAATCAATGCTGCCCGGCGCAAACAGTTCTGTAACCGGTATATACCGTATACTATCTGCTCCATTCTCCAGACGGTAATACTCTGTTACCCTCTGGATACGGTCATCCAGTGTTTCATAGATACTGGTCTGCCTGTTAAAGATCTGATAAAATACCTCCACGCAGAATCTCGACTCATTCTCATGCTCCAACAGTACATTTCCACACAAGGAAAGATATTTCTTCGCCGTCTGGACAGCAGACTTTAAATATAAGTAAACCTCTCTTTCATTAGGATTCTTGTTTCCGCTGTACGACTGATATTCAAAAATAAGAAAAAACCGTCTTGTAATTGCCTCTCTTGTCCCCAAAGTGCGGATCAGCTCTGCGTAGTCTTCCTGAAGCAGACGGTATCTCTCATCCGGCTCGTTTCTTGCTTCCTCTCTGATTTTTTCAATGTATTCCTTGATATCTGCCTTTTTCGATAAAACCTTAAACTGGATCTTGTCCGGCGCGATCTTCAGGTATGACATAAACGAAAAAATAATATTCCGCTGCTCAGCCGGAGAACGTAACAGCAGATTGATCGGAAGAACTTCTACCAGCTTCACATAACGCCCATCGGATGTATAGATAATCCCATTCCGGATCTGCTTTACCGGAAGATAAGAAGAAGCCCATGTTACCGGCAGTAAATCCGGTATGGGCTCCTTCTCTTTTTTCTTCTGCTTTTTATCCGTAACTTTCTTCGTATCTTCTATTACCTCTTCATCTGCGGATACGGATTTAGACAACTCTTTTTTCAATACTTTCTCTTCTTTTTCCTGTTCTCTCCGCTGTCTGTCAGCCTCCCTCTGGTTTTCCTTATTGATCTTCCTGTTCGCTCTCTCTTCCCGCTTCTCCTCTTTCTGCTGCTGCTTTTCCAATTTCTTTGCTTCTTTGAGCTTCCGCTTCAGTTCTTTTACTTCGCTTCCGATTTTTTACGCCCCCTTTCTGCTTTTGCGGCCTCTGTTTCCGGTTTTCCTGTTTTTTCAGCCTGCGGTTTCTCTTTAAACGGTATCTTGCGTCCGGCGATGTCAAAATCCTCCGCTTACCCAGATAACGGAAAAACTGAAAAATAAAAGAGGTCAGGCTTTCCCCCTGAACACCCAGAACCGAAAAAATTGCTACTGGAAGAATCACGATTACGCCAACATATATCTTCCCTCTTACTCCAATATCCAATGATAATAAGACCTGAAATAACAAAAAGACCAGAATTGCTGCTTCTACGGCATTTCTGGCCTCTACTCTTCCTGAAAATATAGTTCCCTCTTTTGCAAAATTAGGCGGAATCGTATAAACATCCACACGTTCTCTTTGTGACATATACAGCCTCCTTACTGATACTTACTCTTTTTACTCCGCAGCAAAAGAAAACCTGCCATCCCTGCTGCTACAATCCCGCCAATCAACAAAAGAATCTTATTTTCTTCTAATCCAAACATCATTTCATCCTCCTTTGCCTGATGAATTTCTATCTTTTCTTCCTGTCCGTTTTCCGGCAATAACACTGTTTCCTCATTATTCTGCTGTCCACCTTCTTCTACCGTTTCCACTCTCTCTTCTGCAACCTGTATTTCCATGATCTGTAAGCCCTTTTCCCCGATATGGCACCACTCCGGCGAAAACACAACTGTATACCGATAGGCATCATCATATGCTTCTACTTCTTTTAGTGCATAGTCTCCGCTGTTTACTTTCAGATTATATTGATACTGGTTATCCTGATTTAGTTCACATTTCTTCTGGATACCGCTCTTTTCTTCTACAGTAACAAGAACTGTACCCTCAAATCCCAAGAAAGGTTCCACCCGCAGCGCAATCGTTGCCGGCTCCTGCTCCGTTGCAGTAAAATTATCACTGGCGGTCTCCCGGTTCTCCCATTGGTCTGATTTTTTTAATACAGTGCCATCCTCTCCGAATAAAACATATTTTCCGGCTGCATTCGCAGAATCATACGCCCATGTTCCACTGAGCATCGTTCCGTCCTCCGCATAGCCATTTCCATTCTCCCAGCTTGCAATTACCGGTAGTTCTGTATCACTGATTTCCGCTGCATATGTTTTTACAGGCGGCAGACAGCAGAACACACAAAAAAACAGCATCATTATTTTCGTTCTTACCTGCATTTCCCATCTCCTTTGCTACTTCGTTCCGATAATCCAAAATGCACCTGCGCTTAAATCCCGCCCATATGATTTGATGGTGTCAACACTATACACTTTTCCTGTCCGTTCCCGGCTGGCACAGTCTGCAATCGTAATATAACCATCACTTGTCACTCCTGTCAGCACGATAAAATGACCGCTTCCACTACCGGTTATCGTATAAGCTTCACATATTTCCACGACCATTTTCCCTTCTTTTAAAGACTGTACCACATAGTCCATCCGGTCTTTTCCCACTCTCTCGCAGGTAAGCCCCCAATGATTTGCCGCATTGGTCGGAAAAGAATGTGCCGTTCCTACACCGCTTACATATTCTCCATTGCTAATGGCATATGCCGCGGTCATTTGTGGTGTTACCGTCTGCTTTGTCAAAGTAGAAATCACAATTGCAAGGGATGTAGGCCCACAGCCAGCCGCCCCAATGGTACTGGTCCCATAAGGCATGCTTCCCCATGGTTCTTCCACCTGATTATAATAAACCACCTGCTTGACCCCTTTTCCGACAGTATTATAGGTAATAATATCTCCCGTTGCGTCAATATTCCCGATATAGGAATCCGAACTGCTCCCGCCTGTAACAAAATCCGTCCACGAAAACAATGAAAAAAAGGCATCCTTGAGTGCCTGAACACCATCCTGCAAGACTTTTAATACTTTGATTACCATCTCAAAGGTTCCCTGATCAGTCACATACTTATATTCAAAACCGCTTCCACTACCGGATAACTGGGAATTTAGCATAAGCGCAATCGTATATTCCACCATTTTCGCATTTGTCGGCCATATCTCCGTTGTAACATTCGCACCTTCCCTCTTCAGTTGATCATACGTTGCTTTTTCAATTTCCGTCTTTCCTGACTCTGAAAGGAAATAATATGCGGTTTCTGTTACCTCAGATTCTTTTTCATCTGTTACAGACCAATCAAAAAAACGGTCAACATTTTCAGAAACCGCTTCCTTTAACTGTCCATATGGTGCGCTTAAATCTTCCGTGCTTTCATCCGAATTTCCCCCAGAACTGATTCTGCCTTCCTGAATCTCAATATATCCCAGAACCTTCTTCACATAATTCTGTGTCTCTTCATACGGCGGAATCTGATAGCCATATTTGATAACCGCTCCCGGTCCCGCATTATATGCGGCAATTGCTAATTCCAATCCGTTTGAGTAATTTTTGAACTGTTCAATATTTCCGGCGATATACTTTGCTCCTCCCATGATGTTCTGCCTCGGATCATAAGGGTTAGATACTCCCAGAGAAGCAGCCGTTGCCGGCATAAGCTGCATGATTCCCATCGCGCCTGCTCCAGAAGTTGCATTTGGGTTAAAATCAGATTCCACCTTTCCCATTGCGATTAACAGAGCAACCGGAACATTATAGGTCTGTGCCGCTTCTTGAAAGTAGGCATCATAAGGGCTTGTCAAATCTGTTGACATATCCAGCCCAAGGCTGTTGGGATATCCTAAAAATGACTGGATAGAACTGTTATCCCATGTTTCCGTCAATAAAACTGCCAGATAAGAACTGAGATTTCTTTTTAACTTTGTCTCATATTCATCTACGATCTGCAATTCATAATCAGCGTAATTTTCTGCCTTATCTGCATTGATTTCCTGTATCTGGAGGTCCCGGTTCTGTTCTATAATCGCCAGAATTTCTTTTTCGTAATCTTCATTTGCAAGCACCTGTTCAATGCGTGTCCTCATATTTGACAATTGTGCCGACTGCGCTTCATTCGCAAAAGAATTGGCATCTGCAAATCCTAGATAACTCAAAATAATACCTATCATATTAGCGATAATGAACATCCACAAAAAAATAAAAGCCAAAATTCCAACTATGATATTCCAAAATGTCTTACTTGTAAGCAAAGCGCCCACTATGGTTCCCAGCGGACCCGCCAATGCGGTTCCGGTTGCTGCACCTGCCGCTGTAGCGCCTCCCTGCGCTGCTGTTGTTACTGCATAAGCTGCCTGTGATGTGTGCGCTACTGTTTCAGCAGATCTGGCATAATCTGCAATGCGGTGTGCCTGCTGTGCTGCCCGCGCCGCATGAGCCGCCGTATCAGCGCCCTGTTCAAGAGGTGTGGATTCTTTTCTGTCATCCTTCACATTACCACCCCTTTCAGTTCTTACGCCTGCTGTCTTTTGAATCCGGATTTTGATTTCCCTGCTTTCTTCTCCTTAACTCTTCTCTTGATTTCGGAACTTCCCGGAAACTCCGTTTCCCATTTTTTGTGCCTTCCTTTTGGAATTTGCCTTCTGCAGACGGGATTGTTCTTCCGATATCCAGATGATTCATGTGGGATTCTGCTCCGGTCTCTGCTTCCATCCCTCGCTCTTCGTCCATAACTTCATAATCTGGAACCATACCATTCTCAAATTCCGGCTCCATACTTGTCTGTGGTGTTCCCGGAACAGGCATTCCATCCGAAGTTTTTGCATCAAATGTATGTCCATCTGAACTATGACCGCTTACAGTCTCTCCACTGGCATTATAGGAATCAAAACCACTTACCGCAGTTTCCCCTCCCATCTCACTAATCACATCTGTACCAGCATTACCTAACGTACTTTCTCCAGCATTTCCACCACTGGATAAACCGCTATTATTATAGGAAGAATCTGCGCTTCCATAGGTAACACCTTCTGTATCTATTCCGGCCGAATCAATAGAACCGCCTTCCAAATCCATCTCCGGTGCGGCTTCACTGTCAAAATCTTCTTCCACTGGGTAATCACTCATATCGCCGAGAATATTTGTTTCATCCCCAAATCCAGCTTCCGGTATTCCGCTACCCTGCTCATTTCCTTCTCCCAAAAGTTCAGAGCCCTCCTGGAACTCAGGTACTTCTCCAGATTCCAGATTCATTCCGGATTCCTCGCTGAATCCCGAATCCTCATCCACACCTGTATCTGTATTTTCATCGGCACCCAGATCCGTTGGCATCATTCCAAGCTCTTCCAGAACTCCGGCATCTTCCGTGTTTTCCGGCACAAAATCTCCTTGTGTATCCATATCAGCCTGTGTGTCTGCTTCATCTCCAAAACCGTTCTCCTGCGGCATACTTTCAATTGGTTCATCATCCATTCCAAAAGACATAGGAATCGGTCCAGCAGAAGTATCCGGCATTGCTCCATTGCCGTCTGCGCCGGCTCCTGCATCTGTGCCGCCCGGGGCTGTTTGTCCACCTGCTCCTGAACCGCCTCTTCCAACATGAGACAGGATTCTTCCCGCTGCCATCATCAGTCCCATTGCTCCAAGCCCATAGGACGGTCTGCCTAAATTAACTCCCAGAGACGCCATATAGGAATCCAGCTTGAATGTAATCTTACAGAATCCGATCAGACATAACGTTGCAACAAAAAATTTGGTAAAACCATAACTACTTGCCATCAGATTTCCATATCCCGACAGAAACATTTTCATACACCATGCATTTAATATAATAAGGACAATCTGTCCGCCAAACATTTTCGCCCAGGATGCCAGTATATTGTTCGTTGCCTTTGAACCTCCCGTTGAGAATGCAAGCGGTGCAGTATAGGAAAACACACCAAGAAGCACATATCTTTCTGCAATGATAAATAACATTTTAAAATAGTTCCATGCCACAACAAACTGCATGATTAGCATGAGTATAGAAATATTCAGGCTTCCAATTCCCAAAACTCCCGTTACCTTTTCCAATACAGAAACATATTCTGAAAAGCTTTCTACATCGATCTTTGTTCCCACCACCCATTGATATGGTGTCCCTGCTATATTCAAGATATAATTGATCATTGGTTTCGCAGCGACAACAAAGAAAAGTGCAATACAGGAACGGCAGACTAACTCAATCGGGTCTTCGCTGTTTACTCCCGATTTCGCGAACATGGATTTAAACAACTGCCATATCCAGATGAGCAGCAATATTGCAATTCCCATTGGCACCATGACATTTTTATATAAATCGCCAACTACAGAGAACAGCTCTTCAAATACTGTGAGGTCACACGAAAGAAGTTCTGTGAACATCCCAGTTACCAAATCCATCATATCAATTACAAACTGAGAACAGATCTCCCGTAAACCTTCTATTAATAACTCTAATAACCAGCCCATGTACTCATATACCCGTTAAGGATACCCTCCTTTCCGCCGGGAGAGCACCGGCACATCCATTATTAGTTTCTTTTTTTATTCACTTATCCAGTAAACATACTTTGCGGGATAATCTTTTCCATGTAGGTTACAATTGCCCCCAATGTCATAAGCGCAGCCCAGCAGACGATGATTCTTTTCAGCCATGCTCTGGATTCATCTACTGTTCTTCCCGACTTTGAAAAGTTCATCAGGAACAAGCAGACCGCCGCACATACAACCGCCGCTACCGTTGCAATTCCTGCCACATCTGTATACACAGTCTGCATTGCATTTTTAGCCGTTGCAAAGATATCTGTTGCGAACGATGGTCCGGCTGCTACTGCAAACAGTGAAACAGTCACAAACGCAATAAACGCAAACTGGGGAACCAGCTCCATGCGCTGATTCCCCGGTCTCATGCTTAACACTTCGTTCTTATCTGTTTTAAGTTTTCCTGCCAAACACTTCCCTCCTTTCCATCTCAAAATTGGCATAAAAAAAGACAACCTTCTTAATGGTTGTCTATACCTGTAAACTCCCGCGGCTCTCCATGTAGTTCCCACATGCACAGAACTTTACTTTATCATTTTATAAAGTTCAAAGTCACATGTCAATATCAGAGCTGTCGCAATTATATCGCTTTTCCGTCTCAATTTAGTCGCATTCTGATCAGGCTGTCAATTTTATTTCTCTATTACGGAAAAAGGGCATACCCGCAAGTATGCCCCATTCATTGTCCTGATTATGCCGCCCTTGCCATTACGTTTGTATTTGCCTTGTTAAATTCTATGCAATAACGGAGCCTGCCTGTTTCAAACTTAATATAATCGTCCGCCAGTTCAATTACTCTCAGAACTTTCGCCGTTGTTCTCCAGATACCGTTTTGATAGTATTCTGCGCTTTTTCCTATTTCTACCGGTTGCTTTACAATCCCGCAAGCCCAGATCGTCTTCTTCTGTTTCATTCATAGTCCTCCTTTCGCACATTTAAAGCCGCTTTTGATTTTACGCTGTGTCCTCTCCTCCTTCCTGATACCTGTTCTGCAATTACAGAACGCAAAAAAAGGTACTGACTATCTTTCCTAAAATAATCAGTACCCTTCTGCATATGTTGTAATTTAGGGCAGACTCCTGCCTAAAAGCTTAGTTCTGACCCCTTGCCAGAACAAAATTTGTTTTCTGCATCCATGCCGAAAAAACTTGTATCGCTTTTATCATATACATATATCTTGTGTTTGTCAAATATACTTCTCTATATATTGTGTTTTTCCGCATCATCATTGATTGGAAACGTCTTAATACATACCAGTAATGTATAGACAAATTCCTGATACAAATCCTCGTCAAAACGGCCATTTACCTTTGCATACTTTATCATCAAAGGACGATACATTTCAACGATCTCCAGCATGGCCTTTTTATCAGACATTCTTGCCTTGATAAATACCTCCTCAAAACACATCACCGCTGCCTCCTATTATCTTACGGATTTTTTTAATTGCATTGAAATATGTATTCTCTGCCTTCTTACTGGGAATACCCATGATTTCTCCTATCTCTGCAAAGGTTTTCTCATAAAAAATCCTAAGAAAGATGATGTTATTTTGCTGTTCGGACAAAGCAGCCAATGCCTGTATCAAGCGATTATCCGCAATCTGATCCAAAAGCAGCTTCGTCTCCATCACACCATCGAAGATTTTGTCTGTCGCAGACCCAATCTGTGACAGAATATCGTCCGAACCATAGTCCTCCACTTCCTCATATTCTTCAACGGGCATCTCATTTCCTTTGATTTTGCTTTTTTTCAAAAGATACTTGCCAAGTACATTTTCCATTGATGCTTTAAAATAAAGGGTAAAGCGCCCTTGTATACCCTTTCTATTTTTCTCCATTTTAACCCTCCTGAACTTTTTTGACGAAAAAAGCTTCAAAGGGCGGAGATCTCGGATGGTATATGATTCGACAAAACCTTCGACAAGCCCTGCTAGTATGTCTTATTTTTTGACAGGCATAAAAAAAGACTGTCAGAATAAACTTCCAACAGTCTACAAAAATCGTATATCTTCTTTTGCGCCTCTCTTTATCGATACATACCAATCCCTTAAATCCAAGAAAGTAAGTACTGATAATTTCATAACACCGGTACCAATAATTCTAAGATTCCAATTTTTCAGCAACTTGTTTCCACAACAACAAACATACTATTACATAATACAACATTTTACTTTTTGAAATCTTACATTTTGCATGTATTTAATGCTTTTGTTAGACAAAATATGACAATATCTTTTAAATTTCTACCCCGTCTTTCTTTTTCAAAAGTGCTTCGATGTCACCATCAAACGATGTCATTTCTTCTACTGCTATCTCTTCAATCTTTTCAAAATCACAATCAATCTGCTCGGAACTCATCTGCTCTTCTTTTTCCTTTTCAATGATCCCGGTAAGCTCCTCTTCACTAACGCCTTTTTGATAAAGATGCCCGCATTCCGGGCAGATGCGGTTATATTTTGGAATAGATGCCCTACACTCAGGGCACACTTTCATTTTTCCATTCTGAAAAACAATACTGGTAGCATAACCAATCTGAAAGCAGGCACACACCGCGAACATTGCCACTCCAATCCACCAGTTATAAAATAAGGCTCCTAATCCTAAAATTTGTACAACTCCCATACTATAAAAAATCCTTATCTGTCTATTCTTCATAACAACCTTCCTCCTATCATCTTTCTAATACTACCCCACGGACAGCCTCTGTTGGAATGCACCCAAAACTGCGAGAATCAAGAGAATATTCCCAGTTATCTCCCATCAGAAAAACAGATCCATCAGGTACAATCATTTCATATACTTTATTATCATCTTCCTTATCATTGGTAAATTCCTGCAATAGTTCCTCGTTTCTATACATAGCATGCGATGTAATAAGGATACGATCTCCTTCCATTCCAATTACCCGTTTTACTACAACATAATCTAATTCTTCTATGTAAGCAGTGACAATATCCCCATTATGGGGAGCCGCCCACTTCTTTACCAGAAGTATATCTCCGTTTTCAAAAGTAGGCGCCATTGATTCCCCGCTGACATAAGAGAGTTCAAAAAAGATATGTACTACCAACAATAACAGAAACGCTATTACAAATGATTCTGCAACTTTTTTAATATTGCCCTTCGTATACGTGAGCATCCCTCCTATTCCATATCTGCAAGTGCTGCATAATTCCTTTTCATCAATTCAATTTCTGCCTGATCCATAGTATACTCATCATCAAGGCTCACAAAATCGCTGTCTTCCTTTAACGGTTCCGCCTCCATTTCTCTCATATGCTCTGTTTTTCCAAAGTCGAGGGCATCCTTCATGGCCCAATATGCCAGAAACGCTTTCACTACATACCGGGCTTTTTTTCTGCCACATGAATTTAAAAATTCACACACCCGCCTATGGTCCTCATCTGATTTATCAAAGCGTAAATTGAACCGGTATTCATCCTGTTTCCCCATCTAACCGCCTCCTAGAGCAAGTTTTTCTCAGCCAGATACTGCAGCTTATATCCCTTTGCATTTGCTTTTGAATCGTTGACAATGAAGTATTTTACCTGATTCCACTTCCATGTCTCACGTATGAACTCTGACTGTAAGATAGAACCGCCGCCTACAAAAACCGTGAGCGTTGTCCCAAAGTCAATTCCAAGTTCCCTGAAGGTTCCGAGAAGCTCCGTGACATATTGCCTTGCGATTTCATTTACCCGCTCAATCAGCCCTTCTTCATAAGATGTTTCTTTCTTCAACAGGATATTATCAATATCACTTTCTTCCAAAAGAATACCGTATTTTTTTCGGATACCCGCCTTGACTTTACGATAAAACAAGATAACTCCCTCTTCTAATGAATCAACCAAATTCCAATCAATGCATCCAAGCCTTAGAACCATATAATCAACTGTAAAGCCACCAATATCAATCAACAGCACCTTCTGATAGGTTGAAAGTTTCTGTTTTCCTGCAATCAGCACATATGCCGCATATGCCTGTATGTACACTTTTACATCTGAAAACGCAATCTTATATGGAATACCCATATAGGAAAAATCAATGATTTGTCCATCTCGATAAAAATACTTCCTAAAAGCATCCCGGAGTTTTCCATAATGAACCGGCGGCAGCCCTACCAGCAATTCTATCTCAATCAGCCCATTTGGTATCAATGGTTCTGCCTCCTGCTGCTTTAACTGCTCCAACTCTTTTGCGATCGCAATAAGCGTCAATATGAAATACCTGTCATCCTCCGTTTTATTCTCCATATAGGCTATGCGCTTATTAGAGACAAGATAATATTTGTCTTCATAGCGAATTACCTCCTCCTTCTCTCCCGGCATCTGATCCAGAATCTCCAATCCTGAATGGAATTCCAGATTCTCCGTTTTAATCATTTTGTTCCCCGTATCTACTGACATTATTAACATAGTGTTCTCCTTTCTGGCATTGCACCTCGAAAAATAGTTTTGCGCCTTGTATGCGCATTGGCTATTTTCAATATAATTTTTTCGGAATTTCTGTGTCAACAGTATTTCCGAAGACCTGCCATTTCATCATTCTTCCTTAAAACTCTCCTTAAATTGCTCCAGTATTTTTATACTTTCTTCTTCATATCCCCATAAAATTCCGCCTACTGCCTCAAATGCCTGTTCACGCCATCGAAAATATGTAGCCCTGTTGATCCGCGTAATATTGGGGAAATGAGGCTCCAGCTTGTCCAGAATTTCATCCAGATTATCCGCTTTATATGCCGACATATAACTGTAATATAAAATCCAGTAATTGCGTTCTCCCTGCGGATGAAACTTCCGCATCAGTTCCACTGCTTCGTCAATCAATTTTAAAAACTTATTGGAGCGATTGATCGCCTCTACCCGTTCTTTCATGTCGCCAAGATCCTGATTGATATCCATACCGGCATGATAGATACTTTCCAAAAAGGAATCCACATCTGTACCGTATTCTATCTGGAATCGATGCTTTACCTGATTTATTTTTATCTGCATTCTCCAGTTTACAGAACGGTATATTTTAAACAACGCAACAATGTCATGATATGCCGTATTTTCACTTCCTTTGAAATCCTCTGTGATCACGCCTGCTCGTCCCATTGTTCTTCCTCATCCTTCCTACACATATTATTTTCTTCCTCCAGCAGATGGTACAAAAACTCATCATCTCGCTTTCCCGCTACCACACAGCAATATAAAACGAAACCAATAGTCAAACCTAAAATACCTAAAATCACTTTTATCATCTCTATTCCTTTCCTTCTGCTTTATCTTTTTGAAACATTAATCAGACATACCATTTCTATGATCTCCGCCCGAAACATTCATTTGACACAACGTACCTGTTGTACTATTCATTTTTCTCAATCCCTGTGTCCGGGAGTATATCGGAATGGAAATTTTTCTGCCCTCATACTGTACGCAGCTACTTTCCCTGACTACTGCCATATCAGCAATTTCTAATTGGTCTTCCGCTCCACGAAATTTATTTACCATCGTATCATCGCAGAATATGTACGCTCTTAGCCATACCCAATATTTTGATTCCCATATACTGAATATTTTGTTTTCAAGGTACAAAATGAAAGTGGAACTTTTATCCCCTCATTGAATAAGGGAGTCAAAAATTTTCTATTTCTGTAAAAATTTTGAAATTTGTTGATTTTTTATAGATTGGAAATACAGATTGGTATCTTAGATTGTGCCAGAAACAGCACATTTTTGATTTTAAGCATAAAAAAAGGGCCTCCAGAATAACCAGAAGCCACTTTTATCTGTTATGCTACAATTTCATATTCATCTGGAATCAGGTTCTTCGTCCAACGGTAATAACCATCCGTCCAATAAACCTGCTTCCTTTTTACCCCTTGTCGTACTTTTTTTACTAAAATAATTTCATCTCCTGGTCTCTTTCCACTGCTTAATTCATACTGATTAATAAATCGGATTCTGCTGCCGGCGGGAAGCGATTCAAGTGTTTTCCGCTCTTTCTTCCGTTCATGGTATTTCAAACAGCGCTCCCTCCATTCCTTAGCATATGTGGAATCTGTTTCTGTCAGCAAATTCAAGATTCCTTTCGGGCATTGGCATTCTGCTGGTCCACAGGTTTCATCCATATCCTTATAGCCAAAATTATCATATTTTCCGCATTCTGTTTTGGTAAGGAAAACAGCAGCCCAAACTACACTCTTTCCATCCCTATATGTTGTTTTTACCGCAGCATAATATGTAGTTCCAACCATCGCAGATTTGAGAACCTCTCTTCCCGGAATCCAACGTCCGTCTATTTCCTGCGGCTTTTGTGTAAGAATAGAATCACACTCTTTTTTCCTGTTAATTGTCCTTTTCCCATTCTTCCATTCTTCAGCCACATTGTACCAAGTCCATCCCATGTTACTCCTCCTCTCCTGCTCTTACGTTACTGTACACTTCAAGGATGCAGTTCAAAACAGCCTTTGGATCGATTTCTTTTTCATTGGCAACTCTTAATTCGCCAGCAATACACTGAATCTTTGCTATCTGATTATAATAAATCTCAAACCATAAATCATAACTGCCTTTCGCTATACTCCAGTTTCCAACAGAATAACTTCCTTTCCATCCGTATTCATCAAAAATCTGTAATAACAGACGCAACTGATATATTTCTGCCTCTTTTTCTCCTTTAGCCATTAATATGCTCAGTAACCCGTCAACTTTTGAAACGTTCATCCCCAAACCGGCAATTCTCTGAATCGCATATAGTATCTTTTTCAAATCCTCATATGCCTTTGCTCCATCTTCAGTAAACAGAATTTCACTTCCCTGCCCTGTTGTAAATGGAACCTCTGCACCAAGCCTTTTAAGGATATCCTCGAAGGACACCAGTCCCCACTCCTGCCTTATTTCTCTTTCTTTTTCATAGTAGCGGCAAACATTGCGAAGCCTGCGGATCTCCTGCTGGCATTGCTCCATTTGAAATTCCAACTGTCCAATTTCCTTTTCTTTTTCTGACAATAATTCTTCATACATATCACACATAATATCCTCCAGTTTTATTACATGATATACTGCAGTCAGAGTTTTTCTGACCACAGTATAAAATGTGAAAAATCGAAATCTAATGAAATTCTACCGCTCCGTTTTCTGATGCAATTTGAAATGCCTTTTTCCATTTCACGTATTTTTCGATAAAAACCCCACCATCCTCTATGGTATTTGCAAATATCACAGCTTCTTCGTGATATTTGTTAAAATCATCTCTCAATTTTGCTGACAGCTTCGCCCCAATGACTCCTTCAGTATCAGCGAAATCAAGGAGTTCCTGAAAGGCACGATCTCCTTTAAATTCACTCAGTTTGCTTTTCCACCAGCTATAACTCGAATAACTTCCTGCGTGGAAACTATAAACCTCTTCATATTCATATACAGAATTGGGGGTTACCGGGAACCCTTTTCCCGGCCAAATTGACTCAGACCATTCCATTCCTGCCCCCGGCTTCCACTGATGCATCCAATCCTTTGGATATCCGTCTTCATCCAGCACTGGTTTTTCTACCTCACACAAATTTTTATATGCGCTAATGTCTAAGCCGCTGACTAAAACAAAATCTTTCATTTCCTATCCTCATCTTTCTACGTGATATGCTGCTGCCGGAGTTCTTCCCGGCAGCAACACAAGTAATTAAATCTCTGTTCTGTTTTCTTCACAGACTTCAAACCGTAACTTCAACTGTGCCGGATACAAATCTACTTCCGGTCGCCGGACTCCTGTCCAGCGCTTCCCTCCAGCTGCTCCAACACTTTCCATCAAATAACAATATGCCTGCTCTTTATTCATGTTAAGCTTGTCCATTACTGCATGTAATTCGTCATACATCTTGATCTCGCACCCTACACAAAGATATTCGCTATATTCTGCTTCAATATCTAAATATTCTGCTTTCCCTTTACAGCAGGGACAAATATTTTTACTCATGCCCTTCTCCTTTAGACTCTTAAGTTTCTTATTACCTAAATGCTGAGAGTTATATTCCGCAAGCCTGAGCACAAAGTCGGTCTACTCATTCTGTTTACCCATCTGTCCTACGACTCTGTCCTTGAAAAGATCATAAATATATTCTTTTATCTCCTCTTCAGATATAAATTTCAACTCTTCTATCGAGCGTGATTCATATCGCAGGATAAGTTTGTTAGTTCCAGTAAAATCGATAAAAGCCACTTTTGCCATATCTATATGGAAAACATTATAGACATATCCATACCGAACCAGTGGTTCACATGGATAAGACGGCTTTTCCTTACACACTTTTACGCACTTTCCATTCAGTTCCTGCTTCAGATAATTCACAAGTTCTTGATCTTTCCGATTAAGCTTATCACTTATCCTTTGAACATCTCTTTGCAGTTCACTTTTTTGATGCTGCAATCGAGCTATTTCCCCTTTGATCTCATTGATTTCCTCAAACATTTGCTTTTCTCCTTATTTCTTTAAATTCTAACAGAACAATACTTTGTCCTGGCTAATGCACAATCCTCGCATCCTCTGTAAAAAGGACAATATCGGCAACTCGTAATTAACGAAATATCTCGCTCTTCACGTTCCTCCGCATTTGCCCTCGGGCAAGTTCCATCCACACACGTTACCCCTACATAATTTTTACACCTTTTCGCCATAATAAGTTCCTTTCCACCGTCAAGCAGTCAACGTTCTATTCTATGAGGGAAAATTTCGCAGGTTGCTAACAGTTTTTTGGTAAACGTGTATGTAAGAGCACTCCCACCAGTCTCTTTCTCCTCCCTCACTGTTACAAATTCAGTGCTTTCCACTTTCACTGGCTTTCCTTCCACCCAGTCCTTAATAGTGAATTCTAAAACCTCCACGGGTGTAATCTCTGAGCTTTCTCCATTGGTTTCGATGTGGATATAACATTCATCGAATCTTGTAATTTCATGAATATGCTTTTTAAATTCTACGGTATCCGGAAACGTGTCATAATCTTCATCTTTTATAATAAAATGCACGATTGTCGGATTTTCTTTATCAATCCATCCTTCTGTTTCAAAAAAATCAAACAAATATTCTGTTCCGGATTCAGTCTGAACAGCATAACTGCCGGGCGAAATATAGTAACAGTCTTTTTTAATAGGTTTATCAAATTGAACCGATAAATATGCTCTCAGTGCAATTCCTCCTTACCTTAGCGCTTATTTAGCCACCCAAATCTCTTCAATAGTTTTAACAGCATTTTTTATAAATTGTGCCACCAATGCCATCCGCAACCCCAATAGCCCAGCTATAACCTTGTCCATCTCTGAACTTTCGAGGTTTCTTTGTAACAGCCCTGTCAGTGCCAGATTTGATAGTAACTTTTTCATCTGTTATCTTCGTAACAGTGTACTCTTTCTCTATTCTTCTTTGTTCCGTATCGCTCCACATCTGCACAGTATATGTTTCCCCAACTTTAAACGGATGTTTGTCAATCTCTACCGCGTCAGAAACAACACTCTCAATTTCTGCATATGCAGCCTTCAAAGGAACCCCGCCTTGAATATTCATAACTTCAAAAGTGATATTCACTTTTCCGGTTCCTATTACCTTACAATTTCCCCATTTCTTGATTTTTACGATATAGCCGACTTTAATAATATCCTTTGAAAAAGCCACGCCTCCAGCTTCCTCTAAACACTCATGATAATAAATGGATTTACTGATCGCATTTTCAATAATCAGTTCCGCATTTTCAATCCATTCCCGAACCGTTTCTGCTGTTACAGGTGTACCATCGTACCGCTTGAATACTTTCCCCTGTTCAATCTGTTCCAGTTTTTTACGATACGACTCAAGATTTTTCTTCTGCGCCCGTATGGTCTTTTCTGCATCTTTGATCCGCCTATCAATAAATCCCTTATCAGTTGGTTTCGTTCCCGCTGCCGTTTGCCTTGCGGTCTCTGCGCGTTCTGCATAATATTCAGACTTTTTAAATTCATCAAAGCCTCTTTCCCATGCGGAAAACATCTTATTACGCCTGTTTGTAAAAGCACGTCCACCACTGCTGTTTATGTTCGGCTGCGTGAAAAACGCAATATCTCCATGCATATCGTTAATAGGTTTTTGTAATGTCTCTGCTTTATCCCGGGCTTTTTCTGATTTGTAATCATATCTTTCTGCCCTTGCTTCTGCTTTCTCTGCTTTTCGTTCCATCTGTTCAGCAAAAGTCAATGTTTCGCCGGATTTTCCACCATTAACAAGCCCTATTTTTTTCGCTACCGCTTCCGCTCTCCATAAATTAGGGAACTTTGCGCGGCTTACCCATGCACCATATTTGCGGCTGAAAAGAAAATTACTCTTAACTTCTTTTTTTAAATCTTCCGACAACGCCATATAATCAGCCTTGTCAAAGTGTAATTCCAACTTCTGTGTTTCCATATTCATAATGTATTCACTCATAATTTGTCTCCTTTTTTTATCTATGCAGCCAAAAGAAAATCTCTTCTGACTGCAATAATCAATATTTACATTTCCATCAACTTGCTTATGTTCGCCATGAACCAAAAAAGAAGCCCCGTCCACTCCACGACTGCTCTTTCTATTGCTGCTCCACTTCAATTTCAATCGGAACATCACTCAAAATATCATCAATATTTCCTGCTCTTTTCGCTTTCCATTCCTGATATCTCTCGTATCTTCTTACCAATACTTGAATATCACCGGACCGAAAATGACACCAGAACCTATCTCCATCTTCGTCTTCAACACAAACGCCCGCATCTAATTTATCCCCTGTAAACATTGCCTTCTTAGGTATGATATCCCTGCAATGCCCTAATATAGATAGCTTTTGGCTGATGCATGCCTGTGTCAGTTCCCATGGATCACTCGATAACCATGCATTGTACATCTCATGACATCCTATTTCGTCACGCAGCATGACAGTCTGAATATTCTGAACTACATCTTTGGCTTTTTCATTATACTTTTCACGAATCTCTTCATCCATCAGTTCGATCAAAAACATAGCATCTGAATTTATCCTCTCTTCTCTGCCTCCTGGATTCCACATTTCTACTGTCACAAATGCCGGATTCACTTCTTTAACATAGGCAGTAAAGCCGGAAGAACTATTCGCTGATTTTATACCGCTGATTTTCTGCCCTTTCTTCAAATGCTTGTATGTCACTTGTTTGTTCTCTGTCATATCCTACCCCTCTACAATTCTCATTTCATGCGTAAGTACGCCTACTTCCTGCCCTTCACATTCCACAAAATAGACATCTCCTCCAAACCTTTTTCCTCGTTCATGGACTCTGATAACCTCATATTCCTGCCCCACCGCCGGGCTTGGATTTGTTGGTACATGTCTGATAATTTTTATTTTCATAGATAGCCTCCTTTCAAATTGAATCTATAGCCAGCGCTGCCAGCTTATTACGTTAATGCGTATGCTACGGAATAAGCATCTTCTATGGTTACGCAGCCATTTGTATGTTTTTCATCTTCTTTCTGAAAATAACTCATCATACCTGCATAATCCCGGACAAGCGTTAATTGTCCGGGAAAATTGGGATGTTCAATTACTTTCCATCTTGCTTTTCTCTTCCCCTTTTCTACTGTAAAAATTTTATTTATTTCTACTTTCACACTTTACCTCCCGTCAAATTTCAACTATGCAGCCGAAAGAGAAGCTTCCGGCTACAATATTAGTTACTGATTCTTACTCCAATCAGCAGGCAGGGTTCCGAATGACTAAACTGATCAAGCAACTGCCAGATAACACATAATAGTACAATCCGGCATTACTTCATCTTCCATTCGTCCTCTGTCTGGCTCCAATTCATCCAGAAATATTCCATTGATGCAGGAACGGCCTACTTCTCTTTCAAGCTTTGCCATACGTTCAAACACTTCCGGAAAATCAATTCTGATTTTGTTCCAATATCCCATTCCTCCTTTCACACAACCGATACAGTTATTATTGCGATATCCCAAATCGTACATTGCCGGCCTCGCAATTTTCAGCCGTTCAAGAATCGCATGAGCATCCTCCTTTGACAGCATTTTATCTATGAGTGGAAATTCATGCTGAAAATCAGGCATAGATTCTAAAAGCCTGTCCGCTCTATGCTTTTCATTAAAATCAAATCCCCACACATACGTGATTTTCTGTTTACAGTGTTCATGTTCCCATTCTTTACGGACTCTCTTTTTTAGGACTTCTGTACACTTTGCTCCATATGGACTATTGATAAAACGGAACTGCCTTATTACATTCTGGACATTCCTATAATCTGACCTTAGAATCTGTATAGGTTTCCCCAACGCTCTTTCGCAGTCTTTGATAAAACGCATACTATCCGGATGCTGATTTTCAATGTCTATATAGATATACTCGTCTACCTTCTCTGCCAAATATCCTGCAACAAAAGAGGATACCCCTGCAGAAATCCAACATACTTTCATGCCTGCCACTTGCCATTCCCGGCAAAGTGGTAATATCTTAGATTGCTCTTATACACATGGCCCTCTTACGTTGACTCTTAATCAACCATGCTTATAGCCACGACGAATTTATTTTACTGTTGCCCGTCTCCCTCTCCGACAACAAACCCGGCTTCACCGGGTATAGGCATTACTCCTTTCTATTTGATTTTTTCATCTGTTATCTCCGTTGTCTCTCAAACACAATTACAGTTTCATCAACAAGAAGTTTCTAAAAGCAATCATGCCGTTTATGATTTAATGTATTTCTTTGCTGTATCTCTGATTGCTTCTCTAACCGCAAATTCATATGACATTTCGCTTTCCTCGAGATATGAGCGAAACAAATCTGTTGCCTCCTCAATATATGCAGCATTATTTTTTAATTGCTCGTATATATCGGAGTCCAGATACTCAACCATATTATTTTCAATGTTTTGGGTATCATAAATCTCTTGCTGCTCCTTGTAAGCTTCATATAATTCCTCTGGAGTGAGTTCAATTTCTTTACCCTCTCTGATAATTTTCATTGTCATCCCTTTCATTGTTTTCTGAACCGAAATTATTCCCACTCCATATCCTTGAAATCGTCACTTAATCCCAGATCCATCTCACAACGCTTAATAAAATATTCTCTTGTCCTCGGATCTAAGGTTTCTGCATCATGCGCTTTATAGGGATTCGTCTTACAATTTTTTACATCTTCTAACGCTTTTAAATAAGGTTCTGGCTCATCATACTCCTCCATGAACTCTTTCCAAAAACGTACACAAGCTGCATGAAACTTTTCCAAAATTACTAATTGTTCACGATTCATAAATTTCTCCTTTCCTTTGAAAACACAAAAAAGGCATTGAATGTTCAAATTAACAATCAATACCTTTCTTTACTCACTTATCTCATATCATTCATTCTACAGCATTCCGTCACAACTTAACCGTGACTACTCTTTTCATACCTTACCAATATTCTTTGTCCTCCTTCCGTCCAATTTTGAATATCCTTTCCCCTTTTTCACAAAATCTCCGCTAAACGCACAAAAAGACATCGACTATTCCTAAAAAATAATCAATGCCTTTCTTAATATACATAATGCTATTTTGCAAAATTTTAACTTCTAATCATTCCATTAGAACAAAATTTCAATAACCTTGTGAAACCAAGTGTTAAAAGATATATCATCTTTATTCTATATGGAAAATCAATACATGTCAATAAGTTTTGAATAACCAGCAGAATTCGAATTCTTATGCTTCCTCATGAATGCAATCTATTTCCACATTATACCGTTTCAATGTCTCTACCAGCCGATTATCTTCTGAAATATTACGTCCTAATAACGTCAGATCTGAAAGAACAACCACATCAATCATCCTTCTTTTTGCCAACTGAAAGATTTTAGTTTTCCCTAGTTCTTCTTGTATGCACTCTGGTCCTGCAATTTCAAATACAACAAGAGGTATATAATTTTTCTGCTCACAGTAAGCAAATATTTTATTCCTATGGTTCTCTAACTTTTCTCTCATCTCATCCGAAGATGAAAAAATAATATAAACAAGCGCTTTCATATCTCTTTACCCCACTTTTATTCCTGCTTTAAAGAAAGTCTCTTTGTTCCTGCTTAAAATACCAAGAAAATACTTATAATTATCATTGGTACTGCAATTAACACCCCTATGATATCGAGCAGTATAAGCCCCAACATAAGATAATCAAAAAACTTCATCTTTTATAGTCTCCCTTCCTTTTATTTCCACACAGCATTATTTCATTCCAAAATATATTGTTGTGTACATATAAAAAAAGAGTAGCAGAAGCACCTATTTCGTAAGCGATGAATAACCCACCGTTTAGACAGTTTTCTTTTTTCATGAGATAATTCTCTCATGGAGTGGAGCTTCTATACATCTTCTATGTTACTTTG